>NZ_JAWLNX010000008.1:0-291561 GCF_035320975.1 Saccharopolyspora mangrovi | reverse complement strand
CGCGATGCGCACCGTGCCCCGGCCAGGACCGTCCTCCACACAGCGGTGATAGGTGATGTCGGTGAAGTCGAAGCCCTCGACCGGCTCCCACAACTTCGGATCAAACAGCTCAGACACAACGGGATTCCGCATTCGGGCGAACCGTCCAATGTGGTCAGATGACGGAGACGACTTCCTCGTACTCCAAGCGCGGCAGCCGCTCGAACCACGGATCCTCCCCCGGCCTGCCCACGTTGACGACCAGCACGACGTGCCGTCCGCCGTCGGGGAAGAACTCGGCGTCCACGCCGGCCGGGTCGAAGCCCAGCATCGGACCGGCGGCCAGACCGGCCGCACGGACCGCCAGGATGGCGTAGCCCGCCTGCAAGGTCGCGTTGTAGTCCGCCGCCTGGGCGCGGATCTGCGGGTCGGCGAACATCTCGCGCATCTGCGGGGCGAACGGCAGCAATCGGGGCATGTGCTCGTCGAAGTTGCGGTCCGCCGACAGCAGCAGCGTTACCGGCGCGGACTCGGTCTTGGGGCGGTTGCCCTCGGCCATCAGCGGAAGCAGCCGCGCCTTCGCCTCCGGGGTGCGCACCGCGGTGATCCGCAGCGGCTGGGTGTTCGCCGACGTGGGAGCCCAGCGCATCAGGTCGTAGATGGCGCGCAGCTGCTCATCGGCCACCGGTTCGTCGCTGAACGAATTGGCGGTGCGGGCCTCGCGGAACAGCAGGTCCTGCGCCTCGGACGACAACGCCAGATCGGTGTTCTCGCTGGTGGTCATGGGGAATCACCGTCCATCCTGGGAAGCGGGAGCGGCGCGGTGACCCGGGCGCACCGGATCACCGCGCCGCTGGGTTCACGGAAGCAGGCTTAGGACCGGATCGATGATTTCGTCGGCCATCTCGTGGTGGATGCGGATGTTCTCCTCGGGACTGGTGAGCAGGCTCTTGACTTCCCAAGTGGGGTCGGAGAGGTGGTACTCCTCCAGGTGGCCCACCAGCGCGCCCGCAGAGGCCTGGACCGCACCGAGCGGTCCGCCGGTGGGCTCGGGCGCGGACCCGTGCGCCGACGCAGTGCCGACACCGACCAGCCCCAGCATGGCTGAGCTCGCTGCCACCGTGACGGCCGCGCGGAGGTACCGCCGGCCACTGCTCGCGACATCGTTAGTGCTCAAGGATCGATTTTCCCTTCCCTAGAAAACATTTTCGATCGGTCGATCGAAAATGCCGACCAAATGCCTTGCCACCACGCGCAATGCGTGACCGAATGGGAGTCGCGAAACCAATTCCCAACGGATGCGTGGCTTTTCCGACGCAAGGCGCAGTCAATCAGCGCAACCAATGCGCCGTGGTGAAGGGCGCGTTCCGTGAATGGAAACTACTTCTCTTCAAGTAACAACGTCCGATGTGTGCACCACGTAACCGGACGTTCACACTCCGAACTCAGTCGCGGACGTAGGTTCCCCTCCCATGAACCCGTCTACGGACCAGGCGAACGTGATCGTGGACGAACTGATCCGCTGCGGCGTGCGCGACGCGGTGCTGTGCCCGGGATCGCGGAACGCGCCGCTGGCATTCGCGCTGCACGCGGCCGACGCAGCCGGCCGCCTGCGGATGCACGTGCGCATCGACGAACGCAGCGCGGGATTCCTCGCGTCGGGCCTCGCGATGCGCGCCGGTCGACCGGTCCCGGTCGTGTGCACCTCCGGGACCGCCGCCGCCAACCTGCACCCGGCCGTGCTGGAGGCCGACCACGCCGGTCTCCCGCTGCTGGCGATCACCGCGGACCGCCCGGTCGAGCTGCGCGGCACCGGTGCGGGCCAAACCATCGACCAGCACGGGATGTTCGGCAACGCGCTGCGCTGCTTCGCCGAGATGCCCACCGCCGACACCGCCGCGCCCCGGTACTGGCGGACCACTGTGGACCGCGTCGTCTCGCGCGCGCTGGGGTCGCTGTCGCACGATCCCGGGCCGGTGCAGCTCAACGTCCCGCTGCGCGAACCGCTGGTGCCCGATCACCTCGGCGCCACCGATCCGGCGCCCGGCCGCGCCGCCGGGCACGCCTGGAGCGCCGTCGCGCCCGGCGGCAACGTCGCCGGTCCGCTGCCGCTGTCGGCAGCCGCCACGACCCTGGTCATCGCAGGCCAGAGCGGGACTGGAGCGGTCCCGCCCGAGTTGCCGGTGCTGGCCGAGCCGGGATCGCCGCTGTGGCACCGGTCGCTGCGCTCGGGCCCGCTGCTGCTGGCGGAGGCCTTGTCCGGCCGCGCCGACCACCTGCTGCCCGAGCAGGTGGTGGTGCTCGGCAGGCCGACCATGCACCGGTCCGTCCAGCGGCTGCTGGCCAACGACCGGGTTGCGGTCTTCGCGGTGCCACTCTCCTCCGGAGGCCGGTTCCGTCCCCTGTGGACGGATGTTCCGGGTGCGGTGCGGGCCGTCGGCGACCTCCCGGCGGGATGGGTACCGCCTCGCGAGTTCGGCGACCGGTGGCGGTTCGCCGACGCCTCCGCGTGCGCGGCGATCGACCGGGTCGAGTCGCGCGGAACGCTGACCGGCCCGCAACTGGCCCGCGCGGTGCTCGCGGGCGTGCCCCCGGGTTCGCAGGTGTTCGCGGGTCCGTCCAACGCCATCCGGGACATCGCACTGGCCGCCGAGCCGCGGCCCGACGTGACCGTGCTGGCGAACCGGGGCGTGGCCGGGATCGACGGCGTCGTCTCCAGCGCGGTCGGTGCCGCACTGGCCCACGACGGGCCGAGCTACGCCCTGATCGGCGACCTGACCTTCCTGCACGACTCGAACGGCCTGCTCATCGGCCCGGACGAGCCTGAACCGCGGCTGACGATCGTGGTCGCCAACGACGACGGCGGTAGCATCTTCACGGTGCTGGAACAGGGTGCCGCCCCCTACGCCCCCGCTTTCGAGCGGCTCTTCGGCACACCGCAAGAGGTGGACATCGCCGCGCTCTGCGCCGCCTGCGGGGTCGAGCACGTCCTCGCCGACGACCTCGCGGACCTCACGACGGTGCTGGCCGGGAGCGCGGGGCTCCGCGTGGTCGAAGTACCCGTCGACCGGACGAACCGCCGCGAGCTGCACGAACGCCTGCGGTCGGCGGCCGGGAACGCGATCGTCGGCGCAGAACCGGCCCACGTCACGGCAGTTTCGCCCTGAAGGTCGACGAGCACCGAGGAGACCACGTGCCGACGAACCCGGACCTGCCGCAGCTCGCCGCTGCGGCTCACCCGGACCTCGAACGCCACCGCGACACCAACGATCGGCTGCGCCGCCTCAGCGACGAGACGATCGCGCGCCTCACCGACACCGGGGTGCTGCGGGCGCTCGTCCCGGCCCGCTTCGGCGGCGGGGAACGCACGCTGCGCCCCGTCATCGACGCGACGTGCGAGATCGCCAAGGCCGACCCCTCCGCCGGGTGGGTGGTGATGATCCTCGGTTCCGGCGCGTTCATCAGCGGCCTGTTCCCCGCCCGCGCGCAGGAGGAGGTCTACGCCGACGGTCCGGACACCCGCGTGTGCACCGTGCTGGCCCCGCGGTCCACGGCGCGGCAGGTCGACGGCGGGTGGGTGCTGAGCGGGCGCTGGGCCCCGTCTTCCGGTTGCCTGCACTCGCAGTGGGCGATCCTCGGCTTCCCCGGCGACGGCGAAGCCGCCCTGGCCCTGGTCCCGATGGCGGAGCTGTCGGTCGAGGACACCTGGTTCACCGTCGGGATGCGGGCCACCGGCAGCAACCTGCTCGCCGGAACGGACCTGTTCGTGCCCGAGCACCGGGTGCTGCCGCTGACCTCCGCCATCCACGGGCGCTTCCCGGCCGGGCTCCCGGAATCCCGCTACCGCGCCGCGCTCATGCCCACGCTCGCCGCGTACATGATCGCGCCCTACCTCGGGATGGCCACCGCGGTGCTGGAGCGCGTCGTCGCGGGCGCCGACGACAAGGGCATCGCCTTCACTCACTACGAGCGGCAGCGCGACTCCACGGCGTTCCAGCTGGCCGTCGCCGAGTCCTCGATGAAGATCGACCTGGCACGGCTGATCGCGGAGAACTCCGCCGCCGTCGTCGACGGCCACGCCGAGGCCGGCACCTTCCCCGACCACCTCGCCCGAGCCCGGATCCGGCAGCACACCGGCCACGCCGCCCAGCTGTGCCGGCAGGCGGTCGACGACCTCGTCACCGCCCACGGCGCAGCGGCGTTCGCCGAGAGCAGCCCGCTGCAGGCCTACGTGCGCGACATCCACGCCGCGTCCCGGCACGCCGTGGCCAACCCCGCGTCCTGCTCCGAGATCTTCGGCCGCGCACTGCTGGGCGTCGAACCGAACATCACCGACATGATCTGAGGCAAGGGGCTCACATGACCACCACCCTCCCGGAACGCAGATCGGTCCGCGTCCGCGAGATCGAGGACAGCACCGACCTCTGGCGCCTCCCGCCCAGCGGGGACGCCGTGGTGTCGTGGATGCACGACGGGCGAGGGATGATCGGCTGGGGCGAGGCGGCCCGGTTCGAGATCACCGGTCCCGGCCGGTACGAGCGGGCCGCGCGAGCGTGGTCCGACTTCGTCGCCCAGCTCGGCGGGGACGCGGCGAGCGCCGTGGCGTTCGCCAGCTTCTCCTTCGACGACCGCGGGCGTTCGGTGCTGATCGTGCCGGAGGTCCTGGTGACCCGCCGGGACGGCCGGAGCTGGGTCACCACCATCGGAGCCGCGACGCCCTCGCGGCACTCCCCCATCGCACGGCCAGGACGGGTGCGCTGGAGCGACGGGGCGCTGCCCCGGGCCCGGTGGCGCGACGTGGTGGCCGAGGCCGTGCGGCGGCTCCGGCTGGGCGAGCTGGACAAGGTCGTGCTGGCCCGCGATCTCCTCGCCGAGACCGACCAGCCGATCGATCCGCGCTTCCTGCTGCGGGAACTGGCTCGGCGGCACCCGCAGTGCTGGACCTTCGCCGTCGACGGCCTGATCGGTGCCACGCCGGAGATGCTGCTGCGGCGCCGGGGCGATCAGGTGACCTCGCAGGTCCTGGCCGGTTCGAGCTGGTCGGGCGATGGCCGGCACCTGCTGACCTCGTCCTCCTACCGCGACGAGCACGACTTCGCGGTCGAGTCGCTGCTGAGCGCCATCGCGCCGCACTGCGCCGACGTGCGCACCTGCGGGCCGAGCGTGCTGCGGCTGCGCAACATCGCGCACCTCGCCACCGATGTGAGCGCCACGCTCACCACCGGCGTCGACCTGCTCGGTTTGGCCGCCGCCGCGCACCCGACCGCGGCCGTCGGCGGCACCCCGCGACGCGCGGCCGCGGGCCTGATCAGCGAGCTGGAGGACCTCGACCGCGACCGGTACGCGGCCCCGGTGGGCTGGCTGGACGCCGGCGGTGACGGCGAGCTGGGGATCGCGCTGCGGTGCGCTCAGCTGTCCGGTTCGCGGGCGCGGCTGTTCGCCGGGTGCGGGATCGTGGCCGAGTCCGATCCCGACGTCGAGGTCCACGAGACCGATGCCAAGTTCGCAGCCGTGCGCGAAGCGCTCGGCGCTTGACCACCGACAGGAGAAGCCGTGCGCACGCCGCGAATCGTCCTCGACACGATGCACGCCACCTTCCTCGCCCGCGCCTTGTACGTGGTGACCGACCTCGGTGTGCCCGACCTGCTCGCCGGCGAGCCGGTGTCGTGCGCGAACCTCGCGGCCGGTCTCGGCGTCACGCAAGGGCCGCTGCACCAGGTGCTGCGCGCGGTGGCGACCACCGGGTTGCTGCGCACCGAACCGGGACCGGAAACCGGTCCGCAGCAGCGGTTCTCGCTCACCGAATCCGGTCAGGCCCTCCGGGAGGGACATCCGTCCGGCACCAGGGACATGGTGCTGACCATGCAGGGCGAGCTGTTCTGGAACGCGCTGCGGGTGCTGCCGGAGCGGGTCGCCGAGGGACGCACCGGACCGGAGATCGCCTGCGGGAAGCCGTTCTTCGAGCTGATGTCGGAGCGGCCGGAGGAGGCCGCCCGGTTCAACCGGATGATGATCGCCACCAGCGGCGACGAACCAGCGGCCGTGGCCGACGCCTACGACTTCTCCGGGGTCGAGCGGCTCGTGGACGTCGGCGGTGGCATCGGCACAGTGCTGCTGGAAGTCCTCCACCGGCACCCGCACCTGCGCGGCGTGCTCGTCGACCTGCCCGGGGTGACCGGGCAGGCGCGGGAGAACATCGACGCGGCGGGGCTCTCCGCGCGCTGCGAGGTCGTCGAGGGCGACTTCCTCGACTCGCTGCCCGCGGGAGCCGACGCCTACCTGCTCTCGCGGATCCTGCACGACTGGGACGACGAGACCTGCGTGCGGGTGCTGCGCTCCTGCGCCCGCGCGATGACCGCCAGCAGCCGGCTGCTCGTCGTCGAGAAGGTCCTGCCCGACGACGACGAACCGCACCTCGGCAAGCGGCTCGACCTGATCATGGCGGCGCTGACCGGCGGTCGCGAGCGCACCGCCGCCGAGTACGCCGAACTGCTGGCTGCGGCCGGGCTGCGCGCGGTCCGCCAGGTGCCGACCGGGACCGCCGCCGGCGTCATCGAGGGTGCGCTCAGCTGACGTAGGGGATGGTCTGCGGGCCTTCCGGCAGGACGCAGACCCGGGCGTCCGGGCCCCTGGCCTCGAGCTCCTCGGCGACGGCGGTGGCGATGTCGTCGACCCGGTACAGGTGGGCCGTGCGCAGCTGCTCGTCGGTGAGGTTGGTGGTGTGCACCCCGACGCGCGCGGTGGCCAGCACCCGGGCGAGGATCTGCACCTGCCACTGGTCGGGCACCGTCTCGGTCCTGCCGGAGATGGTCCGCAGCAGGGCTTCCGGGGTCGGTTCGGAGGCCAGGACCTGGCGGAACGATCCGTGGTCGGGGAAACCGTCGCTGCACTCGGCGGCGCAGATGATCAGACCGCCGGGCTTGACGACGGTCGCGGCCGCGGTCATGCCCTTGACCGCCTGGTAGACGTTCTGGTCCAGCGGGAACCCGGAGTTGGTGGTGACCACGACGTCGTAGTGCTGCGGGACCGGGCGCATCGACAGCTCGCGGACGATCTCGCGGGCGGCGGCGTGCATCGCCAGCAGGTCGCCGCCGAAGGCCTCGACGATCCGCTGCTCGCGGTTGAGCACCACGTCGAAGGCGAAGTCCACACCGGTTCCCTCGGCGATGGCGCGGACGTCGTCGTGGACCGGGTTGCCCTCGCAGACCGCCCAGGTCGCCTGCGGGCTGGCGATGCGCGCCGCGTCGTGCAGCGTGAGCACGGTGTCCAGGCCGGCCAGGCCCGGGGCGACGAGCTTCGGGCCGCCGCTGAACCCGGCGAAGAAGTGCGGTTCGACGAAACCGGTGGTGATCCGCACGTCGGCGTCCACCCAGTGCCGGTTGAGCCACACCGGCACCCCGTCGCCGAAAGTGCCCATCTCGCGCAGGGATCCGGGGTCGCGGCCGTCGTGGTTGATGATGCGCATCGTGTCGACCAGCTCGTCGCCGAGCATGGCCCGCAGCTCCTCGTCGGTGTTGCCGCGGTGGGTCCCGGTGGCCACGAGCAGGGTGAAGTCGTCGCGGGCGGCGATGCCCTCCAGCTCCGCCAGCAGGGCGCGGACCATCGCCTCCCGGGGTTGCGGTCGGGTCGCGTCGCAGATCGACACCGCGATCCGCTGCCCCGGCCGCACCCGCTCGCGCAGCGGCGGTCCGGCGACGGGCTTGGCCAGCGCCTCGCGCAGCGTCGCCTCCGCGTCCGACGCGGCAGGCGGGTGGGTGGGCGCCACCACGGTCGTGCGCGCGGACGGCAACTCCACGGTCAGCCCCGTCCTGCCGTAGGCCAGCTCGACGGACAACATCTCGGACATCCAGCACTCCACATCCACTCGGTTCGCCCCCGATCCTGCCCTCGCGAACGCCGCGCTGGGAGGGCGGGAGCCACCACCGCGCCACTCCCCCATTCGGACCATTGAATTCCGGATCGATCCTGGAATTCGGAGTCCAACATTCCGATTGGCATCGGAAATCGCGCACAACCGCAGTTCACAACGGTTCAGGCGGCCTCCCGGGCGCCTTTTGTTCCGGAAGGTAAACACCCGCTAGCTCCACTCAGATGTGCGCTGGCTCTCGTAGATCCATCCTGTTAAGTTAGGCTTGCCTTTGTTAGCGTTTCCGCTCGTAGCTCTGGACTTTCGGTTGTCGATCTGAGGAGAAACGTGGCCGTCGACACCCAGACCGAATCCGTAGTCGGGTCGGTCCTCGAATGCGTGGGAAACACTCCCGCCGTCGCGCTGAACCGGCTTTTCCCTCAATCCGATGTCGAGGTGATCGCCAAACTCGAGCTCATGAACCCCGGCGGGAGCATGAAGGACCGCTCCGCCAGCCACATCGTCGAATCCGGGCTGCGCAACGGCTCCATCCGGCGCGGAAGCCACCTGGTGGAGAGCAGCTCCGGGAACTTCGGGATCGCCCTGGCCATCGCCGCGCGCATCCACGGGTTGCGCTTCACCTGCGTGCTCGACCCCAAGGCCGTGCCCGCCAACGTCGCGATCCTGCGCCACCTCGGCGCCGAGGTGGAGGTGGTCGACCAGCCCGACGAGACCGGTGGCTACCTGCACACCCGGATCCGCCGGGTGCGGGAGATCGTGGCGAACTCGCCCGGGGCGATCTGGATCAACCAGTACGCCAACGACCGCAACTGGCAGGCGCACTACCACGGCACCGGCGACGAGCTGAGCCGTCAGCTCGACGAGCCGCCGTCGTACCTGTTCGGCGCGGTCAGCACCACCGGGAGCCTGCTGGGCTGCTCGCGGCGCCTGCGGGAGAGCTTCCCCGGCATGCGGGTGGTCGCGGTCGACGCCGTCGGCTCGGTGATCTTCGGCGGACCGCCCGGGCAGCGGGACGTGCCCGGCATCGGGGCCAGCCGGGTGCCCGAGCTGTTCAGCCCGTCCGAGATCGACGAGGTGGTGCACGTCAACGACTTCGAGGCCGCCGTGGGCTGCCGCGAACTGCTGGCCACCGAAGGGATCTTCGCCGGTGGCTCCACCGGCGCGGTGGTCGCCGCGATGCAGCGCACGCTGCCGCGACTGCCCCGACCGTGCCGGGTGGTGGCGGTGTTCCCCGACCGCGGGGACCGCTACCTCGACCTGGTCTACGACGACGACTGGTTCGACGCGGCCCGGCAGCGCTGCGCGAACTGACGAGAACGCTGGAACACGAAGGAGAAAAGGTGTCCACTGAGGAATCGCCCAAGATGCTCTACCTGAGCCGCAGCGACATCGCCGCGGTCGGCGGGGACGAGTCCGAGCTGTACGTGGAGGCGCTCAACGCGGGGCTGATCGCGCACTCCGAGGGCAAGACCGTGCAGCCGCTCAAGCCCTACCTGCGGGTGGCGGGCAAGCAGGGCCACATCGCCGACCGGATCATCGCGATGCCCGCGCACGTCGGCGACCCCGGGATGTCCGGGATCAAGTGGATCGGCAGCAAGCACGACAACCCCGCCGAGCGCGGCCGGGAGCGCGCCAGCGCGGTCATCGTGCTCAACGACCCGGCCAGCAACTACCCGGTGGCCGTGCTCGAAGGCAGCCTGATCAGCGCCTGGCGGACCGCGGGCGTGACCTGCCTGGCCGCCCGGCACCTGGCGCGCGAGGGGTTCACCGACGTCGCCCTGGTGGGCTGCGGCGTCATCGGCGCCACCCAGATCACCGCGCTGCTGCAGCAGTTCAGCAGCGTCGAGCGGGTCCACCTGCACGACCAGCGGCCGGAGGCGGCGCACGCGCTGGCCGAGCGGATCGACCGCGAGCACCCGGCCGTCAAGGCGCACGTGACCGAGACCGCCGAGGAGTCCGTGCGGGCCGGTGACCTGGTCGTGCCGTGCACCGTCACCAGCGAGCCCTACATCTCCTCCGACTGGCTCAAGCGCGGCGCGCTGCTGTGCAACGTGTCCATCATGGACGTGCACAAGGAGGTCTTCCTCAAGGCCGACAAGGTCGTGGTGGACGACTGGGAGCAGAGCAACCGCGAGAAGAAGATCATCAACCAGCTGGTGCTGGAGGGATCGTTCTCCCGCGAGCAGCTGCACGCCGAGCTCGGCGAGATCCTGGCGGGCACCCGGCCCGGTCGCACCGATGACGACGAGATCATCGTGCTCAACCCGATGGGCATGGCGGTGGAGGACATCGCCTGCGCCGGTGCGGTCTACGAGCGTGCCCGGGAGCGGGGCGTCGGCACCTGGCTGGACCTGTACTGATGCAGGTGGAATCGGCCGAGCTGGTCATGCGCGACCTCGTCGACGTGCTGCTGCAGGAGGAGCTGGTCGAGCTCACCGAGGAGGCGCCGGGCTGGGGCCGGATCCGGCTGGCGACCGGCTCGGTGAGCGTCCCCGTCCGGCCCGGCGGCGCGTTGCAGCGGTACCGCTTCGACTGCGGCCCGGTCCTGCTCGACGGTTCCCGGCCGCTGACCCCGGCGGAGCTCCTCGAGCTGGTCAGCGCGGACTCAGCAGAGGTCGCCGGGGACCTGCGGGCGGCGGTCGAGCACACCGAGGTGCTGCGCGAGCAGCGGGCCTCGCTCGACCTGGCACCGCGCGATGGGCGGTTGCTGGCCGGGGAGCGGCTGGCGGCGACGCGCAACCGGCCGTTCCACCCCACGGCCCGGGCCGCCGCGGGGTGGTGCGCCGAGGACGTCGAGCGGTGCGGGCCGATGCGCGGCGAGCCGCTGGGGCTGGACTGGGTGGCGGTGCGCCGCGACCGGCTCGCCCACGGCGGCGACCCGCTCTCGCACCACCTCGCCGAACTCGTCCTCTCCCCCGCTGAACAGCGGGTCGTCGACGAGGCCGGGGACGACCACCAGGCGATCCCGGTCCACCCGTGGCAGTTCGAGCACGTGCTGGAGAAGTGCTTCGGCGAGGAGCTGGCGGACGGCTCGGTGGTGCCGCTGGCGCGCGGGCTCGGCGGGTTCCACCCGACCTCCTCGATCCGGACGCTGACCAGCGAGCCCGAGTCGGATCGGCACGTCAAGCTCCCGCTCGGGGTGGCCACGCTGGGGGCGACGCGGCTGCTGCCGCCGCGCTACCTGGCCAACGCCGAGCGGGCGCAGCGGTGCATGGCCGACGTCCTGGAACGCGATCCCGCGCTGGCCGGGCGGGTCGCGTTGTGCGACGAGCGGATCTGGGCCGGTTGGCACGACCCGGACGACGAGTTCGGCGACCGGCCCGGCCAGCTCGCCGCCCAGGTCCGGGTCTACCCCGAGCTCGACGGGCTGGTGCTGCCGATGGCGGCGCTGGCCGCGCACGAGTGGGACGTGCTGGCCCCGGCGATCTCCGACCGGTTCGACCCGGCCTGGTTCTTCGGTGACCTGGCGCGCTCGTTCTGCGAGGTGGCGTTCGGCTTCCTGAGCCGAGGGGTGCTGCCGGAGCTGCACGGCCAGAACGTGGTGGTGCAGCTGCGCGGCGGCCGGGCGGAGCGGTTCGTGCTCCGCGACCACGACACGTTGCGGCTGTTCCCGGGCTGGATGCAACGAGCCGGCACTCCCGACCCGAACTACCTCATCAAACCCGGTGCGCCGCAGTCACTTCGGCTGGACTCCGCCGAAGCGCTGGTCGGCTACCTGCAGACCCTCGGGTTCCAGGTGAACCTCTACGGCATCGCCGACGCGCTGTGCCGCCACTTCGGGCTGGACGAACGCGTGCTGTGGGCGCGGCTGCACGAGGCGGTGCTCGATTGCCTGCCCGGGCAACCGGTCGAGGTGCGCGAGGTGCTGCGGGAGCAGCTGCTGCGGGCAGAGGCGTGGCCGAGCCGCCGGGTGCTGGAGCCGCTGCTGCGGCAGGGCCGCTCCAGCGGGGTGAGCATGCCCGCCGGTGCCGGAGCGGTGCCGAACCCGCTGCTCGTCGGGGTGGTGGCGTGATGTTCTCGCCGGGCCGGACCTATCCGGTGCTGTGCCTGGGTCAGTTCGCGGCGACGGCGGGGCTGACCATCGTCGTGCCGCTGCTGCCGTTCTACCTGGCCGGGATCGGCACGCCGCGGAGCGAGATCCCCTGGTGGACGGCTGTTTCGGTGGCCGCTCCGGCGGTCGTGCAGCTGGTCAGCGGGCCGCTGTGGGGCTGGGTCGGCGACCGGTTCGGGCACAAGGCGATGGTGGTGCGCGCGCACGCCGGGCTGGGCCTGGCGATCGCGCTCATGGCGCTGGCCGACACGCCGGAGCAGTTCCTGGCCTGCCGGTTGCTGCAGGGCGCCTGCGGCGGCGTGGTCAGCGCGACCGCCTCCTACGCGAGCGCGGCGGCCTCGACCGACCGGCGCGGTCGTGCGCTCGGGATGCTCTTCGGCGCCACCGCGGCGGGATCGCTGCTGGGTCCGCTGGTGGGCGGGTTGCTGGCGACCCGGCTCGGCTTCGGGCCGCTGTTCGCGGCGGTGGCGGCCATGCTCGCGCTCTCCAGCGTCCTGGCGGCCGTATCGCTGGTGGAACCACCGGCGCAGCGGCGGGAGCGGTCTTCGCCGCGCGCGGTCGCGGCGCTCCTGCTGCGGCGCCGGGAGAGCCGGTTGATGCTGCTGGCCGGGTTCGCCGCGCAGGCCGCGATCTACGCGCTGGTGGTGGTGTTCGCGCCGCAGGTCGAGCGGATCTCCGGTTCGGTCGCGACAGCCGCGGTGTGGGTCGGCGTGCTGCAGGCGGTGACCTGGACGGCGTCGTGCGCGGGAAGCCCGTGGTGGGGTCGGCGCAACGACCACCGGCCCGCGCAGGCGGGTTTCGCCGTGGCGGCGGCCTGCTGCGCGGTCGCGGTGGCGCTGCAGGGAGTCGTGCCCGTGGAGCTGCTGGTGCCGCTGCGGGTGGTGCAGGGCTTCTGCTTCGCCGCGCTGCTGCAGTCGGTGCTGCACGTCAGCTCCGGGCAGGTCCCGGAGCGGGGTTCGGGCACCGCGTTCGGGTTCAGCACCGGGGTCCTCGACCTCGGGCAGGTTTTCGGTCCGTTGGCGGGCGCGGCACTGGCGGTCCTGCTGCCGCCGGCGGTGGTGTTCTCCCTCATCGGCGCGCTGCTGGGGGTGGCCGCGCTGCTGGCGGTGCTGGGGCGGCCGACGTCCGGTGCGGAGGTTCCCGCTGGAACGTCCCTCCCCCACGGCCCGGTCGAGATTGACGAGAAGGTGTTGCGGTGAACGAGGTCATGGCACGTGCAGCGGCGCGACAGCGGCTGCTGAACTCGCTGGTCAGGGAGGTGGGCGGCGAGGTCGGCGCGGACTCGGTGCGAATCCCGCTGCGGTCGGTCGCAGCGGGAACTGCTCGCCACCTGAGCGTGGAGGTCCGGCACCGGTCGGAGATCGGGCACCACGCGTACGGGGCCGAGGTGTTCCGGGGCGGAACCGCGCTGGAGCACGAGGAGTTCGTGGCGCTGGTGGCCGAGGAGCTGGCCGCGCGGTGCACCGCGGTGCCGGCGGGTGCCGTGGAGCGGTTCCGGCGGCAGGTCGCCAACAGCGTGGCGCGGTCGGCGCGGTACCTGGACCGCACCCCACCCGGGGACCCGGTCGCACCGGAGGAGATCACCAGGCGGGCCGAGCAGTCGTTGCTGCTGGGGCACCCGTTCCACCCGACGCCGAAGAGCGCGGAGGGCATCAGCGACGACGACCTGGAGCGATTCGCCCCGGAGCTCGGGGCGTCGTTCCGGCTGCACCACTGGGCGGTGGCGCCGGAGCTGCTGGTGGAGGACCGGGTCGGCGACGGCCCGTGGCTGCCGGACGAGCACCCGTCGGTGCTCCCGGTGCACCCGTGGCAGGACCGTTACCTGCGGGAACACTCCCGGGTCCAGGAGCTGGTCGCGGCCGGTCTGCTGACCCCGCTGGGCCCGGTGGGGGCCGAGGTCTACGCGACGTCCTCGGTGCGCACCGTGTGCGATCCCGGCTTCTCGACGGCGTGGAAGCTGCCGCTGCACGTGCGCATCACGAACTTCGTGCGCAACAACCCCTTCGAGCACCTCCGCCGCGCGGCCGACGCCGGGAGGCTGGTGGCCGCGGTCGAGGAGGGCTGGAAGCACGAGGGCTTCGAGGTGCTGCCGGAAACCGGGTACCGCGCCTTGGACCCGTCGGCCATGGGCGAGCTGACCGCGGACTTCGCGGTGCTGTTCCGGCGAAACCCGTTCGCGGGCACCGGAATCGCACCTCGGGTGCTCGCCGCGCTGCTGGAGGACCGGGTCGACGGGCGCCCGGAGCTGATCGGCCTCGTCGAGCAGGCGGGGCCGCTCACCGCCGAGCACGCCTGCGAGTGGCTGGACCGCTACCTGCGGATCTCGCTGGGCCCGCTGCTGGCGGTGTTCACCGACGACGGCGTCGGCTTCGAGGCGCACGTGCAGAACAGCCTGCTGCACATCGAGGGCGGTTGGCCCAGCAGGTTCTACGTGCGCGACATGGAAGGCACCAGCGCCGACCGCGAGCGCGTGCCCGAGGGCGTCCTGCCGCCGGGCAGCCCGGTGCTCTACGACGATTCCGAAGCCTGGCAGCGGCTCCAGTACCACCTGGTGACCAACCACCTCGGGCACGTGGTCGCGGTGCTCGGCCGGTTCACCCCGGCCGGTGAGCGGCTCCTCTGGTCGGTGGTGCGGGAGTTCCTGCGGGAGCTGCCCGGGCGCTACGCGGCCGAGCTGCGCGGAGCAGCGACCCTGCCCGCCAAGGCGAACCTGCTCAGCCGGTTCGCCGAGCGCGGCGAAACACCGCTCTACGTCGACATCCCCAACCCGATTCGTGAGGAGAGCCGATGACCGCGGAGCTCGTGCGCGCGGCGCTGACCGACTCCCGCTTCCCGGCGGTGCGGCGCCGGGTGTTCCGCCAGCTGGTCGAATCCCTGCTCTACGAGGGCGCTCTGCGCACCGAGCAGGACGGCGACGAGCACGTCGTCGCCGGCACCGGCGGCGGTGGAGCCCCGGTGCGGTACTCGTTCCGCGCGGTGCGCAGGTTCGGCTTCGAGCGGGTGGGGCTGGCCTCGCCGGTGCTGCGCGACGGCGTCGAGGCCGAGTCGATCACCCGGTTCCTGTCGGAGGTCCAGGACTCGCTGGACGCCGATCCGAACCACCTGAGCGGGTTCGCCCGCGAACTGGAGGAAACGCTGTTCAAAGACGCGCTGTCGGAACACCTCCGGGAAGACCCACCGCGCACCGCGGACCACGACGCGCTCGAAACCGCCATCACCGACGGGCATCGCTACCACCCGACCTACAAGTCCCGCCTCGGGTTCGACGTCGCCGACGACCTCGCCTTCGGCCCGGAGTTCGCCAACCCGCTGCGCCCGCTGTGGCTGGCCGCGCACCGCAGCATCACCGAGGTCAGCGCCTCCGCGTCGCTCGACCGGCAGTACGTGGCCGACCAGCTGGGTGGCGAGGCGACCCGCTTCCACCGCCGCGTCGAGGACGTGGGTGACCCGGACGAGTACGTGCTGGTGCCGGTGCACCCGTGGCAGTGGCGGGAGCGCATCGCGCGAGCCTTCTCCGAGCAGCTCGCACGCGGTGAGCTGATCCCGCTGGGGCCCGACCCGCACGAGTTCCTGGCCCAGCAGTCGATCCGCACGCTGACCTGCCGCGACGCTCCCGAGCGCCCGTACCTGAAGCTGTCGCTGTCGATGGTGAACACCTCCACCAGCCGGGGCCTGGCCGCGCACACCGTGCGCAACGCGCCGCGCATCACCGACTGGCTGCGCGAGGTCGTCGCCGGGGACGCCTACCTGTCCGGCGAGCTGCGGCCGATCCTGCTCGGCGAGGAGCTCGGCGTGTCGGTCACGCCGGAGTCCGGCCTGCTGCAGGCCGACACCTACGGTGCGCTGGCCTGCATCTGGCGGGAGAGCCTGCACCCGCACCTCGAACCCGAGGAGCGGGCGATCCCGTTCACCGGGCTGACCTCCTGCCTTCGCGACGGGACCCCGCTGATCGACGACTGGGTGCGCACCACCGGCGTCGAGGACTGGGTGCGCCAGGTCGTGCGGGTCGCGGCGCTGCCGCTGGTGCACCTGCTGTGCGCGCACGGCATCGCGCTGGAATCGCACGCCCAGAACATGGCGCTGGTGCACCGCGACGGGGTGCCGGAACGGGTGGTGCTCAAGGACTTCCACGACGGCGTCCGCTTCTCCCGGCAGCACCTGGCGCAGCCGGCACCGGAGCTGGCCGGGACCCCGGCGCACCACCAGAACCGCAACTCCTTCGTCGAGACCGACGAGCTGAGCCTGGTCACCGACTTCCTGCTGGACGCGTTCTTCTTCATCAACCTCGGCGAACTCGCCATCTTCCTCGCCGACCACTACCGGCTCGACGAGCGGGAGTTCTGGCGCCTGGTGGCCCAGGAGATCCGCAGCTACCAGCGGCGGTTCCCCGAGCTGGCGGGCCGGTTCGAGCTGTTCGACCTGTTCACGCCGGCGATCGAGGTGGAGAAGCTGACCACCCGCAGGCTGCACCCGGACACCGAGCTGCGGCTGCACGCCGTGCCCAACCCGCTCGCGGAGGTGGAGAAGTGCTGAGGACCAACACCGTCAAGCAGCGCCTCACCGGCACCGGCGAGAGCTACGGGCTGTTCTGCTCCATCCCGTCCCCGGCGCTGGTGGAGATGATCGGCTGCGCGGGCTACGACTTCGTCATCCTCGACAGCGAGCACACCCTGGTCGACCCGCAGCAGCTGGAGAACCTCATCCGGGCGGCCGAAGCCGTCGACCTGGTCGCGTTCGTCCGCGTGCCCGAAGCCGACCCGGGCGCGATCCTGCGTGCGCTGGACGCCGGGGCGCTGGGCGTGGTCGTGCCGCACGTGCGGTGCCGGGCCGACGTGGACGCGGCGATCCGCGCCGCGCGCTACGCCCCGGAGGGCATGCGCAGCCTCAACGGCGGCCGGGTGCCGGGTTTCGGGCGCATCGAGCTCACCGAGTACGTGCGCCGCGCCAACGCCGAGACGATGGTGATCGCGATGATCGAGGACGCCGAAGGCGTCGAGGAGCTCCCGTCCATCCTCGCCGGTGGCGGGGTCGACCTGGTGCTGGAGGGCGCGGCCGACCTCTCGCAGTCCTACGGGGTGCCGTGGCAGACGCGGCATCCGCTGGTCCAGGAAGCGCTGTCGCGCGTGCACGCCGAGTGCGACGCCCACCAGGTGCCGTTCTGCGCGATCCCGCGCACGCCCGAGGACCACGAGGAGTGGCGCTCGGCCGGGGTGCGCACCTTCGTGCTCGGCGAAGAACGCGGCCTGGCCGCCCGCGCGCTGCGCGCCCACCTCGATCGGCACCGGGAGGACCGATGACTGAACGACTCGGAGAACTCGTGCGGCAGCGCGTCGGTGGCGACCCGGTGTGCCTGTTCGCCTACGACCTCGACAGGCTGACCGACCACGTCCGCGCCGTCACGGCCACGCTGCCGCGCCGGTGCCGGATGTTCTACGCGATGAAGGCCAACAGCGCGGATCCGCTGCTGCGCGCGCTCGCGCCGCTGGTCGCCGGTTTCGAGGTGGCCTCGGGTGGTGAGCTGGACAAGGCGCGGGCCGTCGGCGCCGACGTGCCGGTCATCTTCGGCGGCCCGGCCAAGACTCCGGCAGAGATCGAGCAGGCCCTCAAGCAGGGCGTGCAACGGCTGCACGTGGAGAGCCTGCTGGAACTGCACCGGGTTTCGGCCGCGGCGACCCGGCTGGGCGTGACGGCGGAGGTGCTGCTGCGGGTCAACCTGGCGGGACCGTTCCCGTCGGCGACGCTGGCGATGGCGGGCAAGCCCACCCAGTTCGGCATCGACGAGTCGGACCTGCCCGCCGCTCTCGACGCCGCGCGCGGCCTGCCCGGTGTGCGGCCGGTGGGGTTCCACCTGCACTCGCTGTCCAACAACCTCTCCGCCGACGCCCACCTGGACCTGCTGGCGCACTACGGTCGCACGGTCACGGCGTGGGAGCGGGAGTTCGGGCTGCGCTGCGAGGTGGTCAACGTCGGTGGCGGCATCGGCGTCGACTACGCCCGGCTGGACCGGCAGTTCGACTGGCCCCGCTTCGCCCGGGGGCTCCCGGCTGTGCTGGCCGAGTTCCCCGCGCAGGTGGCCGAGATCGACTTCGAGTGCGGGCGCTACCTGGTCGCCGAGTGCGGCAGCTACGCCGTCGAGGTGCTGGACGTCAAGCGCAACCACGGGGTGGACTACGTGCTGGTGCGCGGCGGCACCCACCAGTTCCGGCTGCCGTCGTCCTGGCAGCACAGCCACCCGTTCACCGTGCTGCCGGTGGACGACTGGGACTCGACGGCCCCGCGCCCGGAGGTGCGCGGCCCGGTCACCGTCGTCGGCGAGCTGTGCACGCCGAAGGACGTGCTGGCCCGCGACGTGGAGGTGGAGCGCGTTCGCGCTGGTGACGTGCTGGTCTTCAGCCACGCCGGGGCCTACGGCTGGGAGATCTCGCACCACGACTTCCTCAGCCACCCGCATCCGGAGCACGTCTTCTACTGAGGACTTCTCGTCACCGGCTTGGTCGAGCGGGGGTCGGCGGTCATGCTGTGGGCTGCGCCGAAGTCCCTGGAGGTTGATCGTGATGCCGCGTTCGCGGCTGGCCCTCTGCGTGGCCGCCATCGGCCTGGTGCTGGCCGGGTGCGCCGCCGCTCCCCCGCCGCGACCTACCGGCGAGCAGCCGCCGAACATCGTGTTCGTGCTGGTCGACGACATGGATCAGGGCTTGCTGCAGCACATGCCGCAGGTCCGGCGGATGCAGCGGGACGGCGTGACGTTCTCGAACTTCACGGTCACCGACTCGCTGTGCTGCCCGTCGCGGGCGTCGCTGCTGGCGGGCAAGTACCCGCACAACACCGGCGTGTTCACCAACGAGCCTCCGGACGGCGGGTTCGAGGTGTTCCACCGGCGCGACGAGTCCGACACCATCGGCACCCAGCTGCAGCAGGCCGGGTACCGGACGGGTTTCCTCGGCAAGTACCTCAACGGCTACCAGCCCGGCAAGGAGCTCGGCGGCGAGCGGCCGTTCGTGCCGCCGGGCTGGAACGAGTGGGCCGTGGCGGGCAACGGATACCCGGAGTACGACTACAAGCTCAACGTCAACGGCCACCTGGAGCCGCACGGCCACCGGCCCGGCGACTACCTGACCGACGTGCTGGCCGAGCGCGGCAACGACTTCATCCGCACCAACGCCGCTCAGGGCAAGCCGTTCTTCCTGGAAGTGGCGCCGTTCGTGCCGCACGGTCCGTCGACTCCCGCGCCCCGGCACGCCGACACCTTCCCCGGCCTGACCGCGCCGCGCGCGCCCTCGTTCGACGAGCCGGACCGCTCCGACAAGCCCCAGTGGTTGCGCGCGCTGCCGCCGCTGCCCGCGGAGAAGGTCGCGGCGGCGGACGCGAAGTTCCGCAAGCGCGCCCAGTCGCTGCAGGCCGTGGACGAGATGCTCGCCGGGTTCCAGCGCACCCTCGAGGAGACCGGGCAGGCTCAGCGCACGCACGTCATCTTCACCTCCGACAACGGCTTCCACCTCGGTGAGCACGCCCTGCCGGAGGGCAAGCAAACGGCGTTCGACCACGACGTGCGCGTCCCGCTGGTGGCGACCGGGCCGGGTGTGCCCGCCGGTCGGACCGTGCCGGATTCGGTGCAGAACATCGACTTCCGGCCGACCTTCGCCGAGATCGCCGGTGCCCCACCGCGTCCCGACCTGGACGGGGTCAGCTTCGCCGGGCTGCTGCGCGGCGAGAGCGGCAGCGGCCGCGACGTCGCGCTCGTCGAGCACCACGAACCCCGCGTCTCCCGGGAAGATCCCGACCACCAGGAGCGACCCGACGGCGTGCCGCCGACCTACACGGCCATCCGCACCCCGGAGGGCACCTACGTCGAGTACCTCAACGGCGAGCGCGAGTACTACGACGACCGCACGGACCCGCACCAGCTGAACAACAGCTACCAGCGGCTCCCCGCCGACGAGCGCGAACGCCTGCACCGCACCCTCACCGCCCTGGCCGGTTGCCGCGGCGCCGACGCCTGCACCGCCGCGGCCAGCTCTCGGTGAGCGCGCAACAGCCTCAGCAGGGGACCAACGTCGCTGGTCGGTTGACCGGGGCGGAGAGGCCGCGGCGGGTCCTGGCACGCCGGCGGCGTTGTCGGCCCTCGCCGGTCTGCAGCGCCGACACGGCCGCGTCGGCCAGGCCGCCCGCGCGCAACGCGCGCGCCACCGCCGCCGTGGAGCTGAGCACGATCACCTCGGCGTTGCGGTGCGGCGCGTAGGCGCGTGCGGCGCTGATGAGCTCCAGCCCGGCCACGCCGAGGAAGGTGATGCCGGTGAGGTCGAGGACGATCTTGTGCAGGCCGGTCAGCAGCCGGGGCCACAGCAGGGCGGCCATCCGGGGCGCGGTGGCGACGTCGATCTCACCTGTCGCGACGAGCACGACGACGCCGGCTCCGGGGTAGCGGAGGCGGAGCCGCAGCGCGGTGTCGATCTCGGAGCCGCGTGGGCTCGGGGCCTCGGGAGGGGCATCTGCGCGCGCGAGGACGCGGTCTGGTGCCTGGGCGGTCATGGCGGCTCCAATGGGCCTTCTCGACTGGCCGGAACCGCGAAGGCGACCGCGGATCAGTGGGAGCGCGGTGGGAGCGACCTCGTCGGTGCGCCGATGGGATCGGCGTGCTCGTCCAGCTACTAAGCACTCTACGCCTCCTCCGAGCGAAAAGAACGGCCGTGACCAGGGCGGACGCACTCGCTCAGGCCCGGCGCGATGCGGACTGGAGGGGTGGGGCGCGCACCGGACGGCCGCAGTGGACCACCGAGCGGCGCCACTGTTCTGAAACCCCAAGAGAGGAGGGGGGAACTCCACTTCGCGGGCCAGGCCGATGCCCCGAACGGGCCGATCGGTGCGGTAAGTTCGTTGCCGAGCGAACGAGCGAGGAGCAGCATGTCCGAGACGCCTTCATCGGCGCCGAGCTCAGTCCCGGTCGGCATCGACACGACCAAGGCCAGCATCGCCCGCGTCTACGACGCGGCCCTCGACGGCAAGGACAACTTCGAAGTCGATCGCGAGGTGCTGCGCCAGGTCGGCCAGGTCGCGCCCGAGGTCAAGGACCTCGCGTGGTCCAACCGCAGGTTCCTCAACCGGGTGTGCCACTACCTCGCCGACCAGGCCGGGATCGCGCAGTTCCTGGACTGCGGCTCGGGCCTGCCGACCGCGGAGAACACCCACCAGATCGTGCAGCGGGCGAACCCCGACGCCGAGATCGTCTACGTCGACAACGATCCCGTGGTCATCGCCCACGGCAAGGCGCTGCTGGAGGAGAACGAGCGGACCCACTTCGCCGCCGCCGACATCTTCGACCCGGCCGACGTCCTCGCCCACGACACCGTCCGCCGGCACCTCGACTTCGACGAGCCGGTCGCGCTGCTGCACATCGGCACGCTGCACCACTACCTGGGCGACGACGCTCCGGAGCTCATGCGCGCCTACGTCGACGCCCTGGCGCCGGGCAGCTACGTGGCCATCGCGCACTTCTTCGACCCGGAGACGCCCGAGCACAGCGCGCTGGCCCGCAAGATGGAGGAGCTGTTCATCCACAGCCCGATGGGTTCGGGCCGGTTCCGCACCCGCGAGCAGATCCGCGCGCTGCTCCCCGGCTTGGACCTCCTGCCGCCCGGCCTGGACCAAGCGGCCGACGTCGAGCTCTGCGACCTCTGGTGGCCGAACGGGCCGAAGCACCGCCCGCTGAACCGGGCCGAGCACTGCATCGCCGCCCTGGTCGGCCGCAAGAACTAGACGTCAGGGCACGCCTGGTGACGCCGACGGCGCCCGAGGCGCGCACCCGACGGCCTCGGTCAAGTGACTGAGCGGCGGATGCGGGAGTGCGAACGGACGATCGACCGGTCCTGCGGCGCCTCGTAGCGTCTGCTCCGTCGCCGATCCAGGAAGCGGAGTGCGCATGGGCAAGCTCGACGGGCAGGTCGCGTTCATCACCGGCGCGGGGCGCGGGCAAGGACGCAGCCACGCGATCCGGCTCGCCGAGGAGGGCGCGGACATCATCGCCGTCGACGCGCCGGCGGAGGTCGGCACCGTCGCCTAGGACCTCGCGGAGACCGCCCGCGCGGTGGAGGCGACCGGGCGCCGAATCCTGGTGCGCGAGGCCGACGTTCGCGACTCCGCGGCGTTGACGTCCGCCGCGGACGAAGGCGCCGAGCGCTTCGGGCGGCTCGACATCGTGCTGGCCAACGCCGGGATCTTCAGCGCCGCACCGACTTTCACGATGAGACCTGGCAGGACCTGATCGACGTCCACCTGACCGGCGTGTTCAAGTCGCTCAGGGCCTCGGTGCCGCACATCATCAGCGGTGGCCGCGGCGGCTCGGTGGTCATCACCAGCTCGCTGGCCGCCCTGCAGGTCAACGACAACACCGCGCACTACGCGGCCGCCAAGGCGGGCCTGGTCATGATGATGAGGGTGATGGCGAAGGAACTCGCACCGCACAACATCCGGGTCAACACCGTGCACCCGACGACCGTGGCCACCGAGATGATCCTCAACGACTCGACCTACCGCCTGTTCCGGCCCGACCTGGACGAGCCAGGGCGCGCGGACTTCGACGAGGTGCTGCTGTCGATCAACGAGCTGCCGGTCGCCGCGCTGGAAGCCTCCGACGCCACCGACACCGTGCTGCACCTCGTCCGCGACTCGGGCAGGTACCTCACCGGGACGACCCAGGTCATCGACGCGGGCGGTTCGCTGTGATCACCGGAACGGCGCCAGCTCCGGACGTTTGGCGCTGCGCCCGTCACCCGACGAGCGTCCGGTGATCCGGCGCCACACCCACGGGACGAGGAAGACGGCGGCCCAACGGATTTCGGCCCACACCGCGCGCAGCAGGCCCGGTTCGGCGCGTGCGGGCAGCGGCTCGCTCCAGGACCGGTCGCTGCCGGGCAGTTCCAGCGCGCTGGCGGCAGCGGCGGCGAGCAACGCGTGCCCGTCGGGGTTGAGGTGCAGCCGGTCGGAGCTCCAGATCCTGGGGTCGGCGCACACCGGGTGCAGGTCGACCTCGACGAGGGTCGCGCCGTGCTTCGCGGCGATCTCGCGCACCCGCGCGTTGAACTCGGTGATCCGCGGCTGCCAGCGGCGCGCGATCGGGGCCACCTTGCCGATGTCCGGGTAGGTCACGGTGACCACCCGCGCACCGGTCTCGGTGAACGCGGCGATCATCTTCTCCAGGCGGGCTGCGATCGCCTCGCCGTCACACTCGCTGCGGAGCATGTCGTTGAGGCCGGCCACGACGCTGACCAGGTCGGGTTCGAGCTCCAGCGCGGGCTGGAGCTGCTCGGTGAGCACCTGGTCGATCAGCTTGCCGCGGACCGCGAGGTTGGCGTAGCGCAGGTCGGGGTTCAGCGCGGCCAGCTTCTCGGCGAGCCGATCGGCCCAGCCGCGCAGGCCTCGGAGATCGTCGCCGTCACCGACGCCCTCGGTCTGGCTGTCGCCGATCGCGACGTACCTCGCGTACATGCCCCTCCTCGTTCGACCGACCTGACCTCGCGTGCACGATAGGCCACTCCGGGTTGAAAGCGTGCGAGCAGTGCCGACTTTCGCCCGCGCCAAGCGGAGACCGCGTTCACCGACTGCCGTTTCGCTGCGTGACATCGTCACTACGGGCAGTGTTCTTCTTGAGTTTTTGCTCATGCGGCCGACCGGAGCAACCGAGGATGTGTCATGGTCGTCCACATGGGGATGGACGCACTGGCCACGTGGATCCCGGCAGTCCTGGCAATCATCGCCGCCGGCGTCGCCGGATGGCTGCTGTGGTCGGTCCGCAAGACCGCCGAGGAGACCACGCAGCGCGCCGAAGCCGTGCGCCGGCTGGCGGCCGCCGTCGAGGCCAACGCGGACAAGACCGGACGCGCCGCCACGACCGCCACCGAGCAGGCCGAACACGCCTGGGAGCAGGTGAAGCTGTCCCGCAGACAGCTCGACGACGCGCGCCAGGAGCGCCAGGCCAGCACGCAGGCCGAGCAGTGGGAGTGGGCCTACGCGCTGACCACCGCCGCCCGCGAGCTGGTCAGCAGCTGCCACGAGCTCATCCGCGTCTCGCTGGACTCGCAGGTCGCCCCGCACTACCGCACGGCCGCCGACCGCCACTACCGGCAGGCCGGGCAGCGCTGGCAGGACACCATGATCAAGGCGATCGCCCGCACCCAGCCGCCGCTGGAGATGCAGCAGCAGGTCGCCACCTTCGCCGAGGTGCACCAGCGGCTGCACGGTCACATCGGCGTGCTGCTGCGCGCGGTCGAGACCAACACCCTCGGCGAGGGCGACACGCTCACCAAGCAGGTCCACGGCATGCGCCACGAGCTCAACAACGCGCACCGCAACCTCCAGCGCATCGTCAGCTCGAACCTCTCCACCCCGCAGCAGGCGCAGACCAACGCCTCGCAGCAGACCCAGCTCAACCAGGCCGTCGCCGCTCAGCCCACCGGCCCGCAGGAGACCACTGCGCAGGCCACCGGCCCGCAGCCCAAGGCGAGCCCGGCCATCTCGCCGGCGGAACCCCAGACCCAGCAGATCGCCACCCGCCCGGCCCGGGCCTGAATCAGGGCTTGCGCGCTATCGCCGCGTACATGGCGATGTCGGCCTCAGGGACCTGCGGGGATGCGAGGTCGTCGGGGCGCCACTTGTGCATCTGGACCAGGCCGGGGTCGAGGACCTCGAGGCCGTCGAAGAAGCGCAGCGCCGTGCCGTGGTCGCGGAACTTGAGGGTTTCGCCGTGCTCGCGGTACGCGCGGCGGACCTCCGCCAGGAGCTCCGGGGCGTAGTCGTCGGTGGCGATCGTGGCGGCCACGTAGCTGCCCGGGGGCAGCACGTCGACGATGCGGCGGACCACGTCGAGGGCCTCCTCGTCGTCCTCGATGAAGTGCACGACCGCGATCAGCATCAACCCGATCGGCCGGTCGGGGTCGAGGGTCTCGCGGAACTCGCGCGAGCCCAGGATCGTGTCGGGGTCGCGCAGGTCGGCGTCGACGTAGGCCGTCGCGCCCTGGCCGGTGCGCGACATCAGCGCGCGGGCGTGGGCGAGCACGATCGGGTCGTTGTCGGTGTAGACGATGCGCGCGTCCCGCTTCACCTCCTGCACGACCTCGTGCAGGTTCGGGCTGGTCGGGATGCCGGTGCCGATGTCCAGGAACTGGTCGACACCGCACTCCGTGGCCAGGAAACGGCCGGCGCGGTGCATGAACTCGCGGTTGGCGCGCATGTGCACCGGCAGCGCCGGCCAGACCTGCTGGGACGCCTCCGCGGCGGCGCGGTCGACGGCGTAGTTGTCCTTGCCGCCCAGGATGTAGTCGTAGATCCGCGCGCCGTGCGCCACGTCCGTGCGCATTTCCTGAACGCCGTCGCTCATCGTGCTCCTTCGGCAGGCAACCACCCGATTGTTCCAAAGATCAACACCTGGCGTCCAGGAACCCGGTGCACCCGCGGAGGTCACCACCGCGGCCAGGGCCGCCGCGGCTGCGCCGGACGCACCAACTCGCACTGCGACGTCCGGGTGCTCCAAACGTGCGAATTCCGGCCGTTCACCCCACAGGGCGATCCTTTCTTGAGACCGTGTGCCCAACATGGGTTGATCACCAGCGCAGCCGACCGTCCGGCCCAGGGGAACGCCGACGGCACCCTCGTCGCGTGCCCTCGCGAGCGTTGCGCAACCCGAGCACACCACGATGAGGGGCCCGAGATGGACTACGGGATCGACATCAGCCACCACAACGCCGTCGACGACTGGGCGGCCGTCCGCGGCAACAACATCACCTTCGCGAGCATGAAGCTCACCGAGGGCCAGAGCTGGGTCGACGACGCGGCCGGAGGGCACACCGCCGGAGCACGCGGCGCGGGCGTCGTCACCGGCGGCTACCACTTCGCCCGGCCCGGGGCCATCGACCCGCAGGTGGGGCACTTCGCGTGGTGGCTGGGCCAGCACGGGCTCAAGGAGCCCGGCAACATGTGGCCGATGCTCGACATGGAGGACCCCGAGATCCCCGACCCGAACGGCTTCATCGCCGAGTTCGTCCGGCTGCTGCGCATCGCGACCGGGGTCCGGGGCGTGCTGGTGTACTCGAGCCTGAACTGGTTCCAGAACATCATCGACCCCAACCGGTGGGCCGGTGACGACGTGCTGCTGTGGATCGCCCGCTACAACGGCGACCCCGGCAACCCCGGCTGGGGGCACCCGCGCCTCGCGCTGCACCAGCACAGCGACGCCGGGAAGGTTCCCGGAATCCCCGGCGGAGTCGACCGCAACGCCACCGTGGGCGGCTACAACCTGGCTTCCTTCACGCTCTGAACCGCACCGGATTCCCTCGTCGTCGCGCGACGAGGTTGTCCCCGGGCAGACGACTGCGGCGGCCCCCTTCCGCAGGGGACCGCCGCAGTGGTCAACTCACCCGGAGGTGATCAGGCGACGTAGCCGCGAGGCTGGACCAGGGAGGTCAGCTGGTCGAGGCTGAGCCAGTACTCCTTGTTGCCGCCGAAGTTCGCCGGGTCGGCGATCTGGACGTTCTGCTTCTCGGAGTCGTAGCCCACGATCGACACGTAGTGGTAGATCGTCTGGCTCGACGGGTAACCGGGAGGCTGGTTGCCGGGCGGCGCGACGATGTTGGCGACCATCGCCTTGCCGTCGTCGATGTTGCGGACGGTGTCGTCCCACAGCTCCTTGGTCATCTCCGGGGAGACCTCGCGGCTGCTGAGGTCCTTGGCGACGTAGTGCGCGCCGGTGGAGCCGAGCAGCTTGTTCATGCCGTCAGCGACCAGACCGACGTGGTCGGTGCCGTTCTCGGTGGTGCCGAGCACGCTGGCCAGAGCGGTCTGCGACGGCAGGTCGCCGGTCTTGCTGGACATGGCGATCCGCGTCGCCGCGGGGCCGCACCAGTAGCCGGTCTTCTGAGCCTCGTAGTTGACGGGGAGAGACTTCGTGACCGACTGCGGCTTGACTTCCGCGGGCTTCTCCTCGGCCTTCGGGGCGGCCGGCGCTGCGGGGGCAGCGGCGGGAGCCGACGGGGCCAAGGCGACGGGAGCGGGGGCTTCGGGGATTGCCGGGGACAGGGCGGGGGAGGGGCTCTGCACACCGACCGGTTGCGTAGCGGCGTTCACGCTCTGCGGGGTCGATGTTTCGGCGCTTGCCAATGCACCGAGGCCCAGTGCTGCGGCCAATCCGATCGGGACTACCGCAACTGCGAGCCGGGGCATCTAGGTCTCCGTTTCAAGGCGGGATCATTACAACTTCATATCCTTACGCCAAGCGACGATCCTTTAATGGGCCGAATGGAGCAATCTATTGAGGCCCGCGCCACCATCTCACTCCTCGTCACGTGATCGTCTCCCCTGGTCACAGGCACGGCTAACGATCGGCTCGGGGCGATCCACTTCCCCCGGCCAAAACGGTCCGCACACAGCCGGTCACGCGCAGCAATAATTGCGATGCAGTGCGCGAACCCCCAATTAACGCAGCGTGGCATCCGCGAAGAACCGGTGCGTAATCAGCCGAACACGAGTTGTTCGCGAGTAACGAGCGTCACATTTCCAACGCGGGCCGTTCGCCCTTTTCGACCTTTTCGGCGGCCGCTGGAGCGGGCGGGAAATTCCCATTTGATCAGGCCCCGTTGGCGACGAAGGCCGACGCGGCACGCAGCTGGACGGCCTAGCCGCCCTCGGGCCGAGATCATCGAAACGACCACCCACCAGCGACGACGAGACCGGGACCGCACACCGCCGATTCTGGGAAAGACCGCTGGCGAACAGCCGGAACTGACTCGTGGGCAACACGAACGCGAAATCCCGATGACTAGTATCGCCCCGCCGGATGACCTAGCACCGGCGCGAAAACCGCCTGGACGTCGCTTTTCTCCGGCGTGTCCTGGTCACGAAGGGACTTGGTTTCGTGGATTCATCGTTGCGGTCAGGGCCGGACACCCCGCCCACGACCGACGCCGAGGGCTATTCGAAGTCGCTCGGCAACCGCCAGGTGCAGATGATCGCCATCGGCGGAGCGATCGGCGTCGGGCTCTTCCTGGGTGCGGGTGGCAAGCTCGCCACGGTCGGCCCGTCGCTGGTGGTCGCCTACGCGCTCTGCGGTCTGGCCGCGTTCTTCGTCATGCGCGCCCTCGGTGAACTGGTGCTGCACCGGCCGGTCGCCGGCAGCTTCGTGGAGTACGCCCGCGAGTTCATCGGCCCGTGGGCCGGTTTCGCCTCGGGCTGGATGTACTGGCTGAACTGGGCCATGACCGGCATCGCGGAGATCACGGCGGTCGCCATCTACGTGCACCGGTGGCTGCCGGACCTGCCGCAGTGGATCACGGCGCTGATCGCGCTGGGCGTGCTGCTGGCGGTCAACCTGGTGTCGGTGAAGCTGTTCGGCGAGCTGGAGTTCTGGTTCTCGCTGGTCAAGGTGCTGGCGATCGTGGTGTTCCTGGTCGTGGGCCTGGGCCTGGTGTTCACCGCCACCGACATCGGCGGGGCCCCGGCCGGACCGGCCAACCTCACCTCGCACGGCGGGTTCTTCCCCAGCGGCTTCGGCGTCACCCTGATGGCGATGCAGTCGGTGGTCTTCGCCTACTCGGCGATCGAGATGGTCGGCATCACCGCCGGCGAGGCCAAGGAGCCCCACAAGGTGCTGCCGAAGGCCATCAACGGCGTGGTGTGGCGGATCGCGATCTTCTACGTCGGTTCCGTGCTGCTGCTGGCGATGCTGCTGCCGTGGACGGTGTTCAACGCGGACGAGAGCCCGTTCGTCACCGTGTTCTCCCGCCTGGGGATCCCCGGCGTCGGCGACCTGATGAACGCCGTGGTGCTCACCGCCGCGCTGTCGTCGTGCAACTCCGGTCTGTACTCGACGGGCCGGATCCTGCGGGCGCTGGCCAACGACGGCGAGGCCCCGAGGTTCGCCGCGAAGATGAACAAGCGCCGCGTCCCCTACGGCGGAATCCTGTTCACCGCAGCGGCTTTCGTGCTCGGCGTCATCCTCAACGGCATCGTTCCGGAGCAGGCGTTCGAGATCGCCACGGCCATCGCCTCGCTCGGCGTGGTAGCCACCTGGGCGACGCTGGTGATCTGCCAGATGCGGTTGCGCACCAAGGCCCTTCGCGGCGAGATCGAGCGGCCGAGCTACCGGATGCCGGGCGCGCCGTACACGAGCTGGGCAACGCTGGGCTTCCTCGCGCTGGTCATCGTCCTGATGGGCTTCTCCGACGGCGCCGAGCGGGTCGCGTTCTTCTCGATCCCGGGCATCGTCGCGGTCATCGCGGTGGGCTGGTGGCTGATCTCCCGCGGACGCCACAAGCGCGCCAACGCAGAACCGATGGCCACCATCGGTTCGTAGCAGCCACGAACGCGAAGAACGGCTTCCGGGGCGATCCCGGAAGCCGTTTTTCGTCGCTCCGCCGGCGAATCCGCTCAGGACTCGACGGGCTCCAGCAGCACGACGGGGATCTTGCGGTCGGTCTTGGTCTGGTACTCGGCGTAGTTCGGGAACGCGGCGACCGCGCGGTCCCACCACAGCTCCCGCTCATCGCCGTCGAGCTCGCGCGCGGTGTAGTCCCCGCGCACCGGGCCGTCCTGCAGCTCCACGGTCGGGTTGGCGCGAATGTTGTGGTACCAGACGGGGTTTTGCGGAGCACCGCCCAGCGAGGCGATGACGGCGTAGCGCCCGTCGTGCTCGACGCGCATCAGCGGCGTCTTGCGGATCTTGCCGGACTTGGCGCCCTTGGTGGTCAGCAGCACCACCGGGTAGCCGTGCATCGTCGTGCCCTCGGTACCGCCGGAGCTCTCGTACTTCTCGACCTGCTCGCGGACGAACTCGGTCGGGCTCGGCGCGTACTCGCCGGTCAACGGCATCGTCGTAACCTCCATCGCAGAACCGGATGTGACCACGACAACACCACGAGACCGGTGCGCATTCCACGTCGATCACCCCATCGGGGCTCAGCGACGACGCGGTTTGCGGCCCTTCCCCGGCGCCGGTCCACGACGAGGCGGGGGCTTGCGCGTTGCGGGCTTGGCGGGGCCCTTCTTGGCCTTGCGAGCGGGTTCGGGCTGCTGCTTGCCGCGCGTGCTGTTGGCGGTGCGGCCGCGGACGATCCCGATGAACTGCTCCATCAGATCGGTGGTCTCGCCTTCGATCCAGGTCAGCGCGACGGTGGACTCCGGAACGTCGCTGATCGGCCGGTAGGTGAGGTCCTTGCGGTGGTGCAGCCGGGCCAGCGACTGCGGCACGACCAGCAGGCCGACCCCGGCGGCGACCAGCACGATGGCGTCGGCGGTGGTGGCCGGGCGCTCGACCGCCGGAAGTCCCGGCGGGCGCTCCCAGTCGAGGGTGTCGTCGAGCGGGTGCAGCACCACGTCCTCGGCCAGGTCCTCCGGGGTCACCTCGTCGGCGGCCGCGACCAGGTGGTCCTTGGGGACGACGACCACCGTCTGCTCGGTGTAGAGCGGGATGGCGTGCAGTCCGGTGCGGTCGATCGGCAACCGCAGCAGCGCCGCGTCCACCTCTCCCCCGCGGACCGAGCCGGTCGCCTCGGCGGCCGGGGTTTGCAGGAGGTTGAGCGGAACCCGGGGTTCGCGCTCCTGCCACTTGCGCGCCCACTTGTCGGGCGTCACCCCGGGGACGTAGGCGAGGTCGAAGGCGGTGGCCGGGTCGTTCACGGGGCCAGACTACCGACCGGAGTCGCCGGTTACGCTGGTCGGATGACGTCGCGCAAAACCGTCCAGACGATGAAGCCCGCCACGGCGGCCAAGAAGCTGGGTGTGCTGCTGGAAGCCACCCCCGCCGAGTTCCAGGAGGGCGTCGTCTCGCGCGACGAGCTCAACGCGCTGCAGGCCGACCCGCCGGAGTGGCTGCGCGACCTGCGCCGCAACGGCCCGCACCCGCGTCCGGTCGTCGCGGCGAAGCTCGGCGTCTCGATCAGCGGGCTGACCCGCAACGGCTACGCGGACCCGCTGACCACCGAGCAGATCAACGCGATCCGCGACGAGGACCCCGAGTGGCTCCAGCAGGAGCGCACCACCCGCGTCGAAGCGCGCCGCGAGGAGGAACGCGCCCAGGCGCGCAAGGCCGCCAAGGCCGAGAAGGCGGCCAAGACGCGCGAAAAGCCCTGATCGGCTCACCGGTCCTGGCGAGTTCAGAAACAAGAAAATATGGGGTACGGTCGTGTTCCTGTTACTTCCAGTACAACGTAGTGCGCGGAGGTGTGGACATGACCGCCGTCCAGGACGTGGAGCACGACTTCTCCAGCCGACTGCTGGAGTCGTCGCAGATGTTGTCCTACGACCCGATGACCGAGATCGACTGGGACGCTCCGCTCCCGCCCGACCAGTACGGGTTGAGCCCGGAGTGGAGCACCCTGTACGGCACACCCCTCTGGGACGAGCTGAGCGAAGCGCAGCGGATCACGCTGACCAGGCACGAAGTCGGCTCTATCATGAGCACCGGCATCTGGTTCGAGATGATCCTGCAGCAGATGCTGCTGCGCGATCAGTACGTGAAGAACCCGGCCAACTCCGAGTTCCAGTTCGCGCTCACCGAGATCGCCGACGAGTGCCGGCACTCGATCATGTTCGCCCGCATCTGCCAGAAGCTGGAGCTGCCCCTCTACCTGCCGCACAAGGCGGTCGTCGAGCTGGCCCGCGTCTTCAAGAGCGTCGCGGGTGGTGAGGTCGCCTACGCGGGCACGCTCGTCGCCGAGGAGGTGCTCGACGTGATGCAGCGCGACTTCATGCGCGACGACCGGGTGATCGACGTCGTGCGCACCAGCTCCAAGATCCACGTGGTCGAGGAATCCCGGCACATGAAGTTCGCCCGGGAGGAGACCAAGGCGCACGTGCAGGGCATCGGGCCGCTGCAGCGCCAGGCCAGCGCGCTGCTGATCGCCGGCGTCGCCTACGCGATCATCACCAGCCTGGTCAGCCCGCACGTCTACAAGGCGGTCGGGATCCGACCCCGGGACGGCGTTGCGGCAGCGGCAGCCAACGAGCACCGGAAGTCCATGCTGCGCAACGCCTGCGCGGGCCTGATGGGATTCCTCGACGAAGCAGGCCTGCTCACACCGCCCGCAGTGTCGGTCTACAAGCAGGCGCACATGCTCTGAGCGGTCAGCTCTCGGCTGGATCCGCTTCTGCCAGCGGCAGATCCGGGTCCAGCTCGAGGCCGTAGACCTGCAGCGACTGGTCGAGCAGCTGCCAGGTCCAGTCGCAGAGCCAGTCGGTGAGCTCGTCCAGGGTGAGCCCGTCCGGCTCCTGCAGCCAGCTGCCCGCAGTGGACTCGACGAGCCCGACGATGCCGAAGGCCAGCGGCTGCACGACCGGGATCTGGATGCCGAACTGGTCCAGGAAGTGCTGGAACAGCCCTGTCACCTGGCGGGCGATGACCGTCTTGACGTCGGCGACGACGTTCTGCCCGGACTCGCCGGTCGCCGAGTTCATGCTCAGGTACCGGTAGAGGTTGCCGTGCTCGGCGAGCCAGTTGGTGTGCGCGCCGATCGCGGCGCGGATCATCTCCCTCGGCGTGCCGCGCGGGTTGAACATCGGCGCGAGCTCGGCGGTGACCATCTCGGCCACCCGCTCGGCGATGGCCGCGCCCAGGTCCGCGGTGTCGTTGAAGTACTTGTACAGCCGGGGCCGCGCCACGCCGGCTTCCTCCGCCATCAGCTCGACCGACACGTCGGGGCCGTGCTTGGCGATGGCTTTCAGCGCCGCATCGACCAGCTCTTTCCGCCGCTTCTCCCGGTACCCGGCCCACCGGGCGCTGCGCCCGTCCACCTGCCCTGTCGTTGATGCGGTCACCCACGAAGTCTATCCGCCGGAAAAGAGGGGCTCCGCAACCGCGCATTTATGGGGTACAGTCTGTTCCTGTTACTTCGAGTACGACGAACTGCGGAGGTGCGCAATGACCGCCGTCGGTGTTGCCGGCCAGAGCGCCGAGCAGGACTTCTCCAGCCGCCTGCTGGAGTCCTCACAGACGCTCTCCTACGATCCGAGCACGGAGATCGACTGGGAGAGCCCGCTTCCCGAGGACCAGTACGGCCTCAACCCCGAGTGGAGCACGCTCTACGGGACCAAGCTGTGGGATGAGCTCACCGAGCAGCAGCGGATCGCGCTGACCAGGCACGAAGTCTGCTCGATCATGAGCACCGGCATCTGGTTCGAGATGATCCTCCAGCAGATGATCCTACGGGACCAGTACGTCAAGGACCCCGCGAACTCCGAGTTCCAGTTCGCCCTGACCGAGGTCGCCGACGAGTGCCGGCACTCGATCATGTTCGCCCGCATCTGCCAGAAGCTCGAGGTCCCGGCGTACTTCCCCAGCAGGTTCGTCATCGAGCTCGCGCGGGGGCTCAAGAGCCTCGCGACGGGCGAGGTGGCCTACGGCGCCGGACTGGTCGCCGAAGAGGTGCTCGACGTGATGCAGCGCGACTGGATGCGCGGCGACAACGTCCTCGACATCGTGCGCACCAGCTCCAAGATCCACGTGGTCGAGGAATCCCGGCACATGAAGTTCGCCCGGGAGGAGATCAAGGAGCACATGCAGAGCGTCGGGCGGGTCAAGCGCCACGTCAGCGCCGCGATCATCAGCATTGCCGCCTACGTCATCGTCAACGCCCTGGTCAGCCCGAAGGTCTACGCCGCGGTCGGGATCGACACCAAGCGCGCGCTGGCGGAGGTCAAGTCCAACCAGCACCGCAAGTCGCTGATGCGCAACGCCAGCGCCGGTCTGATGGAGTTCCTCGACGACGCCGGCCTGCTCACCCGTACCTCCACCGCGCTGTACAAGCGCGTGCACATGATCTGAGCCCACGGCGATGACCTACGCGATCACGCAATCCTGTTGCGCCGACGCATCGTGCATCTCGGTGTGCCCGGTCAACTGCATCCACCCCACCCCGGACGAGCCCGACTTCGGCACCACCGACCGGCTCTACATCGACCCGCGCGCCTGCATCGGTTGCGGCGCCTGCGCCGATGCGTGCCCGGTGGACGCGGTGTTCCCGATCGACAAGCTCACCGGTGAGCTGTCCGTGCACGCCGACATCAACCGGGAGCGGTTCTCCGAGGTCCCGGCTGACTACCCCTGGGGAAAGCCGCAGTTCCCACGATCGCTGCCGACGCACGCCGCTGCGCCGAGCGTCGCGGTCGTGGGAACTGGGCCTGCCGCCGGCTACGCGGTGCAGTCCCTGCTGCGCTCGACCGACGCGGAGATCACGCTGATCGACCGGATGACGACGCCGGGCGGCCTGATCAAGTTCGGCGTCGCGCCGGACCACCCCAGCACCAAGCAGATCGAGCACACCTTCGCGACCAGCTACAAGCACCCCCGGGTGCGCATGCACCTGGGCGTGGAAGTGGGGCGCCAGATCAGCCACGCCGAGCTGACCGAGCACCACAACGCGGTGATCTACGCCGTCGGCGCGCCCGGTCACCGCGAGCTCGGCCTGCCCGGTGAGCACCTGCCCGGCACGCTCGCCGCGCGCGAGTTCGTCGGCTGGTGCAACGGGCACCCGGACATGGCTGCCGACGCAGTGGAGCTGTCGGCCGAGCGGGTGGTGATCGTGGGCAACGGCAACGTCGCGCTGGACGCGGCGCGGCTGCTGCTCAGCGACCCCGACGAGCTGGTCGGCACCCCGATCGCCGAGCACGCGCTCGCCGCGCTGCGCAAGAGCAAGGTCCGCGAGGTCGTGCTGCTGGCGCGGCGGGGTCCTGAGCACGCGGCGTTCACGCGCTCGGAGTGGGTCGGCATGCAGCAGCGGTTGAACGGTCGCATCGTGGTCGACGGCCACGGCGGTGCGGGCGCGGCGATCGCCGCCGCCGAGGACGGCTCGACCGCCGCGCTGCTGCGCGGGCTGCCGGTCGAGGACATCGACTGGGGCCGGTCCCCGGCCGGGGACCGCCGCCTGGTGCTGCGGTTCTCCTCCGCCCCGGTGGAGGCGGTCGGTGATCCGCAGGTGCGGGCGCTCCGGGTCGGTGACGGCTCGGGCGAGGTGGACGTGGAGACCGGCATGGTGCTGTGGTCGGTGGGCAGCCGCGGAGTGCCGATCCCGCAGCTCCCGTTCGACGAGGACACCGGGGTCATCCCGAACACGAGCGGCCGGGTTCAGCCGGGCACCTACGTTGTCGGGTGGGCCAAGCGCGGTGCGGCGGGCGGGATCGGCGCCAACCGCGCGTGCGCGTCGGAGACGGTCGACGCCCTCATCGACGACGCGGCAGCCGGACGCCTGCACCACCCCACCAAGGACGGCAAGGCGTTCGCCAAGCTGCTGCGCTCCCGGAAGTAGAACTCCCTGGAGCAGGCCGGTCCTGGTGTGCGGAGCGCACTCCGCTTGAGACGAGAAAAACGCCGGGGGCGCGTGGTGGTCCACGCGCCCCCGGCGTTCGTGCGTTGCGGTCAGTGGGCCGCGGCCGCCGAGGCGCCCTGCCCGTCGGACTTGCGGATGAACAGGGCCGTGACGAAGGCGATCACGCCGACCACACCGGCCACGACGAACGCCGTGCGCAGGCCCGCCGCGTCCGGGATGCCGGCCGGGTTGGCCGAGGTCAGCGACGAGACCGTCACGAACACCGCGGTGCCGAAGGCACCCGCGACCTGCTGCAGCGTGCCCAGGATCGCGCTGCCGTGCGAGTACAGGTGATCCGGGAGCGCGCCCAGCGAGGAGGTCATCAGCGGCGTCATCATCAGGCTCAGCCCCAGCATCAGCAGCACGTGGAAGCCGATCACCGCGCCCAGCGGCGATTCCGGGGTCAGCGTGGCGAACAGCCACAGCGACACGGCCATCGCCGCCGCACCGGGGATCACCAGCGGACGCGGGCCGATGCGGTCGAACAGCCGCCCGACCGGCCGGCCCATCAGACCCATCAGCAGACCTCCCGGCAGCACCGCGAGACCGCTGACGAACGTGCTGGTCTTGAGCACCGTCTGCAGGTACAGCGGCAGCAGGATCGCCGCCGCGCCCAGCAGGCACATGAACAGCAGCGCGGCCAGCACCAGCGACACCACGAACGCGCGGTTGCTGAAGGGCCGCAGGTCCAGCAGCGCCTTGTCGTCGCGCTGCAACCGCAGCTGCCGGGCCACGAACACCGCCAGCGACGCGGCACCGACGACCAGCGGCACCCACGGCGGGACGGCGTGCGAGCCGCCCGACTCACCGATCGCCGACAGCCCGTAGAGCAGGCCGCCGAAACCGATCGCCGACAGCAGCACCGACAGCACGTCCAGCGGCACCGAGCGGGTCTCGCTGTCCAGGCGCATCCACACCGCGCCGATGGCCAGCGCGATCAGCGCCAGCGGCAGCACGATCCAGAACATCCAGCGCCAGCCCAGCGAGGACAGCACCGCGCCGCCGATGGTCGGGCCCACGGCCGGGGCGACCGCGATGACGATCGTGATCGTGCCCATCGTGGCGCCGCGCTTGTGGACCGGGACCAGCCGCATCGCCGAGGTCATCAGCAGCGGCAGCATCACCGCGGTGCCGGATGCCTGCACGATGCGGCCGAACAGCAGCATCCCGAACCCGGGTGCCACTGCGCTGAGCAGCGTGCCGATGCTGAACAGGGTCATCGCGGCCAGGAACACCTGGCGCGGGGTGAAGCGCTCCAGCAAGAACCCGGTGATCGGGATGACCACCGCCATCGTCAGCAGGAAACCGCTGGTCAACCACTGCACGGTCGTGGTGGACACGTGGAGGTCGACGGTGAGGTCGCGCAGCGCGACGCTCAGGATCGTCTCGTTGAGGATCATCACGAACGCCGAGGCGACCAGCACGGCGAGCAGCACGTTGGCTCTCGGCGGCGTGGTCTGCCGGTCAGGATCCGCGATCGCGGCCGTCTCGGACATGGGTTGTCGTGCACCTCGCTCGTGTGGGGCCTGGTCGCGGCCGGTGTTCCTCCCGGCCGGGGTGCCGGCCGGGTTCGCCGCGCTGACGGCGATGTGAGATGAAGTTCTGCGCGCTCGGGTTGCGGAAGCGGATCGCACGCCGGGTCGACCCACGCAACGGGTGGGGTCCGCGACGACTTCGGGTTCGACCGGTTCGGCCGGTCAGATGATCCGGTGCCGGGGAGTCACGTGAACTGTCCCCTTCACAAGCATGCTCGTCCCCCAAGAGCTCCGATCCAGCTTAACGTCCCGTCCGGACGAAAGTTCCCGTCGCGATCTGACGCGACCGCGCGGACGTCGGCATCAACGCACGCGACACCTTCAATCATCCAGGCTGGTCAAGCTGTTTTTCCCGGGGAAGATCGAGGAGCCGTGAGCGCAGGCGGGTTTCGCGAAGCGGATGACGAACGTCACGTTAGCGGAGCGCGCGCCACCGCCCCACCGCCACGTCGATCAGGACGAACACCAGCAGCGAGATGCCCAGCAGCGGCAGAAAGAAGGCCACCGCCAGCGCCACCGCGACCAGCGGCAGCAGCACGCGCAGCGGGACCTGGCGCCAGGCGCCGCGCGCGACCGGGGCACCGAAGGTCCCGGCCGGGCGGCGGCGCCACCACATCCGGTAGCCGAGGACGATCGCGGTCAGCAGCGCCACCACCAGCGCGGCCAGCACCAGCTGGTTGACCAACCCGAACAGCAGACCCATGTGGGCGTCGACGCCCCAGCGCGCGAGCTTGGCCATCAGCGGCCAGTCGGCGAAGCGCAGCGTCTCGGTCACCTGGCCGGACGCGGCGTCCACCGCGACCGAGTCCTGCTGGGTCGGCCAGTGCCGCTGCACCTGCTGCACCACGTAGGCGCCGCCGGAGGTGGGCGGGGTGAGCTCGACGGGCCCGGTCACGCCCTGCGCCTCGGCCGCGCGCAGCACCCGGTCCGGGCCGACGTCCGCCCCGGTGTGCGCGGCGTGGCCGCCGTGACCGTGGTGCCCCTGGTGCTCGGAGGAGGTCGAGACCGTCGGCGTCTCCCACGCCAGCGCCTCGCGCAGCGCGGTGACGTTGGCGCCCGCGTGGGCCGACCAGGTCAGGCCGGTCGCCGACAGGAACAGCAGGCCAAGCGCGGTCCACGTGCCCAGCGCGCCGTGCCAGGACAGCAGCCGTTTCCGCCCGGTGGCGCCGGTTTCGGGCACCAGGAGGTTCTTGCGGGAGCTGCGGCGGCGCCGGAACCACAGCAGCAGCCCGCCGAGCGCCACCACCCACAGCCAGCTGGCGGCCAGTTCGCTGTAGAGCCTGCCGAACTCGCCCAGGTGCAGTCCGCGGTGCAGGTTGTCGATCCACGCGCGCAGCGGCAGCGCCTGGTTGCTGCCGTAGGTCTCCAGGATTCCGCGCACCTCGGCGGTGTGCGGGTCGACGAACACCGTGCGGCGGAAGCTCTCCGGCAGGTCGGGCGCGGCGAAGATGACCTGCGTGGTGTCGGTCGGCGTGGCCGCCGGCCGGATCGACATCAGCGAGGCGCCGGGCTGCGCGGCCCGGGCGACCGCGAGCTGGTCGTCCACCGAGACCGCGCGCGGGCTCGCGGGCACGTGCAGTTCGCGGTCGTAGACCAGCTGCTCCAGCTGCGGGGTGAACACGTACAGCAGCCCGGTGGAGGCGGCCACGACCAGGAACGGGGCGATGAGCAGTCCCGCGTAGAAGTGCAGCCGCATGACCAGCGGCCGCAGCGCCGCCCAGGTTCCCGCGGTCCCGCCGCGCTGCTCGGTGGCCGGGGTGGCCTCGGTGCTCATCTCGTCTCCGTCCGTGGGGCGTCCGGTTGAGATGTCGGTGCCGGGACCGCCCCGGTTCCCGGGCGTTGCCGCCGTCACACCCGCCGCCGCTCCCGGCGGCTCGCGCGCGGGTAACGTCGTCGCGCAGCGCAAGACGAGTGCGGGAGGTGTGGCGAGTGGCGAGCTGTTGCCCTCCGCCGCGTTCCGGTCCGGCGGCCGGAACGGAGCAGCAGATCACCCGGGGCAGCGGTGATCTGGAAGGCATGGTCGTGCTGCCCGGCGGCGTGTTCCGGATGGGCACCGAGGATCCCGACGGCTTCCCCGACGACGCCGAGGGACCGGTCCGCGAGGTCCGCGTGCCCTCGTTCGCCATCGACCCCTGCGCGGTGTCCAACGCGCGCTTCGCCGAGTTCGTCGACGACACCGGCTACGTCACCGAAGCCGAGCGGTTCGGCTGGACCTACGTGTTCGCCAAGTTCCTGCCGGGGCACCTGCGCAAGGAGTCACCGCGCCCGGAGCAGACCCCGTGGTGGTGCGGGGTGAGCGGCGCCTGGTGGCGTCACCCGGAAGGCCCCGGCAGCGACCTCGACGGGCGCTGGGACCACCCGGTGGTGCACGTGTCGTGGCACGACGCCGCCGCGTACTGCAAGTGGGCGGGCAAGCGGCTGCCGACCGAGGCCGAGTGGGAGTACGCGGCGCGCGGCGGACTCGACCAGGCCCGCTACCCGTGGGGCGACGAGCTCACGCCGGGCGGTGAGCACCGCTGCAACATCTGGCAGGGCCAGTTCCCGGTGCGCAACACCGCCGAGGACGGGCACGTGGGCACGGCACCGGTGGACGCCTTCGAGCCCAACGGTTTCGGGCTGCACAACGTCTCGGGCAACGTGTGGGAGTGGTGCGCGGACCGCTTCGCCGAGGGCACCGACAACCGGGCGATGCGCGGCGGTTCCTACCTGTGCCACGACTCGTACTGCAACCGCTACCGGGTCGCGGCGAGAACGTCGAACACCCCGGACAGTTCGAGTGGAAATCTCGGTTTCCGCTGCGCCGCGGACGCCTGAGGGAATTCTTCCGGAAACGCGAACGGCGCCCAATCGGAAGAATTGTTTCCGATTGGGCGCCGAGCGCCTGACTCACATTCCGGTGACGATGACTTCCGCCGGGACTTCGCTGTCGTTGGCGAGCGCGCCGAACAGCGTTTCCGCCTTGTCCTTGTCCCACTTCACGACCGAGGCGCCATCGCTGCTCTCGCCGAAGCCGGACATCGGGACCGTGGTGGTCACGCCCTGGCCGGAGGCGATGCCGTTCATCGCGAACGCCAGGCCGGCGAGGTGCCACACGTGGTCGCCGTTGTCGACGATGAAGGCGCCCGAGGTGTCCAGGATCAGCGGGAACAACCGCAGCGGGTTGAGGAAGACCTCCGGGGAGGAGGCCTTCTCGGTCAGCGCGGCGAGGAACTCGCGCTGCCGCTCCACCCGGTCCAGGTCGCCGCGGGCGGAGGCGCGGGTGCGCACGTAGCCCAACGCCTGCGGACCGGTCAGCTCCTGGCAACCGGCCTGCAGGTCGAGGTTGGCCTTCGGGTCCTGCATCGGCTCCTTGACGCAGATGTCCACGCCGCCGATCGCGTCGGTCATGTCGGCGAAGCCGCCGAGGCCGATCTCGGCGTAGTGGTCCACGCGCAGGCCGGTGGAGGCCTCGACGGTCTGGGTCAGCAGCTGCGGACCGCCGTAGGCGAAGGCCGAGTTGAGCTTGTCCTTGCCGCGCCCGGGAATCGTGACGTAGGAGTCGCGCGGCAGGCTGACCATCGTGGGCTTGCCGCCGCCCTGCGGGATGTGCACGAGCATGATCGTGTCGGTGCGGCGGCCCGCGGTGTCGCCGGTGCCCAGTTCGGCCTGGCGTTCGGAGTCGAGGCCTTCGCGGCTGTCGGAGCCGACCAGCAGCCAGTTGGTGCCGGGACCGTCGGCGGGGCGCTCACCCGACGTGGGCAGCCCGGCCTCGCGCTTGAGCGAGAAGTCCACGTAGATCAGGAAACCGACCAGCGCCAGCACCAGGATCAGCAGCACGGCGAGAATCTTCTTGCCCGCGCTGCGGCGTTTCGGCCGATGATGAGGTGGCCGTGCGTGTACCATTTGTTGCTGAGCGTAATTCATCTGCCATCCGAAGAAGTTGGTTGTCAGGCACGGTTTTTCGCACTCCCCGACCTGCCGCGGCGGGCGAGCATGGCAGATGATCATGCCTCGCGAATAGGACCAATCCCACAGGGTTGAGCAACGATGCGAACACGCCGGAATCACGTGGGAACAACGTTCAGTTTCCGCCGCTAAATTGTTTGGGCGGGGCAACTAATCGAAATTCCAGGTCCCCCTGCGTTGCCGAGGCCCATTCACATTCCCGCGGCGTTGTTCGTGGGGTTCCTCTCAACGCCGCGCATTCATCGCGGGGTTGTTTCCGCCGCATCGGAATGGCCACAATCCGGCACCATGAATTACCCGCCGCCGCAAGGCCACGGCCCGTACCCGCCCCACCAGGGCGGCCCCTACCCGCCGCAGGGCCACGGCTATCCCCCGCACGGCCAACCCCCGCACGACGACTACTACGAGGAGCGTCGCCGCCGCGACGAGAGCTCCGCGCGCGTCGCGCACATCGTCCGCGTCGTCCTCGGCGTGGTGCTCACGATCTTCCTGCTGCACGTGCTGTTCGTCGTCTTCGACGCCAACCAGGGCAACGAGTTCGTCTCGATCGTCTACGTCCTGGCCAAGACCCTGGTCCTGGGCCTGGGTGACGTCTTCACCCCCGACGACGCGCTGCTGGGCGTCGTCCTCAACTACGGCCTCGCCGCCCTGGTCTACGTCGTGATCGGCCAGCTGATCATCAAGTCGCTGCGCCGCTGAGGCACGCACCCCCGCGACCGCGCCGGCCCTCGGTGCGGTCGCGGGAGGCGGCTCAGGAAGCCGGGGTCGGCGCCCCCGCGAAGGGGATGCTCGCCGGAGCGGGTTCGGCCTCGGCTCGCGCGGGGTGCCGCCACAGGCCCTTGCGCTCCAGGACCGGCAGCACTCCCTCGCCGAACCAGTACGCCTCCTCCAGGTGCGGGTGCCCGGACAGGACGAACTCGTCGATGCCCAGCGCGTGGTACTCCTCGATGCGCTCGGCGACCTCGGCGTGGCTGCCCACCAGCGCCGTGCCCGCTCCCCCGCGCACCAGGCCGACACCGGCCCACAGGTTCGGGTAGATCTCGAGCTCGGAGGTGGAGCCCCGGTGCAGCTCCAGCATCCGCTTCTGCCCCTCGGACTCGCTGCGCCCCAGGCCCGCCTGGACCTGCTCGATGACCGACGGGTCCAGGGCGTCGAGCAGCCGCTGCGCCTCGGCCCAGGCCTGCTCGCTGGTGTCGCGGCTGATCACGTGCAGCCGGATGCCGAAGCGCGGCGCGCGGCCCTGCGCGGCGGCGAGCTGGCGGATCCACTGGATCTTCTCGGCGACCTTGGCGGGCGGTTCTCCCCAGGTCAGGTACACATCGGCGTGCTTGGCGGCGACGTCTCCGGCGGCCGGTGAGGAGCCGCCGAAGTACACCTGCGGCACCGGGTCGGGCACCCGGGTGAGCTCGGCGCCCTCGACGCGGACGTGCTCACCGGCGAAGTCCACCCGCTCGCCGCGCCACAGCCCGCGCACGACCTCCAGGAACTCGTCGCAGCGCGCGTAGCGGGCGTCCTTGTCCAGGAAGTCCCCGTAGGCGCGCTGCTCGTGGCTCTCGCCGCCGGTGACGACGTTGAGCAGCAGCCGCTGCCCGGAGTGCCGCTGGAAGGTCGCGGCCATCTGCGCGCCGAGGGTCGGCGAGAGCAGGCCCGGCCGGAAGGCGACCAGGAACTTCAGCCGCTCGGTGACCTCGGCCAGCATCGCGGTGGACAGCCACGCGTCCTCGCACCACGCGCCGGTCGGCGTCAGCGCGCCCTCGAAGCCGAGCTGCTCGGCGCTGCGCGCGATCTGCCCCAGGTAGGCCAGCGTGGCCGGGCGGGCGCCACCGGCGGTGTGCGTGGGCGTGCCGTGCCCGCCGCCGACGAGGTAGCGGCTGTCGCCGTAGGTGGGCAGGAACCAGTGGAAGGTCAAGGACATCTGCTTCTCCAAAAGTCCGATGTGGATTCGATGATCCGGTTTCGAGCGGCGGGAGAAGTCAGCTGGGACATGCCTGCGCGACCACGCGCTGGAGGTCCACGTGGCGACGACGGGTCAGGAGTTGCACGCACGTCATCGTTCGACAGCGGTCCGAGCGAAGTCAACGACCGGACACCAGATCCCACACTGCGGAAGGACTCTCCCATTCACCCTTGACCGCGTCGGAGCGCGGCGGCGAAGCTCTTCCGCGTGCTCGTCCCCGCACTGCTGACCACGCGCCACCACGTCGACCTGCTCCGGGTGGTGTCCGGGTGCCTGACCCCGACACCCGTTTTCAACCGGCCGGGCCCCGGCCTCGGAGGCAGTGATGACCGCGGGCCTGCAGCCTGCTCCGGACGTGCGCGCCGTGTCGCGCAAGGACGTTCGCACCGTGATCACGTCGAGCCCGATGGGCACGACCGTCGAGTGGTACGACTTCTTCCTCTACAGCACCGCGGCCAGCCTGGTGTTCGACGAGCTGTTCTTCCCCACCGACGACCCGGCGGTGTCGACGATGCTGGCCTTCGTGACGTTCTTCGTCGGGTTCGTCGCGCGCCCGCTCGGCGGGGTGCTGTTCGGGCACGTCGGCGACCGGATCGGCCGCAAGCGCACCCTGGTCGATGCTGCTGATGGGCCTGTCCACGGCGGCGATGGGCGCGCTTCCCACCTACGAGCAGGTGGGACTGCTCGCGCCCGCGCTGCTGGTGCTGCTGCGCGTGGTGCAGGGCCTGGCGATCGGCGGTGAGTGGGCGGGCGCGGTGCTGATGGCCGTCGAGTACGCGCCTCCCGGCTAGCGCGCCTGGTACGGCGCGTGGCCGCAGGTGGGTCTCGCGCTCGGGCTCGGCCTGGGAACCGGGTTGTTCGCGCTGCTCGGCAACGTCCTCGACGACGAGCAGTTCCTCGGGTACGGCTGGCGGATCGCGTTCGGCGTGAGCATCCTGCTGGTGTTCATCGGCCTGATGATCCGGTTGCGGGTGGCCGAAACCCCGGCGTTCGAGCGGATGCGGGAGACCGAGGGCGCCGCGAAGGCCCCGCTGGTGGAGCTGTTCCGCGACCCCACCGCCCGGCGGAACACGCTGCTGGGCCTGCTCTCGCGCTGGGCGGAGGGCGCGGCGTTCAACACCTGGGCGGTGTTCTTCCTGCCCTACGCGACCTCGACGCTGCACCTGCCGCGCAACGGCGTGCTGATCTCGGTGATGGTCGCCTCGGGTGCGCTGGCCGTGCTGCTGCCGGTGTTCTGGCGCGTCAGCGACCGGATCACGCCGCGCCGCGCCTACGCGCTCGGCGCCGGGCTGTTCGGGCTGTCGGTGTACCCGGCGTTCCTGGCCTTCCAGACCCGAGACCTGCTGCTGTCCGGGCTGGTCATCGTGCTCGTGCTGGGCGTGGTGCACGCGCTGCTCTACGCACCGCAGGGCACCCTCTACGCGCAACTGGCACCAGTGCGCTCCCGGTACACCGGGATGTCGTTCGTCTACCAGTTCTCCGGCATCTACGCCTCGGGCCTGACAACGCTGGTCATCACCGCGCTCATCGCGGCCGGCGGTGGTTCGCCGTGGCTGGCGTGCGGCTACCTGGTGCTCACCGGTCTCGTCGGCCTCGCCGCCACCGTCGCGCTGCGCCCCGGCGACCTGCACCCGGCCAGAGCGGACTGAGCCTGCCCGCCACGGCTTCTCGTGGTGAGGTGGGGAGCGATGGGAACGCAGCAGCACCGCGCGGTGGCCGTCGGGGTCGACGACTCCGACGCCGGTCGGCTCGCGATGCGCTGGGCCGCCCGGGAGGCGTTGTCGCGCGACCAGCCGCTGCTGCTGGTGCGCGCAGTCCCGGTCCCGCTGGAAGAGCTGACCCGCATCCACCTGCCCACCGAGCATCCCGCGATGCCGCACGGCAGCGCGCAGCAGCAGCTGGCCGTGCTGGCCACCGAGTGCCGCCGGATGTTCCCGCAGGTGCTGGTGCGCACCAGGGTGCAGGTGGGACATCCGGCGACGGTGCTGCGCGAGGAGACCGGCGAGGCGGACGTGCTGGTGCTGGGACCTCCGCCGCTGAGCCGCACCCGGCGCGTGCTGCTGGGATCAACCGCGGGCGAACTCGTGCGGTCCGCGCACCTGCCGGTGGTGGTCGTGCGGGGCCGTGAAGCCGACGGGCCGCTCCGCCGGATCGTGGTCGGTGTGGACGGTTCGCCGACGAGCACCGAGGCGATCGCCTTCGCCCACGACCTCGCCCGCCGGCACGGCGCGACGCTCACCGCGCTGCTGGCCGATGCCAAGCGCGCGCCGGACGCGCTGCCGCCGAACCGCGGCTGGCAGTACGAATCCGACGTCGTCGACGCGAACCGGCGGCTGCTCGCCGAATGCCTCGCGGGCGTGGAGCAGGCCGCTCCGGACGTCGACGTCCGCCAGCGGATCAGCCTGGAACTCCCGACCGAAGCCCTGCTCCACGCCTCGGAGGACGCCGATCTGCTGGTGATCGGGTCCTGCGGGCGCAACATCGTGCGCGTCACGACGCTCGGCTCCACCAGTCATGCCCTGGTGCACTACGCCGACTGCGCGGTGGCGGTCGTCCGATGAATCACAGACCCGTTCGATAGGTGAAACGCGCCTTGCCGACCCAGATCTCGTCGCCCTCGTGCAGCTCTGCGCTGTCCACCGGCAGCCGGTTGAGGTAGGTGCCGTTGAGCGAACCGCCGTCGACGAGCACGTAGGAGTGACCCCGGCGCCGGATCTCGGCGTGCGACTTGGAGACGGTGATGTCGTCGACGACGATGTCGCAAGCGGTGTCGCGACCTATCGTCGTGCGGTCGTTCTCGAGCACGAACCCGCTACCCACCGCGTTCCCGCGGTTGATCATCAGGCGCGGTTTCCCGCTGAGCTCGTCGGCGGAGCGAGGCGCCGGAACCTCATGAGGAGCGGACGCCCGGGCAGCCTCGTCTTGCTTCTCGACTCCGTTCGAAGCGGACGCGCCGATCCTGGCCTGTTCCATGTTCGTCTCCTTGGCCAACAAGCGTGAAACCTCCGTGAGCACCTCCCGTAACCGGGCGGCTACAGACAGCATGCCGAAGGAATGACCACGACCGCTAGGACCAACGTCCTCGATTCACCAGACCTGATGCCCGATGTGAGCGAAATCCCCGCCGAATCGAAAAGCATTTACCGGAAAGGGCCGCCGAAATGTGCGAGTTTTCGACGGCCCACCACTTCCGGATTACTTGACCGCACCCATCGACAGACCCCGCACCAGGTGGTTCTGCGCGACCCAGCCGATGACCATCACCGGCAGCGAGGCCAGCAGCGCCGCCGCCGACAGCTGCGCCCAGTAGAGGCCCTCGCTGGTGATGAAGCCGACCAGGAACACCGGCACCGTGCCCGCCTGGGCGGCGGTGAGGTTGACCGCGTAGAAGAACTCCGTCCAGGAGAAGATCACGCAGATCAGCGCCGTCGCCGCGATGCCGGGCGCCACCACCGGCAGGATCACCCGGAACAGCAGCACCGGCAGCGGCGCGCCGTCGACCCGCGCGGCCTCGACCATCTCCTTGGGCACCTCCAGGAAGAAGGAGCGCATCATCCACACCGCCAGCGGCAGGTTCATCGCGGTGTAGAGGACGACGAGCGCCCAGACGTTGTCCAGCAGGCCGATGTTCTGCGAGATGACGTACAGCGGGATGATCGCCGCCACGATCGGAAGCATCTTGGTGGACAGGAAGAATCCGAGCACGCCCTGCGTTCCCGGCACCGCCGCGATGGACAGCGCGTAGGCCGCTGGGACCGCCAGCAGCAGCACCAGCAGCGTCGAGACCACCGTGACGAACGCCGAATTGCCCAGGTACGGGAGGAAACCGCGCTCCAGGATGCCGGCGAACTGGCTCAGCGTCGGGGTGAACAGCAGCCGCGGCGGATCGGTGTAGGCGTCGGCCTCCTCCTTGAAGGAGGTCAGCACCATCCACAGCAGCGGGAAGACGAACAGGATCGCCACGACCCAGGTGAACGCGGTCAGCGCCCACCGGCCGATCGGGTTCGCGGTAGGCATCAGCGCACCTCGCTCAGGCCGAAGGTCCGGAACATCAAGCGCAGCGCGAAGTTCGCCACGATCAAGGTCAGGATGACCACGACGACGCCCATCGCCGAGGACTGGCCGATGTCGAAGCCCTCGAACGCGCGCTGGTAGATGTAGTACGGCAGGTTGGTGCTCGCGGTGCCCGGACCTCCCTGCGTCATCAGGAAGATCGCGTCGAAGCTGTTGACGATGTAGATCGCCCCCAGCAGACCCGCCAGCTGCAGGTACCGGACCAGCTGCGGCAGCGTGATGGACGCGAACGTCCGCCACCGCCCGGCGCCGTCGACCGCGGCGGCCTCCAGCACCTCCTTGGACTGCGCCTGCAGGCCCGCCAGGATCAGCAGCATCATGAACGGCGTCCACTGCCAGATCACCTGCGTCATCACCGACGCCAGCGGGAACTCGGCCAGCCAGTCGGTGTCACCGCCGAAGACGAAGTTCAGCAGCCCGTAGGTCGGGTCGAACATCGTCGTCTTCCACAGCAGCGCGCCGGCCGCGGGCAGGATCAGGAACGGCGTGATCAGCAGGGTGCGGACCACGCCGCGTCCCACGAACTTCCGGTCCAGCAGGATCGCCAGGCCCAAGCCCAGCAGCATCGAGATGAACACGCACACCACGGTCAGCACCACGGTGTTGAGCAGCGCGCCGCGGAACTGGCTGTCGGCGAACACGTCGACGTAGTTGCGCAGGCCCACGAAGTGCCGCGAGCCGGGCCGCACCAGGTTCCAGGACTGGAACGAGTAGAACACCGTCATCAGGAACGGGATCTGGGTCACCAGCACCGTGAACAGCAGCGCGGGCAGCAGCGGCGCGCGGCGCAGCCAGGCGCTCGACGACGAGGTCGCCCGCTTCGGCGCGACCGGCGCCTGGACTTCTTCGACCACCGTGTGGCTCATCGCGTCTCCCGGTAGGCCTCGCCGACGGATTCGGCGTACTCCTGGGACTGCTCCAGGGCCTCGTCGACGGTGATCCGCCCGGCGATGGCCGCCGACAGCTGCTGGCTGATCCGCGTCCCGAGGTCCTGGAACTCCGGGATGCCGACGAACTGGATCCCCGGGTACGGCACCGGGTTCACCATCGTCTTGGCCTGCTGCGCCTTGTCGATGCCGTCCAGCGTCGGCTTGGCGTAGGCGGAAGCGGCCTGCTGGTACTCCGGGATCTCGTAGGTCGACCTGCGCACGCCCGGCGGGACCCGGTTCCAGCCGAAGGTGCCGCCGACCTGCTTGACGAACTGCTTGGAGGTCATCCAGCTCATGAACTGCCAGGCCGCGTCCTTGTCCTTGGCGACCTTGGGCATCGCCAGCGACCAGGTGTAGAGCCAACCGGCTTCGGGCGTGCGCTCGACCGGGGCCGAGACGTAGCCGTTCTTGCCCACGACCTTGCTCTCGGCCGGGTCCTCGTTGGTGCCGGCCATGACCGTCGCGTCGTACCACATCGCGGCCTGGCCCTGCGCGTAGTGCGTGCCGCACTCGGAGAACCCGGCGCTGGAGGCGCCGACCTCGCCGTGCTCGCGGACCAGGTCGACGTAGAAGTTGGCTGCCGCCTTGAACTCCGGCGAGGTGATCTGGGCGTTCCAGTTCTCGTCGAAGTAGCGGGCGCCGAAGGTGTTGGCGACCGTGGAGAACGGCGCCAGGCTCTCGCCCCAGCCGGGCTTGCCGCGCAGGCAGATCCCGGACACGCCGGCGGCGGGGTTGTCGAGCTTGGCGGCGAAGTCGGCGATCTGCTGCCAGGTCGGGTGCTCCGGCATGGTCAGCCCGGCCTGCTCGAACAGGTCCTTGCGGTAGGTCAGGAACGACGACTCGCCGTAGAACGGCACCGCGTGCATCGAACCCTGGTACGACAGCGACTCCCGGATGCTGGGGATGAAGTCGTTCGCGTCGTAGCCGGGGGTCTTGTCGATGTAGGGCTGCAGGTTCTCCAGCCAGCCGTTGGCCGCCCACTGCGGGGTCTCGTAGTTGCTGATCATCACCACGTCGAACTCGCCGCCCTGGGTGGCGGTGGAGGCGGTGATCTTCGCGCGCGCCTGGTTCTCCGGCAGCTGCACGAACTTCAGCTTGATGCCGGGGTTCTCCTTCTCGAACTCGCCCTTGAGCGCGACCGCGTCCTCCATCTGCGGGTTGGACACGATCGCGATCACCAGGGTCCGGCCGCCGGAGCCGATGGCACCGGCCCCGGCGCAGCTGGTCAGCAGCAGGCTGACCATCGCCAGCAGCGCCAGCCGCACCCGGCCGCGCCGTAAGGACTTAGGCATCCCCACCTCCGGGCAGGACCTGGACCTTCAGACCGGCGCCGCTGCGCATGAGTTCCAGCGCCTTGCCGAACTCCTCGAGCGGCAGCGCGTCGGTGAGCAGCTCGTCGCTGTCGATCGCGCCCATCGCCATCAGGTCGAGTGCGGGACCGAAGCTGTGCAGAACCGCCATCGAGCCGACGACCTTGATCTCGTCGTTGTAGATCCGGAAGGGCGACAACGAGATTCGCGCCTCTGCGGGGGCGACGCCGAAGACCAGCAGTCGCCCGCCGCGACGCAGCTTGTCGAAGGCGGTCTCGATGGCCGGAGCAGCACCCGTGCAGTCCACGGCGGCGTCGAAGTTCGCCTCCAGCTCGCCGGCGTCCTCGACGACGGCGACGGCGCCCAGCCGCTGCGCGCGCGGCAGCCGCGCCGCGTTGCGGTCGGCGACGGTGACCTGCGCGCCCGCGCGCTGCAGCAGCTGCTGCATCAGCAGGCCCATCGTGCCCGCGCCGATGACCAGGAACTTCTCCCCGGCTTCGACGCCGATCTGGCGGACGCCGTGCACGGCGCAGGAGACCGGCTCGACCAGCGCGCCCTGCTGCCAGCTCAGCTCGTCGGGCATCCGGTAGCAGTTGGCCGAGGGCACCGCGACGTACTCGGCGAACGCGCCGTCGACGGTGTCGCCGGTGGCGCCCCAGTTCGCGCACAGGTTGCCGTGCCCGTTGCGGCAGGGCGTGCAGTAGCCGCAGAACAGCGACGGGTCGACCGCGACCCGGTCGCCGACCTCCCACTCTCCCGGGACGTCGGGGCCCACCTCGACGACCTCGCCTGCGAACTCGTGGCCCGGCACGATCGGGTAAGGCGTGGGCGGGAAGTGCCCGTCGGCGATGTGCACGTCGGTGCCGCAGATGCCGGTGGCGCCGACCTTCACCACCAGTTGCCGCTCCTTCGGTACCGGATCCGGTACGTCGCCAACCCGGATGGAACCGGGCTCGTCAATGATCGCGGCGCGCATCACACCTCCGCCTCCAGAGCGCTCATCTGAGCGAACTGCGCTGTACTCTGCCCTGAACTTGCCACGAATTGAAGAGGTTCACTGGTGATGACGTCAACCTTTCATTCAGATTTCGCGATATAGTGCTCATATGAGCACTTCTCGGCCGCGAAGCGGGCTGATCGACACCATGACGGCGGCGTCCATCGCGCACCGGTTCTTCGTGGCAGGCCACTCGAAGCTGGAGATCGCCGAGGAGTTCGGCATCAGCCGCTTCAAGGTCGCCAGGATTCTGACATCCGCGCAGGAGAACGGCTTGGTGAAGATCTCGTTCGAGCTGCCGTTCCCGGTCGACGTGGAGCAGTCCGAACGGCTCCGGACGGCCTACGGGCTGCGCCGCGCGCTGGTGCTCAATCGAGCGCAGTCCAAGGCCGAACGGCCGGAACTGCGCCGCCGAGTGGGCGTGCTGGCCGCGCAACTCCTCTCCGAGATCACCGTTCCGGGCGACGTCATCGGCCTGTCGTGGGCGCGGTCGGTCAACGCGATGGCGGAGGCGATCCGCAGCCTGCCGAAGTGCCCCATCGTCCAGCTGTGCGGCGTCCAAGCGGGCATGGACATGCGGGACCGCTCGGTGGAAACGGTGGGCCGGGTGGCGGCGGTCAGCGGCGGCGAGTCCTACCCCATCTACGGACCGCTGGTGCTCCCCGACCGCCGCACCACCGAGATCCTGCGCAACCAGCCGGGCATCGCCGAGACCTTCGAGCAGTACCAGCACCTGACCAAGGCGGTGGTGAGCATCGGCGCCTGGCAGGAGAACGAGTCCACCGTCTACGACGCGCTCAGCCCGGACGAGCGCGAGTCGATCCGCGAGCGCGGGGCCACCGCCGAGATCGCCGCCCGGCTCTTCGACGCCGACGGCAACGCCCTGTCCACCGGCCTGGCCCACCACGTCCTGGCCATCCCGCACGAGCAGCTGCGCGCGGTGCCCGAGGTGATCGCCGTCGGCTACACCACCCCGAAGGCCCGCGCCATAGACGCGGTGCTGCGCTCGGGCATCGTCACCAGCCTCATCACCGACGCCGAGGTCGCCGACATCCTCCTGCAGCTCGTCACCGAACGCCCCGTGCGCTGAGGGGCGGAGCGAGACCCCCAGCCTCGCTCCGCCCCCTTCTCACCCGTTTCCCGTCCACGCAACGACGGGAAACGGGAAACCGGACCAATCGTCCGCCGCTCAGTTCGGCTCGCGGTCACAATCCGTCGGTGAACGCAGCGCAGCTGACGCGAGCCTGAAGGTCTCCCTCCAGGCCTCGACGGTGACGAGGATTGCGGCGGACATGATGACGACGAGAGCCACCAGGACCGTTCCGGAGGAGTTCAACGAGGCGAGCTCGAAGAGCGCCCATAACTGGACAGCGGTGAATCCCAGCGTCATCGCCACGCCACCGAGCAAACGCCCGGGTGACGCGCTGCGCTGTTCGGGTGTCAATTCGCGGGAGAGGTCGTCGGTCAACATCACTTCTCCTATGGTCAGGCGGAGTTCCAGTCGTGCGACTGGATCCGCACCACCCACCATGTGCGGTGGTCGGCGTTTCCGACCACCCGTTTCCCGGTGCCGGGAGAATCGGGAAACGGGCAACCCGGAGGACGAGTTGACCCAGCGGCCCACACTGTTCGGGGCGGAGCTTCGACGACTGCGGATCGAGGCCGGATTGTCGCTCTCTCGGCTTGCCGGGCTTCTGCACTACAGCAAGGGTTATCTCAGCAAAATCGAAACCGGCGGCAAACCACCGACTCCCGAATTCGCGCGTCGCTGCGACGCCGAACTCAACGCCGAGGGAAGGCTTTCCGCACTCGTTCCCGAGCAGACGCCGGGAGCACCTCCGCCATCCGAAATCACGACCAGCGGTGATGAGGTGTGGGTGTTGCGACTCGATTCGAGCGGAAGCAGTTCGTTCCAACCGGTGGACCGCCGGAGCATGCTGTCGGCCGGGGCCGCCTCGGTGGTGGCCTTCGGCATGGGAGGCACGCACGCGGTCGCGGAAACCGGTTCTGCGGAACCGTTCCGGGTGATGTTCGACCAGTTGCGCAAGCTCGGGCAGACCGCGAGCCCGTCGCTGGTGCTGCCGAGCCTGGTGGCGCAGACGCACTCGCTGCGCGAGATGGCCCGCAACGCCAAACCCGCCCAGACCGCCGAGATCCTCGCCTTGACGGCCCGCTACGCGGAGTTCGCGGGCTGGATGACGCAGGAGGCCGGCGACGATCGCGCGGCGATGTGGTGGACCGACCGGTCCGTGGAGCTGGCCGAGGCCGGCGGCGACCGCAGGCTCGGCGCGCACGCGCTGGTGCGCCGGGCGCTGGTCGCGCTCTACCGCCACGACGCCAGGCAGACCGTCGAGGTCGCCCAGCTGGCGAGGCGGCAGGCGCTGACCGACCGGATCCGCGGCTGGGCCGCCCTGCACGAGGCCCAGGGCCACGCGCTGGCCGGCGACCACGCCAGGTGCATGCGCACCCTGGACGTGGCCCGCGAACACCTCAGCGCCGCGCGGCCGGAGCCCGGACCGACGCTGGGCGCCTCCCACCTCAGCGATCCGGCCACGATGATCGCCGGCTGGTGCCTGCACGACCTGGGGCGACCGCGGGCGGCCACCGAGGTCCTGGACCGCGAGGTCAGCGCGCTGCCCGAGCAGGCGCTGCGCTCCAGAGCCCGCTACGGCCTCCGCCGCGCCCTGGCCCACGCCGCGGCGGGCGAGATCGAGCACGCCTGCGCGCTGACGACCGAGGCACTCCCGGGCGTCGACGCCGTCACCTCGGCGACCGTGCTCACCGACCTGCGCAAGCTCAGCCAGCTGCTGACCCGCCACCACCGCGTCCCGGCGGTCCAAGCCCTCCAACCCGCGCTGGTCGCCTCCCTGCACCACCGGTCCGCGTGAATCCCGCCGCTACTGAACGGATTGCTGTCATGCCCGAGATCTTCGTCAACTACCGCACCGGGTTCGGCGAGCAGGCCGCCGCCCACCTCGAAGACCACCTGTCCCGGCACTTCGGCAGCGAGCGCGTGTTCCGCGACGCCACATCGATCGACCCAGGGGTGAACTTCCAGGAGCGGCTGCAGGCCGCCTCCAGCAGCGCGCGCGTGCTGCTGGCCGTGATCGGCGAGGGCTGGGCGGGGGCCGTCCGCAACGGCCGCATCGCGCTGGAGGACCCCGCCGACTGGATCCGGCGGGAGATCCTCAACGCCCGCGAGGCCGGTGCGCGGATCATCCCGGTCCTCTGCGGGCACAACATGGAGCCACTGCGGTCGTCGGAACTCCCGCCGGAACTGGACTTCCTCGCCGACAACCAGGCCCTGCGCTTGGACCACCGCAACTCGGGCGACGACCTCGACCAGATCACCCGAAAGCTGGGAGAGATCGTGTCCGGGCTGGAGAAGCCGGAGGGTCGAGTGCGCAACATCAACCACGGCTCGGTGAACACGCTGATCCAGAGCGAGCGGGTCGGCGACGTGACCATCGGCGACACGTCGTCGACCACGCACTTCCACGGCACCGTCACCGGGCCGCTGCACACCGGCTCCGGTCCCCTCCACGTCGATCGCACCCGCGAGGAGGAGAAGTGACCGAGGAACCGGGCGAGGAAGTCCCACCGGCGCCTCCCACGTGGACCACGCAGTCCGAGATCGACGGTGACGTGCACGGCCCGCTGCACACCGGCACCGGCGATCTGAACGTCTACTTCAGCACGCACGAGAGCGTGCTCGCGCAGGCGCGCGGTCCGCGACTCACCCACCGCGACGACCTGCACTGGCTGCGAGCGCGCTTCGTGGAACCGCCGAACCTGGGCCACGCGCGGGAGAAGCTGAACTCCACGGGCGCGGTCCTGCTGACCGGCCCGCCCGGCAGCGGGCGCGCGACGGCGGCGAAGATGCTGGTCGACGAATCGGCCGGCGCCCAGAGCCCGTTCAGCGTCCTGGCCGAGGAGGCGGTCGACCTCCAGGAACGGCTGTCGCAGGTCAAGGTCTACCCGGACCACCGGTTCGTGCTCGACCTCTCGGGCAGCGAGCAGGGCGTGTTCACCGCGCGCATGCGCGAGCTCCCCGCGTTCCGCACCACCCTGGCCGAGCACCGCGGCTACCTCGCGGTGGTGGTCCCCGACGAGTTGGCGCACCACCTCGACTCGGAGCTCAAGCAGTTCGTGGAGCGCATCGGACGGCCTCCGGGGCGTCTCGTGCTCCGCAGGCACCTGCGTCCCGCCGACCTCAACCCGAGCGACGACCAGCTCAGCGACGCCGCTGTCGAGGCGTGCCTCGACGCGCCGATGGCGGAGATCGCGGGCGTGGCCGAGCGGGTCGTCGAGGCCCGTGCCGCCCTCCCGGAGCACGACCTCACCCGGTGGCTCGAGGAGGCGGCGACCGCGAAGGCCCAGCGCCGAAAGGAGATCGCGGACAAGCTCCGGGAGAACTCCTCCGGTCGGCAGCGCGCGGTGCTGCTGGCCTCGGCGATGTGCCGCGGTGCCTCCAGCGACGCGGTGTTCTTCGCCTCCCACCGGCTGGTGCGGATGATGGGACTGGACGAGGCCGAGAAACCGCGCCTGGAGCAGGACGGCTACCGCTGGCAGCTGCAGCGGCTCCAGGTCGACGTCTCACCGCGCGACAGCATCGAGTTCCGCAAGCTCTCCTACGACGAAGCGGTCCTGGAGCACTTCTGGGACAACTTCCCCGACCTGCGCGTGGAGTTCCGCCGCTGGGTGGAGCAGCTGATCGCGCTGCCGCAGCTGACGGGCCGGGATCGGCTGAACCTGGTCGACAGGTTCACCGCGCAGGCGCTGCGGACCGGTTCGCCCGAGCAGGTCGGTCTCCTGGTCGAGAAGTGGGTCTTCCCGCGCGACGGCGGAGCGAGCCCGCTGCAGGACTTCGGGGTGCGGGCGCTGATCACCGGCTTGAAGGACGCTCGCCACGGAACGCACTTCCGGCGCATGGTCTACGAGTGGTCGCGCGCCCAGGAGCTGCCCGAGCCGGTCGGCCAGATCCTGGTCGAGGTGTGCACCGAGGTCATCGCGCCGAACTACCCGGGCCAGGCGCTGGTGCGGCTGCACCACCGGGCGCGCCGGGAACCCGGGAGGCTCGCGCGGCAGGCGCTGCTCGACCTCGTCCAGCGCAGCGCGCTCCAATACCGGCTGCTGCTGGAAAGACTGGCCGCGGATCTGCTGAAAACCCCGCAGTGGCAGGTGGATCTCCTGCTGTTCGTCGAGCTGGCCGATCCGCTGCTGCTGTCCGACACCGCCCAGCGCGCCCGGCCGCTGGTCACCGACCGGCAGGTCCGCGCTCAGCTGGTCACCTGCTGGCGCCAGCTGATGCTCGCCAGGAACGACCTGGTCGAGCAGCGGCTGTTCCAGTGGCTGGCCACCGCCGCCCGCGCTCCCCACCCGGACCAGCTGCTGGGCGTTCTCGTCGAGGCGGCGAGCGCCTCGGTGGACCTGCTGGGCGCGCTCTACGCGGCGGCCAGGGATTGGGCGGAGACGCCGGAAGGGCATCCCGAGGTCGCGATCCGGTTGTCGCAGTTGATCGACCAGGCGCAGGGCCTGCAGAGCCAGGACTACTCGTACCCGCGACCGGAGGAGTTCGTGCGATGAGCAGGGAGAATCGGATCCTCTACATCGGACTGGGGATCGCTGCGCTGATCCCGGTGGTGTTCGGGTGGCTGCTGGAATGGCCGGTGTGGGTGGTGGTTCCGCTGCTGGTGGCGGTCGGGTGGGGCGTGTTCCAGAAGTTGGCCGGTGGTCTGCCGACGCCGTCGGACCACGTGGGTATGCTGCTCGATCAACTCGGGTTGCACGGTGAGCGCAACGCGGTTCGGCGGTTGACCGCGCACCGCTTCGCCAAGCTCATCGAGGCGGCCGGGCACCAGCAGGTGGCCGAGGACGTCCGGCGACGTTTCGACTCACCCGATGGACCCTGAAGCGGAAGGTGAATTGGGCACTTCGCACGCTTGACGCGATCGTGATCTTGATCCCGGGCCGATCCGTTGACCTGTTGAACGTTCAACGTTACAGTTCCGCTGTTCGAACGGCCTGAGGAGCTCATTTTCCCAGGTCACGCCCATGATTCCGGCTGCCGGAACCGCGGATGCGTCCGGCGGAAGGGGACCGAGATGACGACCGCAGACCGATCCTCACCGCCCTCTTCGCGGCCCGCCGATCCCCACGCCGCGGAACCCCGGACCGTGGGGCGTCGCGGTTTCCTCGGTTACGTGCTGGCCGCGCCGACGCTGGTGGCCGCCGCCGACCTGAACCTGCGCGCGCCCGCTGCGGAAGCCCAAGGGCTGCCACCGGTTCCGTCGCCCGCGATCGCCGAGATCGCCGACCTCAGCGACATGCTGGAGTACTCGGCCGTGCCCACCGCGAACCTCATCACCGTCACGGTCAACACCGACGGGACGGTGTCCTTCGAGCTCCCGCGCGCCGAGGTCGGCCAGGGCATCACGACTTCGACCGCGATGCTCATCGCCGAGGAGATGGACGTGCCGGTCGAGCGCGTCCACGTCTCCCTCGCCGACGCCCGGCCGGAGCTGCTGTTCAACCAAATCACCGGCGGTTCCGGCACCACGCTGTCGACCTACACCCCGATCCGGGTCGCCGCCGCGGTGGCCCGAGGGCGGCTGCTGCAGGCCGCGGCGATCGAGCTGGAGCAGGCCGTGTCGACGCTGCGCCTCAAGCAGGGCGTCGTCACCGACCTGCTGGGCAACACCATCGGCATCGGCGCGCTCGCGACGAAGGCGGCCAGCGTGCGCACCGAAGAGGTTCCGGTGCAGCTCAAGGCGAACGAGGACTTCTCGGTCATCGGCAAGCCGCACAACCGGGTGGACGCGCTCGCGGCGGTGACCGGCGAGAAGAAGTTCGCGATGGATCTCAAGATCCCCGGCGCGCTGCCCACGATGGTGTGCCGACCGCCGACGCTCAACGGCAAGGTCGGCACGGTGCACAACCTCGACGAGGTCTCGACGATGCCGGGCGTCACCGACGTCGTGGCGATCTCCACTGGTGTTGCCGTGCGCGCCGCGACCTTCGGGCAGTGCATCGACGCGGTGCGGGCGCTGAAGGTCGACTGGGGCCCCGGAACGGTCGAGGGCAAGTCCGACGAGGCGGTGCTCGAGGAGCTGCAGGCGGCCGAGGTCCCGCTGGCCGCGCCGAAGGGCGAGTCCAGCGTGGAGGGTGATTTCACCTTCTACTTCCGCAGCAACAGCGCGCTGGAGACCAACTGCGCGATCGCCGACGTGCGCAGCAACCGGGCGGAGATCTGGTCGGCGCAGAAGAACCCGATCGTCACCAAGGAGACCATCTCCGCCCAGTACGGCATCCCGATCGACGCGGTGAAGGTGCACGTCACCGAGGGCGGTGGTTCGTTCGGGCGCAAGCTGTTCAACGACGGCGCGATGGAAGCCGCCGAGATCTCCCGCAAGATCGGCAAGCCGGTCAAGCTGATGTGGCACCGCGCCGACGACTCCCGGCAGGGGCGCACCCACCCGATGGCGACCTCGCGGGTGCGGGTGGGCGTCGCCGGGGACGGTGTGCTCAGCTACGAGCAGCGGCACACCAGCGTGTTCACCGACTTCAGCCACGGGTTCGGCGAGATCATCACCGCCAGCGCGGCGAAGCTGCCGGTCGCCGACGCGTCGTTCTCGCAGACCATCTTCACCTACACCCAGACCATGCCCTACGGGTTCGGGGCGACCACGCAGCTGCTCAACGAGACCGACCGCGGTTTCAACACCGGCAGCATGCGCAACATCTACTCCCCCGACGTCACCACCGCGCGCGAGCTGATCGTCGACCAGCTGGCCGCGAAGATGGGCGAGGACCCCCACCGGTTCCGGCAGCGGTTCCTGCAGGAGGAGCGGCTCAAGGCCGTGCTGGACCAGGTGGCCGAGTCCGGCGAGTGGGGCCGGTCGATGCCTGCGAACACCGCCCAGGGCATCGCGGTGCACACCGAGTACCGGGCGGCGATCGCGACGCTGGTGGAGATCGACTGCACGCCGGAGACCGTGAACCGGCCGATCCGCGACGGCGTGGCCGGGCCGCGGGTCACCAAGGCGGTCTGCGCGGTGGACATCGGGCTGGCGGTCAACCCGCGCGGCCTCCAGGCCCAGATCATGGGCGGCATCAACGACGGCATCGCCAACGCGCTGACCTCCAGCCTGCACCTGACCGACGGGTACTTCCTGGAAGCCAGCTGGGACAACTACTTCTACACCCGGCAGTGGAACTCGCCGCCCGAGCTGGAGATCATCATCATGCCGCCGACGACCGGCAATCCCGGTGGCGCCGGTGAGCTGGGGGTCGCCTCGGCCCAGGCGGCGGTGGCCTGCGCCTACGCCCGCGCGACCGGGTCGATGCCGACGAGCTTCCCGATCAACCACGGCACGCTGTCGTTCGAACCGAAGCCGAACGTGCCGCCGATCCCGCAGTCGCCCACCGACGGCCTGCGCTACGCGCAGTGACGACCTGGAGGATTTCTCGTGCCTGAGCACACTTTTCGACTCAACGGCGAACAGGTCACCGTCGACGTCGCCGACGACGTGCGGGTGCTGTGGGTGCTGCGCGACCTGCTGGGCGTGACCGGGCCGAAGTACGGCTGCGGCATCAACGTCTGCAAGGCCTGCACCAGCCACATCAACGGCAAGGCGTTCAACCCCTGCTCGGTCCAGGTGGGCGACATCTCCGCCGAGGACGAGATCACCACGATCGAGGGCCTGCCCGCCACGGCCAACGCCGAGCTGCACCCGATGCAGGAGGCGTGGCTGGAGCAGGACGTCGCGCAGTGCGGGTACTGCCAGCCGGGCCAGATCATGGCCGCGGTGGCGCTGGTCCGCCGCGCCTCGGCGGAGGGGCGGCAGGTCACCGAGGCCGACCTCGACACGATCCGCAACATCTGCCGCTGCGGCACCTACTTCCGCATCCGCGAAGCCATCAAGGCGGGCGCCGAAAAGATGTGACCCGCGCACGTCCAGCTCTGGACGAAACCGCAGGTGGGAGAGTTATCCTGGTGGTGCCGGCGGGCGCTCCGCGCTGGCACGTGGAGCATTCGATCCCCGCGCGGCGGAGCCTCCGGTCCGAGCGACCGGAGGCTTCCGCTGCGGTGGGTCAGCCGCCGAGCAGCTTGTCGATCTGCTGGTGGACGGTCAGGACCGCCAGCACTCCGAAGAGGATGATCGACCAGACCAGCGCGCCGAGGCGGACGCCGGAGACGCGGATCGGGGCGGGCAGCATCTTGCGGTTGATGGCGATCAGCAGTCCCGAGTAGATGAACATCATGACGCCGTTGGTGCAGGCCGAGATGATGGCCAGCAGCAGCGGCTGCCCCATGCCGACGGCGATGACGACCACCCCGACGGCGCACAGGCTCCACACCAAGATCGCGTAGATCTTGCTCTCGGAGGCGTCCGGGATGTAGCTCGTCTTGAGCACGTCCGCAGCGAGCCGGCAGGTGTAGTCAACGATGCCCAGGGCCGCCGCGAACAGCGAGAACGCGCCCACGACCCAGAAGAAGTAGCCGAACCAGCCGCCGACCATCGCCGACATCTTCTCGCCCTGGATGCGCAGGAACGACACGTCGTTCTCCAAGCCGGGGTGGCCGAAGACGGTGCCGTAGGCCAGCAGCGACATGAACATGATGGACAGGAACGTGATGGCCACGAAGGTCATCAGCTGTTCCTTGTTGGCGAAGCGCCACCACGCCTTCCAGCGGTCCAGGTTCTCGTCGGTGGACGGGAAGATGAACCCGGCCTGCCCGCGCGCCTCGGCCTGACCGGTCAGCGGGGAGACGATCTTCGGGACGTAGTGGCCCATCCCGAAGCCCTTCTCCCGGATCCAATTGCTCTGCACGAGGTTCTGACCACCACCGGCACCGGCGAAGGCAAGCGCGCCCATCAGCACCGCGAAACCGAGTTCGGCCGCCGGGAATCGGGGTTGCGTGACCACGGTGGGCAGCGCCTGCCAAGTATCGGCGCCGATCACGAACAGCGCGCCGATCGCGATGAGCACCACGATCGCGGCGACCTTGAGCATCTCCGCGCGCTCCAGCGCCGTGTAGACGGCCGGTGCGAGAGTGAGGATCAGCGCCACCACCAGCAGGATTCCTACGGCGACCAAGGATTTGTCCCCACCGACCGCGTAGGTGATCAGTGTTGCCGAGCTCGTCGCCCACGCGGGCCACAGGTTGGCGAACAGGGCCATGCTCGCGAACACCAGGCCCCAGTGCTTCCACAGCCTGCTGAAGCCGGTCACCGCGGTCTCACCGGTGGCCAGCGTGTAGCGCTCGATCTCCATGTTCAGGAAGTACTGCGTGACCAGGCCCAGCAGCGCCGCCCACACGAAGGTCAGCCCGACCTGGGAGGTGATGTAGGGGAAGAGGATGAACTCACCGGTGGCCAGGCCGACGCCCGCCGCGACGATGCCCGGGCCGATCAACCGCCACTGGTTGCGCGGCGGCGCCGGCAGGTCGCGCACCTGCGGTTGCGGGATGTACTTGTCGGGGAACGCCTTCGCCGGGCTCACCGGGCTCGCCTCGTTGCGATCTGCCATCGTCGGCACCCTTGCTCGTGGTTGTGCTTGTCGTACGAGAAGGGCCAAAAGTAAGGGCCCGAACAGCACCCGCGCCGAAAAGTAATGCTTTCGTCGCCTACGCCGGTTCCTTCGAGATCTCCGGTGTCGCCACCACCCCGACGGGGCGTCCGACCAGGAGGGCGTAGCTGAGGGCGGCGAGGATCGCGATGCCGCTGGCCGCCAGCAGCGCCATCACGTACGGTCCCGTCTGGTCGACGATGATGCCGGTGATCAGCGGTGCGAAGGCCCCGCCGAAGTAGCCGCCGAAGTTCTGCAGGCTTCCCAGCGACGCGGTGATCCGCTCGCTGCCCGCGGTGGCCGCCAGCGACCAGGCGCCCGCGCTCGCGGAGTTCATGAAGAACTGCGCCAGCGAGATGCACACCAGCGCCAGCGTGGTGCTGGGGGTCAGCGCCACCGGGATCGTGCAGAGGCCGCCGACGAGGAGCCCGGTGCAGATCGGGACCTTCCGCGCAGTCATCGTCGAAACACTCCGGCGCACCAGCAGATCGCCGAAGGCCCCGCCGACGAGCATGCCGAGGGTCCCGGCCAGGTACGGCACGACCAGCGCGATGCCGGTGTCGGCCACGCTGAGCCCGCGCTCGCTCTCCAGGTAGGCGGGCAGCCACGTCAGGTAGAGGTAGATCGAGTAGATGATGCCGGTGAAGCCCAGGACCATGCCCCAGGTCGTGCGGTGCCGCAGCAGCCCCGCCCACTCCCGCACCGACACGGGCACCGGCTGCTGCTCGTCGGCCGCCGGGCCTCGGTCGCGGTGAACGGCGAACCAGATCAGCGCGAGCACGATGCCTGCCACGCCGGCGACGACGAACATCGCGCGCCACCCGTAGGCCAGCATCAGCCAGGTCAGCAGCGGCGGCGCGATCGCGGGCGCGATGGTGGAGGCGGCGTTGAACAAGCCGACGGGAAGCCCGCGCGATTCGCGCGGCCACCACTCCGAGACCACCTTCGCCCCGCCGGGAAAGGCCGGGGCTTCACCGAGCCCGAGGACGACGCGGCCGAACAGCATCTGCTTGAAGTTCACGGCCAGGCCGCAGAACGCCTGCGCCACCGACCACAGCAGAAGGCCTCCGCCGAGCACCCGCCGCGTCCCGAACCGGTCGAGCAGTCCACCGGCGGGCAGCTGGGCGAAGGCGTAGGCCCAGGAGAACACCGACAGCAGCAGACCCATCTCGGTCGGCCCGATGCCGAAGTCGTGCTGCACGCTGTGGTTGGCGATGGCCAGCGTGCTGCGGTCGATGTAGTTGACGATGCCGATGAGCAGCAGCATCACCATCAGCACGATCCGCATCCGCCGGATTCCGGCTGGTGCTCCCAAGGTCCACCTCCTGGACGACGTTGTCCACGCGGCGCGACCATAAGCACCCGAACACCAACCCGGAGACGACCTTTCAGGCGTTCGGGCGGGTTTTCGCCGGGACGACCGGACAAAAGCGACCAGGACTCGGACGTTTCGGGCGGATCACCGCTCCCCCAGCGCCTTCGACGCCGATTCGTTCCGCTTCACCGCGCGCTCGTGCTCCTGGCGCGCGGCCTTGAGGTCCCGGCGCCGGTCGCGCAGCTCCGACTCGGCGTCGGCCAGCTCCTCGCGCAGGCGTTCGCAACGCTCCTGCGCCTCCTGGCAGGCCGCTTCGGCGCTCCGCAGGGATTCCGCCGAGGCGTCGAGGTGCTGTTCGGTGTCCCGCAACCGGTTCCGCAGTTCCAGCAGCTCCGCTTCGCCGGTGTCCTTCTCCTTCTTGGCGGGGCGTTTCGGGCTCGACCCCTGCCCGGTGGCCTGGCGGCGGATCGCTGCCACGGCGAGGTCGTCGAGGCCGAAGCCGCTGTACTCGAGGGGCTTGGTGAGGGTCGCCTCCTGGACCTCGGCGGCGGCTTCGGGGGCGGACAGGGCGGCGGTGAGCGTCTGGGAGATCTGCTCGCGGCCGGATTCGGCGATCTTGTGGCCGCGTTCGGCCGCGAGGTTCATCGCCAGGCCGGTGAGGTGGTCGAGCAGCCGGGTGCGTTCGGCGGCCAGTTCGCGCAGCTCGTCACCGCGCAGTTCGCGCTGGGCGTTGCGGAGCCGTTCGCCGAGGTCGAGCAGGGCGCGCAGCTCGTCGGGCTCGCGGTCGGCGAGGAGGTTCACCGCCCAGGCGGCGGTGGTGGGTTTGCGCAGCTTCTTGATCCGCTCGGCCAGGTCGGCATCGCCGGACTCGCGGGCGCGCGCGGCGGCGGAGTCGCGGGCGGTGATGAATTCCACCGGGTCGCCGGTGAGCAGTTCGCGTGCCACTTTCCGCAGGTCCACACCCCCCAACCTGCCACCGCCGGGGCTCGCGCGCGAGGTGCGCGTTGGCGAGATCGTCGGCGCGCGGGCAGGCTGGGGACATGACGGCATTGGAGCGTCCTCGCAACGGAAAGATGATCGCCGGCGTGTGCGCGGGCCTCGCCCACCGGTTCGGTTTGCCCGTGTTCCTGGTGCGGCTGGCCTTCGTGGTCTCGTGCATCCTGCCCGGCCCGCAGTTCGTGCTCTACATCCTGCTGTGGATCTTGCTGCCGAAGGCCCGGTGAAGCTCACAGCCGCCTGCCGGAATCTCTGGTTCCGGCAGGCGTTGCACGTGAGGTGACTCCTCGCCTGTCCGTGCTGGACCGCTCGCACATCCCCGTCGGCGGCAACGCCCAGGAGGCGCTGCGGGAGACGGTGCGCTTCGCGCAGGAGGTCGAGCGGCTCGGCTACCACCGGTTCTGGGTCGCCGAGCACCACGGCGTGCCCGGCGTCGCCGGGGCCGCCCCCACCGTGCTCGCGGCCGCGGTCGACGTCGCGGTGGTGGCTGGAGTCGAGCTGCCAGGGCACGCTGACCACCGCCACGCCGGGTTCGAAGCGCAGCCGCCAGGTCAAGCGCAGGGCGCTCTGGTTGTGCAGCAGCCCCTCCCACCAGTGCCCGACGACGTAGTCCGGGATGCAGACGCACACCAGGTCGCGCGGGCCGGAACGGCGGAGCTCCTTGATGCGGCGCACGACCGGCCGGGTGATCTCCCGGTACGGCGACTCCACGACCTCCAGCGGGACGTCGATGCCGAGGCGCTCCCACTCGCTGCGCAGCAGGTGCGTGTCGGCCTCGTCGACCTCGACGGTCAGCGCGGTCAGCGTGTCGGGACGGGTGGCGCGGGCGAAAGCCAGCGCGCGCAGCGTCGGTTTGTGCACCGTGGACACCAGCACGACGGCGTGCACCCGGTTGGGCTCGATCAGCTCGCCCGACTCCGGTTCCAGCTCGCGCCGCACCTGCCGGTAGTGCCGGTGGATGCCGCGCATCAGCAGGAACAGCAGCGGGATCGCCAGCACGACCAGGTAGGCGCCGTGGGTGAACTTGGTGACCAGCACGACGCACAGCACCGTCGCGGTCAGCGCCGCGCCCACGGCGTTGATCAGCCGGGACCGGTGGATCCGGGCGCGATCACCGGACTCGCGCAGCTCGTGGTTCCAGTGCCGCACCATGCCCACCTGGCACAGCATGAAGGACGCGAACACGCCGACGATGTAGAGCTGGATCAGCGCGGTCACCGAACCGCCGAAGGCCGCGATCAGGGCGATCGCGACCGCGCCCAGCAGGATGATGCCGTTGGAGTGCGCCAGCCGGTCGCCGCGGGTGTGCAGCTGACGCGGCAGGTAGCGGCGCTGGGCCAGCAGCGACCCGAGCATCGGGAAGCCGTTGAAGGCGGTGTTGGCCGCCAGCACCAGGATCAGCGCCGCAGCGGCCTGCACCACGTAGAACATGACGCTGCCGTCGCCGAACACCGCGGCCGCCAGCTGCGCGATCACAGTCCGCTGACCGCTGCTGCGGCAGTCACCGGGGAAGCCGATCAGGTCGCACGGGTTCTCCGCGACCCGGACCCCGGAGATCACGGCGAGCGCCATGACGCCGCTGAACAGCCCGATCGCCAGGCCGCCCACGACGAGCATGGTGCGCCCGGCGTTGCGCTCCTTGGGGCGGCGGAAGGCCGGGACTCCGTTGGAGATCGCCTCGACACCGGTCAGCGCGGTGCAGCCGGAGGCGAACGCGCGCAGCAGCAGGAACACCAGCGCGAGTCCGGTCAGGTCGGTCTGCTCGGGCCGGATGCCCCACCCGGCGCTCTCGGCCACCGGCGGATGACCGGCCGCCGTCTGCACGAGCCCGACCAGCACCGTCAGCCCCATCGCGGTGACGAACAGGTAGGTCGGCACGGCGAAGGCGCGGCCCGACTCGCGCGCGCCGCGCAGGTTCAGCGCGGACAGCAGCAGCACCACGCCGACCGCCAGCCACACCCGCGACGGGTGCAGCGCGGGCACGGCGGAGACCAGGTTGTCCACGCCCGCGGCGACCGAGACGGCCACCGTCATCACGTAGTCGACCATCAGCGCGGCGGCCACCACCAGGCTCGCGTTGCGGCTGAGGTTGCGCGCGGCGACCACGTAGGACCCGCCACCGCTGGGATAGGCGTGCACCACCTGCCGGTAGGAGGCAACCACGACCGCCAGCAGCAGCACGACGCCCAACCCCACCCACGGCGCCAGGTGCAGCACCGCCAGCCCGCCCAGGGACAGGATCAGCAGGTCTCCTGGGTGGCGTAGGTGACCGAGGACAGCGGGTCGCTGGCGAAGACCGGCAGCGCGAGCCGCTTGGGCAGCAACGTCTCGCGCATCCGGTCGCTGCGCACCGGAGGCCCGAGCACGAGGCGCTTGACCACCTGCCGGAACGACGCCACCGACGCAGGCTAGGTTCGCGCTCGCCACCCCACCGACGGACTACTCCGTGCGAGTGGTCTTCCGGATTTCAACGGAAGTCGAGAACCCGATTTCAATGGAAATCGGGTCCCTGATTTCCATTGAAATCCGGTCGCCTCCGGCGGGACCGGTGCAGGGGGAAGTCATTTGCGTTCGAGGACGGCTTTAAGGAAGCGCTGGGTTCGTTCGTGCTGGGGGTTCTGCAGGATCTGCGACGGGGGTCCGGATTCGACGACCGAGCCGGAGTCGAACATCAGCACGCGGTCGGAGATCTCCTCGGCGAAGCGCATCTCGTGGGTGACCAGCAGCATCGTCATGGCCGTGGTGTGCGCGAGGTCGCGGATGACCGCGAGGACCTCGCCGATGAGCTCCGGGTCGAGCGCGGAGGTGACCTCGTCGAAGAGCATCACCTTGGGCCGCATGGCCAGGGCGCGGGCGATGGCGACGCGCTGCTGCTGCCCGCCGGAGAGCTGGCCGGGCTTGTGCGACATGTGCTTCTCCAGCCCGACTAGCTGCAGCAGCTCGACGGCGCGCTGAGCGGCCTCGTCGCGGCTCATGCCCAGCACCTGCACCGGCGAGAGCGTCACGTTGTCCAGCACGGTCATGTGCGGGAACAGGTTGAAGTGCTGGAAGACCATGCCGATCGTGCGCCGCACCTCGGCCTGCTCCTTGGCGTTGAACCGCGCGCCCTCGCGGCAGTCCCACAGCGGCTTCCCGTCGACCTCGATCAGCCCGGTGTCGGGGTTCTCCAGCGTCATCAGCAGCCGCAGGATGGTGGTCTTGCCGGAGCCGCTGGGGCCGATGATCGACACCTTCTCCCCCGGCGCCACCGTCAGGTCGAGTTCGCGCAGCACGTGGTTGTCCCCGAAGGACTTCCCCACGCCTGCGAAGGAGATCATCGCCTCATCTGGGGTGGGCAAGACGCAGCTCCAATCGTTTGATCAGCCTCGCGGCGGGCAGGCTGACCGCCAGGAACAGCAGGGCGGCGATCGTCATCGGCTCCAGGTAGCGGTAGCTGCTGGATCCGATGGCGGTCGCGTGCCCGAGCAGTTCGAAGACCGTGATGGCGTGCAGGATCGCGGAGTCCTTGAACATCTGCACCAGGTAGTTGCCCAGCGCCGGGATGACGTCGCGGATCGCCTGCGGCAGGATCACGAACCGCCAGCGCTGCCAGTTCGACAGGCTCAGCGCGCTGCACGCCTCCCACTGCCCGACCGCCACGCCCTGGATGCCGGCGCGGTAGACCTCGGCGGTGTAGGCGCTGTAGTTGAGCCCGATCACGACGATGCCGGTGATCATCGGCGAGAACTGCACGCCGACGCTCGGCAGCACGAAGAACGCGAAGTAGGCCTGCACCAGCAGCGGCGTGCCGCGCACGAACAGCACGTAGAAGGTGAACAGCTTGCTGATCACCGGCACCTCGGAGTAGCGCACCACGGCCACGAACAGGCCAACGACCAGCGCGATCGCCATGCCCACCAGCGTGATCTGCACGGTGACCCACAGGCCCTGCAGCAGGAACGGCACGATCTGCGCCGCGAACGACCAGTCCCAGATCACGACATCACCCGCCGATCCGGCAGCACCCGCTGCCAGAAGGTCCGCGCCCGCGCGGGCCTGGTCGGGTCCACGCGCCGCTCCAGCCACGAGGAGCCGAGCGACAACGCGTAGGCGACGACGAAGTAGAGCACCAGGATCGTGCCGAACACCGCGGCGGTGGCGCCGGTGGTGTTGCGGACCATCTGCGCGGTGAAGGTCAGGTCGGCGACGGTCACCAGCGACACCAGCGAGGTGTTCTTGAGCAGGTCGACCATCACGTTGCCGAACGGCGGGATCATCGCCGGAACCGCCTGCGGCAGGATGACGAACCGCATCCGTTGGTAGGGGCTCAGGCTCAGCGCGATGGCGCCTTCCCGCTGACCGCGCGGCAGCGCGGTGATCGCGCCGCGCACGATCTCCGCGCCGTAGGCCCCCTCGTTGAGGCCGAGCGCGAGGATCGCCGCGGCGAACGGCACCAGCTGGATCCCGAAGAACGGCAGGGCGAAGAACAGCCAGAACAGCTGGACCAGCATCGACGTGCCCCGGAATACCTCGGTGAACACCGCCGCGGGCCAGCGCAGCCAGCGGCGAGGTGACATCCGGGCGATGCCGGCGGCGAAGGCGACCACCACCGCGAGCACCATTCCGGCGATGGTGAGCGCGATGGTGATCAGCAGACCTTCGCCGAGCAGCGGGAGGTACGGGAGGATCTCCGACATGGGCGGCTAGCCCGCTACGGAGCAGAGCTGGTCGCGGTTGACCGACCGCACCGCATCCCCGGAGAAACCCCACTTGGCGAGGATCTGGTCGAACTCGGGGGTGGCCTTGAGCGCCTTGAGCTGTTCGTCGTAGGCGGCGACCACGTCGGCGTCGGCTTGCCGGAAACCCGCCCCGGACCCGGTTTGCTGCACGTCGGTGATGGCGCCGGTGATCTCGATGCCCTCGGTCTTGAGGGCGTTGAGCGACAGGGTCGGCAGGAAGAACGCGTCGGCGCGGCCTGCCTGCACGGCTTCGATCCCGCTGCGGCCGTCGGGGATGTTGACGACCTGCGAGGCCGGAACTCCGGCGGTTTTGAGCGCGCCGTCTTCGAATCCGCCCGGCAGCACCGCGATCTTCAACGCGGGATCGGCTTTCACCGCCGCGACTCCGGTGAGCCTCTTCGGGTTCCCGGCCGGGACGGCGAACGATTCGGTGGACACGATTTGCGGTTCGGAGTACCGGATCTGGCTGCATCGGGACTGCTTCATGAACAACCCGGCGGCGATAATGTCCCACCGGCTCGCGTTGAGCCCCGGGATCATCGATTCGTAGGGGGTGACGATCCCTTCGATCCGCGGCACGCCCATCCGCTTGAGCACGGCGGCGACCACGTCCGGTTCGGCTCCGGTGACGCTGCCGTCCGGGTTGATCTGCGTGTACGGCGGTTCGTTGGCGATCGCGATCCGCGCGTAACCCTGCTGCTTGAACCTGTCCAAGGTGGACCCGGTCGGTTCTCCGGTTCCGGGTTGGGTGAAGGTGCATCCGTTGAGCAGTCCGGCGGCCGGCAGGGCGAGTGCCGCCGCTCCACCGGCGCGGAGCAACTGTCGTCGGGACATTTCGGTCCTGCGCATCGGCCCAAACCTCCCCTAGTGCATCGCCCATTAGAGTGATGCTGTTGGGCAGTGACCGTAAGACGCCCATTTGTCCGTGTCAACGCGAAAACGGACGGTCACGCGTAACCGATCGGTTTCTTAGAATTGCGCGCAGATGCCGACCAGCACCGCATTTCCAGCGCAAACACGGGAACGCCGAACCCCGCTCCAGAAGCGGATGGGAGTCGTTCACATCGCGATTCAACACGGACGGGTGAAGGTCGGAGCGTCACCCGAAGACGGCGACCGCGACGCGCGATTGCCGCGCGATCTCCAGGTCTTCCCGCGCCCGCACGACGACGCTGCGCGCGGCGGCGCCCGCGGCGCTGATCTCTCCCTCCTGCGCGTGGATGTTGCGCGCCGGATCGATCGCCGCCCCGGCGAACACCAGGGCCGATCCGACCGCCGCGCGCACCGGCGGCTGGTGCTCGCCGATCCCGCCGGTGAACACCAGCAGGTCCAGCCCGCCGAGCACCGCCAGCATCGCCCCGGCGTGCCGCACCAGGCTGTGCCGGTGGACGTCGAAAGCCGTTGCCGCGTCGGCGTCCCCGTTCTCCCTGGCCTCCAGCACCTCGCGGAGGTCGCCAGATCCCCCGGACAGCCCGGCGATTCCGGAACGCCTCGCGAGCGTCTCGAAGACCTCTTGCGGCTCAACGCCTTTGGCGTCGATGAGCCAGCCGATGAGCCCGGGGTCGATGCTGCCGCTGCGGGTGTTCATCACCAGCCCCTCCTCGGGGGTGAAGCCCATCGTGGTGTCCACGCAGCGACCGTCGAGCACCGCCGCCATCGACGCCCCGGCCCCCAGGTGGCAGCTCAGCACCTTCCCGCGCCCGGGTTGCAGCCCGGCCAGCTCAGCCCCCCGCTGAACCGCGTAGGAGTGCGAGAGACCGTGAAAACCATAGCGGCGCAAGCCGTATCGCTCGTTCCACGCGCGCGGCAGCGCGTAGGTGGCGGCTGCGGTGGGCAGCCGCGCGTGGAAGGCGGTGTCCACGCACGCCACCGAAGGCACCCCGGGCGCGATCCGCCGCGCCACCCGGATCCCCTCGAGCGCGCGCGGCTGGTGCAGCGGTGCCAGGTCGGTCAGCGAAGCCAGGTACTCCTGCACCTCGTCGTCGACGACCGTCGCCTCGGTGACCCGGTCGCCGCCGTGCACCACCCGGTGCCCGATGACCTCGGCACCGTGCTCGTCGAGGAATTCCGCGATCGGCTCCGGCTCACCGCCCCAGCTCTCGACCTGCTGCTCTTCGACGAGTTCGTCGCCGTCGAGCAGTGCGAGCTTGAGGCTGCTGGACCCCGCGTTGACCGTCAGCACCCTCACCGGCCCGGCCACACCCACTCCCGGATCTCCGGCATGTCCTCGCCGTGCGTGGAGACGTAGTGCCGGTGCTCGATCAGCTTGGTCTTCAACGCCTCCCGCGCGTACGCGGCGCGCGGGCCGAGCCGGGGAACCCGGTCGATGACGTCGATGGCCAGGTTGAAACGGTCGATCTGGTTGAGCACGCACATGTCGAACGGCGTGGTCGTGGTGCCCTCCTCCTTGTAGCCGCGCACGTGCATGTTCTCGTGGTTGCGGCGCCGGTAGGTCAGCCGGTGGATCAGCCACGGGTAGCCGTGGTAGTTGAAGATCACCGGGCGGTCTCGGGTGAACAGGCTGTCGAATTCGGCGTCGGACAGGCCGTGCGGGTGCTCGCGCTCGTCCTGCAGCCGCATCAGGTCGACCACGTTGACCACGCGGATCCGCAGGTCCGGGAACTCCCGCAGCAGCAGGTCCACGGCGGCGAGGGTTTCCATCGTGGGCACGTCGCCCGCGCACCCCATCACCACGTCGGGGTCGCCGTCGGCGTCGCTGGAGGCCCAGTCCCAGATCCCGATCCCCTTGGTGCAGTGCACCACCGCCGACTCCACGTCCAGGTACTGCGGAGCCGGCTGCTTGCCCGCGACGACGACGTTGATGTAGTCGCGGCTGCGCAGGCAGTGGTCGACCACCGACAGCAGGGTGTTGGCGTCCGGCGGCAGGTAGACCCGCACCACCTGGGCCTTCTTGTTCACCACGTGGTCGATGAATCCCGGGTCCTGGTGCGAGAAACCGTTGTGGTCCTGCCGCCACACGTGCGAGGTCAGCAGGTAGTTCAGCGACGCGATGGGCTGCCGCCAGGCCAGCCCGCCGGTGACCTTCAGCCACTTGGCGTGCTGGTTGACCATCGAGTCCACGATGTGCGCGAAGGCCTCGTAGCAGGAGAAGAACCCGTGCCTACCGGTGAGCAGGTAGCCCTCCAGCCAGCCTTGGCAGGTGTGCTCGGAGAGCACCTCCATGACCCGGCCGTCGCGGGAGAGCGAGTCGTCACCGGGCAGGGTCTCGGCCGCCCAGGTGCGCGAGGTGGCCTCCAGGATCGCGCCCAGCCGGTTGGAGTTGTTCTCGTCGGGCGCGAAGACCCGGAAGTTGCGCTCGCTCTCGTTCAACCGCATCACGTCGCGCAGGAACCGGCCGAGCACGCGGGTGGCCTCACCCGTCGTCGCGCCCGGTTGTTCGACCTCCACGGCGTAGTCGCGGAACTCCGGCAGCCGCAGCGCCCGCAGCAGGTGACCGCCGTTGGCGTGCGGGCTGGCGCTCATCCGCCGGTCACCGGCGGGGTTGTGCTCGCGGATCTTGCGCACCGGCGCGCCCGAGGGCTCGAACAGCTCCCCGGGCTCGTAGCTGCGCATCCAGGATTCCAGCAGCCACAGGTGTTCGGGGTTTCCGCGCGGATCGGTGATCGGGACCTGGTGCGCCCGCCAGGTCCCGGCGACGTGCTTGCCGTCGACGGTGTCGGGCCCGGTCCAGCCCTTCGGGGTGCGCAGCACGATCATCGGCCACCGCGGCCGCTGGCCGACCCCTTCGCGCCGGGCGCGCCGCTGGATGGCGCTGATCTCGTCGAGGCAGCGGTCCAGCGTCGCGGCGAACAGGTGGTGCATCGGCACCGGTTCCTCGCCCGCGACGAGGTAGGGCTCGTAGCCGAAACCGCGCAGCATGCTGAGCAGTTCTTCGTCGGGGATGCGCGCCAGCACAGCGGGATTGGAGATCTTGTAGCCGTTGAGGTGCAGGATCGGCAGCACCGCCCCGTCGGTGACGGGGTTGAGGAACTTGTTGGCGTGCCAGCTGGTCGCCAGCGGCCCCGTCTCGGCTTCGCCGTCGCCGATGACGCAGGGCACGATCAGGTCCGGGTTGTCGAACACCGCCCCGAACGCGTGCGACAGCGAGTAGCCGAGCTCGCCGCCCTCGTGGATGGAGCCCGGCGTCTCCGGCGCGACGTGGCTGGGAACGCCGCCGGGGAAGGAGAACTGGGTGACCAGCCGCTTCAGGCCCTCGTTGTCCTGGGCGACGTCGGGGTAGATCTCGCTGTAGGTGCCCTCCAGCCACGCCGCCGCAACCAGCCCCGGACCGCCGTGGCCGGGGCCGATCACGTACATCATGGCCACGTCGCGCATCCGGATCACGCGGTTGAGGTGCGCGTAGATGAAGTTCAGCCCCGGCGTGGTCCCCCAGTGCCCGAGCAACCGCGGTTTGATGTGCTCGGGACGCAGCGGTTCCCGCAGCAGCGGGTTGTCCATCAGGTAGATCTGCCCGGCCGACAGGAAGTTGGCCGCCCGCCACCACAGCTGCAACCCGTCGAGCTCCTGCGGATCCAGGTGCTCGGTCACCGCGGGCGTCATGGTCCACCCGGCCTCGGCGACCTCAGCGTCACTGCTCATTCCCGCCCCCGAACGTCGGCCCACACCACTCAGCGTGGTGGTCCGGCACGAGCGCGCAACTCGGGGTGACGGTGAACGGCCGCCGAGACGTGCGGGTCAGAGGAGGCGTTCGACGGTGTGGTTGTCAGCCGAGCGCTGAGCTGCGGCGATGATCTCCAGCGCGGTCACCGCGTCGGCGGGGTCCACCGGGGCCGGGGCGCGGGCGGTGAGGGCTTCGACGACGCCGTCGTAGAAGGCCTGGTAGGCACCGGGTTCGCTGGGGACCGTGCGGGTGGTCTCGCCGTCGCCGAGTTCGCCCCAGATCTCCTCGGGCTCGCGGCCCCAGGTGTCGTCGACGGGACGCCTGCCCGCGCGGAGGGCGTCCTCCTGCGGATCGGTGCCGTGCTTGGTGAACGTGCCCTGGTCGCCCAGGACGCGCAGGCGCGGTCCGGGCACCGCCGCGAGCTTGCTCATCCACAGGTGCGAGCGGACGCCGTTGGCGTGGGTCAGCGAGACGAACGAGTCGTCGTCGGCGCGCACTCCCGGCCTGCGGCGGTCGATCTCGGCGTAGACCGAGGCGACCGGGCCGAACAGCTGCAGGGCCTGGTCGATGAGGTGGCTGCCCAGGTCGTAGAGCAGGCCGGCCACGTCCTCGGCACCGCCGGAGTCGCGCCAGGTCGGCTTGGGCTTCGGCGACCAGCGGTCGAAGCGGGACTCGAACCGGTGCACCCGCCCCAGCTCCCCGCTGGCCAGCACCTTGCGGACGGTGCGGATGTCGCTGTCCCAGCGCCGGTTCTGGAACACCGTCAGCAGCAGGCCCCGATCGCGGGCGTGCTCGATGAGGTCGCGGCCTTCCTCCGCGGTCGGGGTGAACGGCTTGTCCACCACGACCGGCACGCCCGCGTCCAGCGCGGCCCTGGCCAGCTCGGCGTGCGTGCGGTTCGGGGTCGTGATGACCACCAGGTCCGGTTCGCGCGCGAACAGCGCGTCCATGTCCGGCACCGGCTCGGTGCCCGGGAGGTCGGCGCGCACCTGCGCCTGCCGTTCCGGGTTGGAGGTGACCACCGCGTCCAGCCGCAACCGCGGGTGAGCGGCGATCAGCGGCGCGTGGAAGATCGCCCCGCCGGAGCCGTAACCGACGAGTCCGACCTTCAGTTCTTGCTGTTCCGAGCCGTGCATGTCCCCATTAGACACGCCGCTCCACACGTCGCCCCGGGCCGGGGCGCTACGCCGAGACCTCGGTCGGCGGGCGGGCGTTGTCCTGACCCGGGCAGACCAGGCCGGTCTCGTAGGCGAGGATCACCAGCTGGGTGCGCGAGGAGATCTGCAGCTTCTGCATCACGTGGTACAGGTGCGACTTCACGGTCAGCTCGGCCAGCCCGAGGTTGCGGGCGATCTCGGCGTTGGAGCCGCCCCGCGCGACCTCCAGCAGCACGTCCACCTCGCGCTCGGTGAGCACCGACAGCTCGCTGCGCGCGTCGCGCACGCCCAGCGCGGCGAAGCGCTGCAGCAGCCGCTTGGTCACCCGGGGCGCGAGCAGCGCTTCCCCCGCTGCGACCGTGTGCACGGCCTTGACCAGCTCTTCCGGGCTGGCGTCCTTGAGCAGGAAGCCGCTGGCCCCGGCGCGCAGCGCGCCGTAGACGTACTCGTCGAGGTCGTGCACGGTCAGCATGATCACGGCCGTCTCGCCGCCCGTCTCGGCGAGGATCTCCTGCGCCGCGGCGATGCCGTCCTTGCCCGGCATCCGCACGTCCAGCAGCACCACGTCCGGACGTCTGCGGCGCACCGCCGCGACCGCCGAGTCGCCGTCCGACGCTTCGGCGAGGACCCGCAGACCCGGTTCGTTGGACAGCAGCGCGACCAGTCCGGCGCGGATCATCGCTTGGTCATCGGCAACCAGGACGGTCGTCTCCGCAGTCCCCACCGAAGCCTCCTAGGTCCTGGCGGCCTGCCATTTACGGCTCAGGCCAGGTCCGAATTTTCCGGGCACGGTAACACGGCCTCGAGGCGAAAACCGTTCATGACGGGATGTGCTGTCAAGGTTCCGCCCAGCAGCGCAACGCGTTCCCGCAGCCCGATCAACCCGTGACCCGACTGTTGGAACGCAGGCCGCTGCACCTGCTCGTCGAACGCGCTCAGCTCGTTGGTCACCTCGATGCGCAGAGTCGTCGCGCAGTACTCCACCAGCACCCGCGCGCGCCCCTCCCCGGCGTGCTTGAGCACGTTGGTCATCGCCTCCTGGACGATGCGGTAGGCCGTCATCTCGACACCCGGCCCGAGCTCGCGCACGGGGCCGCGCCGATCCAGCTTCCAGGTCACCTGCCCGCCGCGCACCGAATCGACCAGGGCGTCCAACCCGTCCAGGGTGGGCGTGGGCTGCCAGTCGATGGTCTCCTTGCCGCTGGAATCGCGTTCGCGCAGCGCGGTGAGCATGTCGCGCATCTCCCCCAGCGCGCCCCGCGAGCTGCTCTCCAGCTCCTGCAGCGTCTGCCTGGCGTGGTCGGGGTCGCGGTCGATCACCGCCCGCGCGACGCCCGCGCGCAGCGCCACCACCGACAGGTTGTGCGAGACGATGTCGTGGAACTCCCGGGCGATGCGGGCGCGCTCGATCGACGCGGCGTCGGCCGCCAGCTGGTCCCGCGCGTCGTCCAGCAGCGCCAAGGTGCGTTCCAGCTGCTCGGCGCGCCTGCGCCCGATCTGCACCGCGTAGGCCAGGCCGACGACGATCACCAGGTTCACCACCGCCCCGACGACCCGCAGGGCGCCCATCAGCGGGCCCATCCCGTAGGCGATCGCGTCCGAGACCGGGTAGCACATCGCCAGCGCGGCGGCGGCCACCATCATCGGCGGGGTGCTGCGCACGCACACCGAGTACACCGCGACCTGGATGACCAGGTTCAGCGCGCCGATGCTCAGCTGGAAGGCGGTCAGCCCTACCGTCGTCGCGATCAGCACGAACAGCACCGTCCACGGCGCCCGGCGGCGCAGCGTCAGCAGCAGGCCGGCCGGACCGCCGATGGCCATCGGCACCCACCAGGGGATCGACGGCGGGTGCTCGGCCAGCGCTGCGTCGAAGACGTAGAGCAGCGAGGCCGCCAGCACGAACGCGACCTCGAAGAGCGTGACGCGATGGGTCAGCACCCACTTCCAGAGCCCCGACCGGGAGCGGGTGAACACCAGCCTGCCGACGACCTGATCGACCATCGCACCTGCCTGTCTGCAACGGGGCTCGCGGAACCGCGCACGGCTCCGCCGGCAACGCGTACCGCGGACACCGGGTCGGGGTCCCGGCCTCCGCCGCACGCCGCACCCGCCACACCGGCAAACCGGACGGCGGGCACACGATCTTGCCCGTCGTCCGGCATCGACTCATCAGTCGAAGGTGGGAGTCTAGAACGCTGCGTGTAGTACTGGCGACTGATCAGTGCCCGCGTGCCACCCATTCGTCGAATTGCGGACGCACTTCACCAATGGTCGTCGACTCTCCGTGTCCAGGACGGACCTCGGTCTCCGGTGGCAGCGGCAGCAGCCGGTCCCGGATCGACCCGGTGATCACCCCGAAGTCCGAGTAGGACCGCCCGGTCGCGCCCGGACCACCGGCGAACAACGTGTCGCCGGTGAACACCACGCCCAGCTCCGGGGCGTGGAAGCACACCGCACCGGGCGCGTGCCCCGGCGTGTGCAGCACGTGCAGCTCGCCGCCGCCGACCTCGATCACCTGGCCGTCGGCCAGCTGCCGGTCCGGCTCGCGATCGGCGTGGGTCATGTTCCACAGCACCAGGTCGTCCGGGTGCAGGTGGATCGGGGCGCCTACGGCGTCGGCGAGCTCCGGAGCCTCGCGCACGTGGTCGTCGTGGGCGTGCGTGCACAGCACGGCGCGCACGGCGCGGTCACCGATCAGCTCTCGGATCGCGGCCACGTCGTGCGGCGCGTCGAGCACCACGCACTCGGTGTCGTCACCGACGACCCAGACGTTGTTGTCCACGTCGAAGGTCTGGCCGTCCAGCGAGAACGTCCCGGACGTCACCGCGTGGTCGATTCGCAGGGTCATGTTCACCACCGGGTTTCGGGTGCGGGGATCAGAAGTTCACCACGGAGCGGAGGACCTCGCCGCGGTGCATCTTCTCGAATGCCTGCTCCACCTGGTCGAGGGCGATCTCCTCGGTCACGAACTTCTCCAGCGGCAGCCTGCCCTGCTGGTGGAGCTCGACGAGCATCGGGAAGTCGCGCTCCGGCAGGCAGTCGCCGTACCAGGAGGACTTGATCGCCCCGCCGCGGCCGAAGACGTCCAGCAGCGGCAGGTCCAGCGTCATCTCCGGCGTCGGGACGCCGACCAGCACCACCGTCCCGGCCAGGTCGCGGGCGTAGAAGGCCTGCTTGAAGGTCTCCACCCGGCCGACCGCGTCGATCACCACGTCGGCGCCGAAACCACCGGTGAGCTCGCGGATCGCCTCGACGCTGTCCTGCTCGGCGGCGTTGACCGTGTGGGTGGCGCCGAAGTCCTCCGCCCAGCTCAACTTCTTCGGGTCGGTGTCCACGGCGATGATGCGCCGCGCTCCGGCCATCGCCGCACCGGCCACGGCGCCGTCCCCGACTCCCCCGCAGCCGATGACCGCGACGGTGTCGCCGGGCCCGACACCTCCGGTGTTGACCGCCGAGCCGATGCCCGCCATCACACCGCACCCCAGCAGACCCGCCACCGCGGCGCTGGCCGAGGGGTCCACCTTCGTGCACTGCCCGGCGTGGACCAGGGTCTTCTCCGCGAACGCGCCGATGCCCAGAGCCGGCTCCAGCGGGGTGCCGTCGGCGAGCGTCATCGGCTGCGCGGCGTTGTGGGTGTCGAAGCAGTACTGCGGCCTGCCGCGCTTGCAGGCCCGGCACACGCCGCACACCGCTCGCCAGTTGAGCACCACGAAGTCACCCGGCGCGACGTCGGTGACGCCCGCGCCGACCTGCTCGACGACGCCCGCGGCCTCGTGACCGAGCAGGAACGGGTAGTCGTCGCTGATGCCGCCCTCCCGGTAGTGCAGGTCGGTGTGGCAGACCCCGCAGGCCTGGACGCGCACCACCGCTTCACCCGGGCCCGGGTCCGGGACCTTGATCGTCACCACCTCGACCGGCCTTCCCCTGCCGGTCGAAACCACCGCCTGCACGTCGGACACGACTGCCTCCCGGGACCGCATCGTCTGGGTTTGGAGTGAAGGGCGCAGGCACATCGTCATATGCGCGCCCGGCCATCACAAGGCCTCCGTTGATCATTGCCCCCGATAGGCGTGAACACTCTCCGTGACATTTCGATTACTGTATGATTTTCGCGTAGAGGGAGGACGAGCATGGTCGACACGCGCAGCACGACTGTCCGGGAGATGGACATCGGCCGTCCCGCCGCGGCCCGGATGTTTGACGCGTTCCTCGGGGGTTGCCACAACTTCGGCGTGGAACGCTCGATCGTGGAGCGCATCGAGACGGCCCTGCCCGGCATCGCCGGCACGTACCGGGAGAACCGCGCGTTCCTGCGGCGCTCGGTGGAGTACCTGCTCGCGCACGGTGTGCGGCAGTTCCTCGACCTCGGCTCGGGGATCCCGACCATCGGCCACGTGCACGAGGTGGCACGCCGACGCACCCGCCACTTCCGGGTGGTTTACGTCGACAACGAACCGCTGACGGTCGCGCACAGCAAGCCGTTGCTCGCCGCCGACCTCAACGCGGCCATCACCTGCGCCGACATCCGCGATCCGCGGTCGGTGCTGGAGTCCGACGAGGTCCGGGCGCTGCTGAACCTCGACGAGCCGGTCGCGCTGCTGATGTCGGCGGTGCTGCACTTCATCCCCGACTCCGACCGCCCGGACGACCTGGTCGCGCAGTACCGGGACCGCCTCGTCCCGGGCAGCCACCTGTTGATCTCGCACGTCACCGACAGCCACGACCCGGTGCAGGCGCGCACCCTCGCGGACTTCTACGCGGAGACCGCGGACCCGCTGCACCTGCGCGACGTCGGGCGCATCGATTCCTTCTTCGGCGACTTCACCCCGGTCCCGCCGGGAGCGACCCACCTCGCCGACTGGCGCCCCGACCCGGGCTCGCCCACGCCCTCGCCGTACCACCTCCTGCACGGCGGCATCGCCCGCAAGTGACCGGGCGCCTCGCGCGAAACGCAGCTGGTCAGCGGCGGACGAAGACGAGGAGCACGGCTGCCGTGATGGCGCAGGCGCCCGCGGCGATCCAGGCGCCGGTGAGGCCCGCGTGCTCGGCGATGAGGCCGAAGAGCAGCGGGCCGAGACTGCCGCCGAAGTAGATGCCGGTCTGGGTGAACGAGGTCGCGCTGGCGACCCGGTCCGGGGCGATCTTGGCGACCGCGAAGTTCAGCAGTCCCGGCCACGCCCAGCCCGCGCCGAAGCCGACCGCCACGCCGATCAGGAACACCGGCGGTGAGTCCACCGCCATCAGGCCGAAGCCCAGCGAACCGATCAGCAGCATCACCGTGATCACGCGGATCAGGTCGGGGTTCTTGCGGTCGGCGACCACGCCCGCGGCCAGCCGGATCGTCAGCCCCACCGCCGAGCCGAGCGACAGCACGAGCCCGGCCGCCCAGGGGCTGAAGCCGACCTCAACGGCCGTGGTCGTGACGAACGCGCCCAGCGCGTTGGCGGCCGCCGAGCCGAGACCTCCCGCGATCGCGATCAACAGCAGTGCGGTGAAGTTCCCGCCGGTGCCGCCCGCGCCGGGCCGGGTGGGCTCGGAGCGCTCCGCCTGCGGCAGCTTCGGCACCGCCACCGCCGCGAGCAGGCCGATCGCGCCTCCGATCAGGAAGACCCAGCGCCAGCCGATGGTGAGCGCGATGCCCGGCACCGCCACGCCCGCCAGCAGCGTCGCGACCGGGATCGACGACTGCTTCACGCCGAAGCCCATGCCCCGGTGGTGCGCCGGAACGCCCTGCGCGATCAGCAGGTTCGACGCCGGCTGCGCCAGCGAGTTGGGCAGCCCGGCCAGCCACAGCAGGCCCATCAGCCACACCGCGTTCGGTGCGGCCGACAGCCCGAACAGGCACAGCGAACTGCCCAGCACGCCGATGCGCATGCCGAGCCGGGCGCCGATGCGCTCGACGACCCAGCCCATGCCGCGCGAGGACACCGACGCCACGCCGAAGAACCCGGCCGCGCCCACGCCCAGCAGCGCCGCGCCGAAGCGCAGGTCCTGCTGCAGCTGCACGCCCAGTCCACCGACCAGGAACACCGGGAAGACACCGACGGTCACCACCGCGGCCACCGACGAGAGCACCCGCGGGATCCCGACGCTGCGCTGTCCGACCGCCACGGCTGACATCAAGACCCCCTAGTCCCAGGTCTGGTCAGCCTCCGACGCCGGACAATCCTTAGCAAGGCTAAGGTGACGAACGCGTCATCCCCGGAAGGCGGGAATCCCGGTCAGCGCCTGACCGATGGTCAGCGCGTGCATCTCGCTGGTGCCCTCGTAGGTCAGCACCGATTCCAGGTTCGTCATGTGCCGGATCACCGGGTACTCCAGCGAAATCCCGTTGGCGCCCAAGATGGTCCGCGCCGTGCGCGCGACCTCCAGCGCGCCGCGGACGTTGTCCAGCTTGCCGAAGCTGACCTGCTGCGGGCTCAGCTGACCGGCGTCCTTGCGCTTGCCCAGGTGCAGCGCCAGCAGCCGGCCGTTCTGCACCCGCACGGCCATGTCGGCGAGCTTGGCCTGGGTGAGCTGGAAACCACCGATCGGCCGGCCGAACTGCTCCCGGCTCGTGGCGTAGTCCAGCGCCGCCTCCAGGCAGCTGCGCCCGGCCCCGACCGAACCCCACACGATGCCGTAGCGGGCCTCGTTGAGGCAGGACAGCGGGCCGCGCAGGCCGGTAACCTCGGGCAGCACGGCGTCGGCGGGCAGCCGGACCTCGTCGAGCACCAGCTCGGCGGTCACCGAGGCGCGCAGCGACAGCTTGTGCTTGATCTCCGGAGCCGAGAAGCCGGGCGTGTCGGTGGGCACCACGAAGCCGCGCACGCCCTCCTCGGTCTGCGCCCAGACCACCGCGACCGAGGCGATGCTGCCGTTGGTGATCCACATCTTTCGACCGTTGAGGACCCAGTCGGAGCCGTCGCGGCGGGCCGCGGTGCGCATCGACGACGGGTCGGAGCCGTGGTCGGGCTCGGTCAGGCCGAAGCACCCGATCGCCTCACCGGCGGCCATCTGCGGCAGCCAGCGCTGCTTGTGCTCCTCCGACCCCCACCGCCAGATCGCGAACATCGCCAGGGACCCCTGCACCGACACCAGCGAGCGCAGGCCGGAATCGCAGGCTTCCAGCTCCTCGCAGGCGATTCCGTAGTCCACAGCGGACAGCCCGGCGCAGCCGTAGCCCTCCAGGTGCATGCCCAGCACGCCGAGCTTGCCCAGCTCGCGGGCCAGTTCGCGCGCCTGCGGGAACTCGCCGTTCTCGTACCACTCGGCGACGTGCGGCTGCACGTGGTCGCGGCACAGCGCGCGGACGCTGTCGCGGATCGCCAGCTGTTCCGGCGTGAACTCGGCGTCGATTCCCAGCGGGTCGTACGGGTCGAACTTGGGGCGGTTTCCACCGGCGCTCATTGCGGGTCCCTCCTGGACGAGATCGGGGGAAGCTGTTGTCCGGGGTCCTCCAACCACGCGAGGACCTCCTTGTCGTGCTGGCCCAGCAGCGGCGGCGGGGTCACCTCGGCGCTGCCGTGCCCGGAGAAGTCGATGGGCATCCGCACCTGCATCGCCGCTCCCCCGCCGGGATCGACCATCGGGCTCAGCCCCAGCGACTCGGCGTAGTGCACCGCCCGGGAGAGGTCGTTGACCTGCCCGCACGCGATGCCAACACCCTGCAACCGCTGCTGCCAGTCGGCGGCGGGACGCGCGCCGAGCACGTTCTCCAGCCGCCGCACCATCTCCTCGCGGTGGGCGACGCGCTGGGCGTTGGTGGCGAAGTCCGGGTCGTCGGACATCGACACCAGACCCAGCGCCTCGCAGAGCTTGCGGAACTGCGCGTCGTTGCCGACGGCGACGGCCAGGAAGGCGTCCTCGCAGCGCAGCGTCTCGTAGGGAGCGATGCTCGGGTGCTGGTTGCCCATCCGCTGCGGCGCGACACCGGTGGTCAGCAGGCTCGACATCTGGTTGGCCAGCGACCCCAGCAGGCTCGACATCAGGTTGACCTCGACGTGCTGGCCCTCACCGGTCCTGTCCCGGTGGCGCAGCGCGGCCATGATGCCCAGCGCCGCGTCCTTGCCGGTGAGCACGTCGACCACGGCGACGCCGACCTTCACGGGTGGGCGCTCGGGCTCGCCGGTGATGCTCATCAGCCCGCCGAGCGCCTGGACCACGAAGTCGTACCCGGGCAGATCGGCGCCCTGCTTGGAGCCGAAGCCGGAGATCGAGGTGTAGACCAGCCGCGGGTTGAGCTCGCGGGCGGAGTCGAAGTCCAGGCCGTGCTGGGCGAGCGAGCCGACCTTGAAGTTCTCCACCAGCACGTCGGCCCGCCGCACCAGCTCTCGTGCGGACTCCCGGTCCGCCGGGTCGGACAGGTCGAGGGCGATGCTGCGCTTGCCGCGGTTGACCGATTCGAAGTAGGCGGAGCTGTTCTCCGTCCAGGGCGGACCCCAGAAACGCGTGTCATCGCCCGACCCGGGCCGCTCCACCTTGATCACGGTGGCTCCGAGGTCGGCCAGCAGCATCGTCGCGTACGGCCCGGCCAGCACCCGGCTGAAGTCCGCGACGACCACGCCGTCCAGCGGCAGCGTTTCCATGATCCCACCTTTCCGACGGCGCGCGCAGCAACTCGCTTGCGCGTCCGGAAATTTGGATCCAATATACAGTTGATCGATACGCGGTCAAGCCGTCCCGGCGCCCGCGTGTCCGCAGCCGACGTTGGAGACCGTGATGCGCAGACCGCCCACCACTCAGGAGTACGTCCTCGATGAGCTGCGCAAATCAATCGTGTCGGGTGACCTTACGCCGGGTCAGCCGATCCGCCAGGACTCGATCGCGGCGGGCATGGGAGTCAGCCGCGTACCGCTGCGCGAAGCGCTCAAGACGCTCGAGGCCGAGGGGCAGGTCGTCTACCAGCCGCACCGGGGCTACTCGGTGGCCGAGCTGTCGCTGGCCGACCTGCTGGAGGTCTACCGGATGCGCGAGCTGCTGGAGTCCGAGGCGGCGAAGGTGGCGGCGGAGCGGCTCACCGACGCCGACCTGACGCGCATCACTGACGCCGGCCAGGACGTGGAGAAGGCGGCCGAGGATGGCGACCTGGTGGCGATGATCTCGGCCAACCGCCGGTTCCACTTCGCGCTGCTTGAACCCGCCGGGATGCCGCGCCTGCTGCGCGTGGTGCGCACGCTCTGGGACGCCACGGACGCCTACCGCGCCGTCTACTACAACTCCGGCACCAACCGCGCCCGCGTCCGCCGCGAGCACGAGGCCATCATCGCCGCGGCCGAGGACCGCCGCGCCGACGACCTGATCCGGTTGCTCGCCGAGCACCGCGACCACGCGGTCGACGCGCTGCGCGGCACCATCGGCGAGCAGGAGTGAGTCCGGACCGGCCCGACGAGCGCGACCGGTCCGGACCTGCGATCACTCGTAGCTGTAGAAGCCCTGACCGCTCTTCTTGCCCTTCAGGCCGGCGTCCACCATGCGCTTGAGCAGCGGCGGAGCGGCGTAGGTGGGCTCGGCGTACTCCTCGTGCATCGAGTCGGCGATGGCCTTGACGGTGTCCAGGCCGACCATGTCCGACAGCGTCAGCGGGCCCATCGGGTGAGCGCAGCCCAGCACCATGCCGTTGTCGATGTCCTCGGCGCTGGCGTGACCGGCCTCGAACATCCGGATCGCGGACAGCAGGTAGGGCACCAGCAGCGCGTTGACGATGAACCCGGAGCGGTCCTCGGCGCGGATGGTCTGCTTGCCCAGCTGCTCGGTGGCGAACCGGCCCGCCCGCTCGATGGTGTCGTCGCTGGTCAGCAGCGACGGGACCAGCTCGACGAGCTTGAGCACCGGCACCGGGTTGAAGAAGTGCACGCCGATGACCTTCTCAGGGCGCTTGGTGGCGCCGGCGATCTTGGCGATCGGGATCGACGAGGTGTTGGAGGCCAGGATCGCCTCCGGGTCGGTGACGATCTCGTCGAGCTCGGCGAAGGTCTTGAGCTTGAGGCCCTCGTCCTCGGCGATCGCCTCGATCACCATCTCGCGGTCGTCGAGGTCGGCGAGCGTGGTGGTGAAGTGCAGGCGCTCCTGGGTGGCGTCGCGCTCCGCCTCGGTCATCTTGCCCTTCTGGACCGCGCGGTTCAGCGACTTCCACAGCCGAGAGCGAGCGGCCCGGGCGGCGTCGTCATCGATCTCGCGGACGATCACGTCCAGACCCGCGCGGGCGCCGACCTCGGCGATGCCCCCGCCCATCTGCCCGCCACCGACGACTCCCAGACGTTCGATCTTGGTCACCACACACGTTCCTTCCGCTGCCGGCCGCACTGCCGCTACGCGACGTCATCCGCGTCGGATCATGCCAAAAACCGCCGAGGGTGACCGATCAACAGTGCGCGGGCACACATACACGGGGAGCCGGGCGCGCGTGCGCACCCGGCTCCTCCGGTCGTCCCCCGACTGCCGACCCTGACCCCCTTGCGCCGTCGAGACTACCGCACTGTCCGTGTTCGGGCGCATGCGCTCCGGTCATGCACTGTGGACGATCATTTCGGTCCGGCAACGCAACTACCTGCACGAACGATGGCACGTGTGGGGGACTGCAATAATCCGCGACCATGAGCAAGCAGATGCCGCCGCTGCGTGGCCGGATGGTCGCACGCGATCCTGAGGAGTCCCACCGGGCGGCGACACCGCTGGAGCTGTTGTTCGACCTGTGCTTCGTGGCCGCGGTCGGCCAGGCCGCCGTGCAGCTGCACCACGGGCTCGCCGAGGGGCACTTCACCCCCGCGGTTCTCGGCTACATGATGGTGTTCTTCGCGATCTGGTGGGCGTGGATGAACTTCACCTGGTTCGCCTCGGCCTACGACGTCGACGACGCGCCCTACCGGTTGCTGACGCTGCTGCAGATGGGCGGCGTACTGGTGCTGGCCGCCGGTGTGCCCGCGACGTTCCACGACTACGACTTCACCGTCGTCACCATCGGCTACGTGGTGATGCGGGTGGCGATGATCGCGCAGTGGCTGCGCGCCGCCGCCGAGCACCCCGAGGGGCGCGCCTGCACGCTGCGCTACGCCGGCGGCATCGCGCTGGTCCAGGTCGGCTGGCTGCTGCGCCTGCTGCTGCCGCACCCCCTCGGCGAGATCGGGTTCCTGGTCCTGGTCGTGGCCGAGCTCGCGGTGCCGGCCATCGCCGAGCGGCACTCGCCCACCACGTGGCACCCGCACCACATCGTCGAGCGCTACGGCCTGTTCACGATCATCGTGCTGGGCGAGGTCGTGCTGGCGGTGACCGCGGCGATGCAGGAGGACGTCGCCGACGGCGGCTGGTCGGCCGGGCTGCTGGAGATCGGCGTCGGCGGCCTGCTGATGATCTTCGCGATGTGGTGGATCTACTTCAAGCACTCCGTCGTCGAGCACCTCCGCGATAGCCTGCGAAGCGCGCTGACCTGGGGATACAGCCACCTCTTCGTGTTCGCCTCGGTGGCGGCGGTCGGTGCCGGGCTGGAGGTCGCCATCGACGCCGACGCGCACAAGGCGCACCTCGGCGAGGTCTCCGCCGCGCTCACCGTGGCGGTGCCGCTGGTGGTGTACCTGCTGCTGACCGGGCTGCTGCACGCCGGGTACTCCGACGCGGGCAAGTCCCCGGCGGTGATCTCGGTGGTGGGCTCGGTGCTGCTGCTGGCCACGGCGCTGCTGGCGCACACCATCGGCGTCTCGATGGCGGTGCTGCTGCTGGGCGTGCTGATGGCGCTGCTGCTCACGATCGGGCTGGCCAGCCAGCGGGAACAGGTCAGCGGAGCGGCGTGAGCGCGGTGCGGGCGGCTGCGGTGAGGTCGTCGACGGCCTTGCCGTAGCCGACCGAGCTGGGTTGGGCGCTGAGCAGCGCGACGACGTAGCGCTTGCGGTCGGGATCGATGACGCCCGCGCTGTGCACCCACACCTTGTCCTGCTGGCAGCACATCCAGCCGGACTTCACGGCCTGGGCGTTGACCGCCATCAGCCCGAACTTCTGGTTGACGCCGTCCGCCGCGATCTCCGGAGCCGCGTGCAGCGCGCGGAGGACGAAGTCGCGGTCGCCGGGCGGCGTCTTGCCTAACAGGTGCTGGAAGACGGCGGCGATGTCGCGGGCGGAGGTGATCGTGTCGCCCCAGCGCCCGGGTTCCTCCGGTGGCCGGGTCTGCTGGAGGTTCATCCGCTCGGCCCCGGTGGTGATCAGCGATGTCCCGCCGTGGCGGTCCCAGAGCGCGTTCATGGCCTCGTCGTCGCTCGGCCCGAGGGCGCGCTGGATGAGCAGCCTGTCCTGCTGCGTGGCCCGGCCGCGTTCGAGCAGCTCCACCGTCACGATGATCTTGGACAGGGACGCGGAGTACATCGGCTGCTGCCCGTTCCGGCCTAACGAGAGCTCGCCGGTCGCCCGGTCCAGCACCGCCACGCCCAACGCGTTCCCCTGAGCGGCCGCCTGCTGGTCGACCGCGCTGACAGCGGCTGCCGGAGCCCCGGTGGGCCGGTTCAGCGTCTCGTAGGTGCTGGGCGGGTCGTGGGTGCGGAGCTGGTCGTGCAGCGCCACGGCCGAGGGCGCGCAACTGCCGAGCACCAGCGCGGCACCGGCCAGCGCCGCCGCGCGACGGCGCGGCAGACGCGCGAAACCCCAGTGCCAGCTGAACACGAAACCCCCGAATGCCGTGACCTGGCCGAACGGCACGCGAACCGAACTCGCGAAGTGCCGTCGAACTCACGACAACACAACCGGGGGAATCCCGCAGCGGGGATCAACCACCACCCAGGAGCGAGGATCGCGGTGTTCGCACTGACGAACACCGCGGTTCTCGCCCCTGGCGACGGGTCACTCGGGTGGGTTCTGGCAGCTGGGGTTGAGGAGCTTCTGGATCTCCGGTGAGTCCAGGTTCTCCTTGGTGATCAGGGTGGCGCCGGTGTCGGTGCTGGGGTTCTGCTCGCCGCTGCCGCGGATCTTGGTGACGGCCGCGTTGACCGCCGCGTAGCCCATCTTGAACGGGTTCTGCGCGATGAGACCGGTGATCACGCCGTCGCGCAGGGACTGGATCTGCCCCTCCGAGGTGTCCCAGCCGATGATCTTGACCTGGCCGCTCTTGCCGGACTGGCGGACCGCCTCGGCGGCGCCGAGCACGCTGGGCTCGTTGGCCGCGTAGATGCCGTTGAGGTCCGGGTTGGCGGTCAGGATGTCCTGCGTGACCTGCAGGGCCTTGTTGTAGTCGCTGTCGCTGGACTGCTGCGCCACCAGCTGCAGGCCGGGGTGCTTGGCGAGCCCGTTCTTGAAGCCCTGGCCGCGGGTCTCGTTGGTGCTCGTGCCGGCCTGGAACTCGATGAAGGCCACCTTGCCCTTGCCGCCCAGCTGCTTGGCGAGCTCGTCGGTGCCCTGCTCGGCGGCGGCGACGTTGTTGGTGGCGAACACCGGCACGTCCGGCGGCTGCGGCGTGGTGCCGGAGTCCATGTTGACCACCGTGGTGCCCTGGCCCTGCGCGGTCTTGGTGACGTCCGACAGCGCCTTGGCGTCGGTGGCCGCGTAGACCAGGCCCTTGACGTTGCCCTGGGCGAGCATGTCCTGCAGCAGGCTCTGCTGGCCGCTGACGTCGCTCTCCGCGCTCACGCCGTCCCACTGCAGTTCGACGCCCTGCTGCTTGGAGCCGGCGCACTCGGCGCCGACGCGGACCTTCTCCCAGAAGTCGAAGCCGATCGCCTTGGGCACCACCGCGATCTTGATCGGGCCACCGGCCTGCTGGCCGCCGCCGGTCTGCTCGCGCACGCCGACGCTGCACCCGGTGGCCGCCAGCGTCAGCATCACGCACGTTGCGGTCAGAACCTTCTTCATCGCAGAGCTCCTTTGCTCATCGCGAGAGTGGCTACCCGGCGTCGCCGCCGAGCTTGCGGCGCTGGTAGTAGTCCCACCAGACGGCCAGCCAGATGATCACGCCGATCAGCACGTTCTGGTAGAAGGTGCCGATGTTGAGCTGCACCGCCCCGTTGCGGATGACCGCGACCAGGAAGGCCCCGATCAGCGAGCCGAGCACGGTGCCGCGCCCGCCGAAGAGGCTGGCGCCACCGATGACGACCGCCGCGATCACGTCCAGCTCCAGGCCCTCGCCGAAGTTCGGCTGACCGGAGTTGATCCGCGACGCCGCGATCATGCCGCCGAGCCCGGCCAGCGCACCGGAGAGCACGTACACCGAGGTGATGTAGCGCTTGACCGGGACACCGGACAGCCGGGCGGCCTCCATGTTGGAACCCATCACGTACGCGTAGCGGCCCAGCCGGGTGCGGGTGAGCACCACGTACCCGAGCAACGCCACCACGATGATCAGCAGCACCGGGATCGGCAGGATCCCGATGACGCCCTGCCCGAGCAACCGGAACGAGTCCGGCGCGCCGAACACCGCGACCGCCCCGGTGGCGATCAGCACCAAGCCTCGCCCCACGCTGAGCATCCCGAGCGTGGCGATGAACGGCGGCAGCCCGACCACCGACACCAGCAGCCCGTTGACCAGCCCGGCCAGCGCACCGACAGCCAGTCCGCCGACGACGCCCAGCAGCGGGTTGAACCCGTAGTCGGCCATCAGCAGCACGCCGATCACGCCGGACAGCGCGGCCACAGAACCCACCGACAGGTCGATGCCGCCGGTGATGATCACCAGCGTCACGCCCACCGCCATCACCGCGTTCACCGAGGTCTGCGACCCGAGGTTGAACAGGTTGTCGGCGGTGAGGAACGACGGCGCGATGATCGACAGCGCGATGAACACGACGATCAGCGCGCCTGCCGCCGCGACCTGGGAGACCGCGCCGGAGAGCCGGTCGCTCAGCCCGCCCAGCAGTCCACCGTCCCCATTGGACGGTTTCTTGGTCTGCTCAGTCATGGTTGCCCTTCGCTCCGGTCGCGAGTGCGACCACGCGTTCTTCGGAGAACTCCGTCCGCTGCACCTCTCCGGTGATCTGGCCGCCGCGCATCACCAGGATCCGGTCGCACATGTTCAGCAGCTCCGGCAGGTAGCTGGAGATCAGCACGACCGCTTTCCCCTGCTGGGCGAGGGAATCCATCTGCTGGAACATCTCCGACTTGGCGCCGACGTCCATGCCGCGCCCGGGTTCGTCGAAGAACAGCACGTCGGCCCCGGTCTCCAGCCAGCGCGCCAGCACGACCTTCTGCTGGTTGCCACCGGAGAGCGTCTGGGCCTGGCGCCCCACGCGGGGGACGCGGATGCGCAGCACGTCGCGCTGGCGCTCGGCGATGCGCCGCTCGCCCTGCAGGTCGATCAGCCCGTAGCGCAGCATCGGCAGCTTGGCCAAGGTGATGTTCTTGTCCACACCCAGCTGCATGGCCAGCCCGTCGGTCTTGCGGCTCTCAGTGAGGTAGCCGATCCCGGCGGCGATGGCGTCGGCCGGACCGCGGATCCGCAGCGCGCGACCGTCCATTGTGATCGTTCCGCGCTCGGGCGGTTCGGCGCCGAAGACCGCGCGCGCCAGCTCGGTCCGCCCCGCGCCGACCAGCCCGGCCAGACCCACGATCTCGCCGGCGCGGACCTCGAAGGACACGTCGCGCACCCGCTCGCCGCGGGTGAGGCCGTCGACCTTCAGCCGCACCTCACCGGGTGCCTGGTGGGTGCGCGGGTAGAGGTTGGAGACGTCGCGGCCGACCATCAGCTGGACCAGCCGGGCCTCGTCCAGGCCCGCCACCGGGCTGGTCTCCACCACGGCCCCGTCGCGCATCACGGTGACGCGGTCACCGATCTCGAAGATCTCGTCCAGCCGGTGCGAGATGTAGAGCACCGCGATGCCCTGGTCGGTGAGCTCGCGGACGATGCCGAACAGCTCCTCGGCCTCGCGTTCGGTGAGGCTCGCCGTCGGCTCGTCGAGGATGAGCACTTTCGCCCGCACCGCCAGGGCTTTGGCGAGCTCGAGGCGCTGCTGCTCCGCTGTGGACAGCTGCGAGACGCGCCGCCCGGGGTCGATGTCCAGGCCGACGCGGACGAGCAGGTCCCGCGCCGCGCGGCGCTCGGCGGTGCGCGAGATCCAGCCACCGCGACCGGGTTCGTGGCCGATGAACAGGTTTTCAGCCACCGACAGGTCGGGGGCGAGCGCGAACTCCTGGTGCACCATCGACACGCCGAGCCGCCGAGCCGAACCGGGCCCCTGGTAGGTGACCGGCGCGCCGTCCAGTTCGATCCGGCCGCTGCTGGGCTGCTCGATCTGGGCGATCATCTTCATCAGCGTCGACTTGCCGGCACCGTTCTCACCGGCGAAGACGTGCACCTCGCCGGGATCGATCTCCAGCGTGACGTCGTCGACGGCCACCACCCCGGGGAACCGCTTGCCGACACCGCGCAGCGCCACTGCCGGGCGTTGTCCGCTGGCTGTCACGGCGTGCCTCCCTCGATCTGCGGTGATCGTGCTCCAGGTCACGGTGCGCCGGATCATACCCACAGCGCGGCGCATCGTGAAAGGGCTGGAATGAAGCCAAGTAACCGATTACCGAAGTGACGCTTCGGACGTTCCCCGGACACCGCGGCCGCGGGTACGTAAGCTTTGACCGGGACAGCGCTAACGCGACTTCCGACGAACTAGGGGGCGAAGACGCCGTGCAGCCGTTGCTGGCCAGCGACCCGACCAGGGTCGGCGACTACCGGCTGCTGGCCCGCCTGGGCCGCGGTGCGATGGGCGGGGTCTACCTCGGCCGCTCGCGCGGTGGCCGGGTGGTCGCGGTCAAGGTCATCCGGGCCGACCTCGCCGAGGACCCCGAGTTCCGCGAGCGGTTCCGCCGCGAGGCCGACGCCGCGCACGCCGTCGGCGGGTTCTGGACGGCCGCGGTCGTCAACGCCGACCCGGACGCCGAGCAGCCCTGGCTGGCCACCGAGTACGTGCCCGGGCCGACGCTGCACCAGGCCGTCGCCGACCACGGCCCGCTGCCCGAGGCCACCGTGCGCAGCCTCGGCGCCGGGCTCGCCGAGGCGCTGGTGGCGATCCACAAGGCCGAGCTGGTGCACCGCGACCTCAAGCCGGCCAACGTGCTGTTGGGCCCGGACGGTCCGCGCGTCATCGACTTCGGCATCTCGCGGGCGATGACCGGGCACTCCCTGACCGCCACCGGCATCTTCCTGGGCACACCGGGCTTCTTCTCGCCGGAGCAGACGCTCGGCGGCGAAGTGGGCCCGGCCAGCGACGTGTTCTCGCTGGGTGCGGTGCTGGTGTTCGCCGCGACCGGCTGCGGCCCGTTCGGCGAGGAGAGCACCGCGGCACTGCTGTACAAGGTCGCCCACGCCGAGCCCGAGCTGGAGAAGGCACCCGAAGGGCTCCGGCCGCTGCTGGCCGAGTGCCTGCACAAGGACCCGGCGGCCCGCCCGACCCCGGCGCAGATGCTGGACCGGATCGGCGAGACGAGCCCGCAGGGCAGCGGCTGGCTGCCGCAGCCGATCACCGCGGTGATCGCCCAGCACGCCACCGAGCTGCAGCGCACCGCGCAGGCGCCGGACACTCCCCCGCCGCAGCCGGTGCCCGCCGCGGCGCAGGCGGCCCCGAAGCCGGTCACGCAGGCCTACACCCAAGCTCCGCCGGCCGCCGACGCGCCCCCAGCCGCTCCCGCACCGGCGATGCGGGACAAGATCGCGCCCTCGCCGCCGCAGAAGCGCCAGACGCAGGCCCACGAACAGCGCGCGCCCCGCGTGCGGCGGGACGGGCCGGGACCGGAGTTCCGCACGCGCGGGCGGGTGGCGGCCGCGATGTGGACCGCGACCTTCGCGCTGCTGCTGGTGGCGGTGACCTACCTCGCCGACAGCGTGGACATCCCCTTCTACCGGGGGAGCTTGACGAGCTCGCTCACCAAACCGGACCAGCTGGCGGTCTTCCGGCTCGGCGCGCTGCTGCTGCTGTTCGGCGCGGTCTGGTCGTTCTGCCGGATGCTGGCGCCGAGCCTGCGGCTGAAGGTCAACAACGACGGCATCCTCGTCCGCCGCATGGGCTTGACCAGGGAGTTCACCTGGGGTGAGGTGTCGCGCGTCGGCGTGGTCGGCCGGGGCAAGTCGTCGTCGCTGGCGGTGTGGCTGGCCGACGGATCGGCGCCGCGGTCGAGGCCGTGGCACCGGGTTCGCAGCTACCACGGCGGCGGGCGGATCTACCCGATCGGCGCGACCGGCGGGTTCATCTCCCGCAGGCAGGAGGGCCGGCGGCTGCGCACCGCGCTCGAGCAGTACGCGCGGGGCAGCTACGACTCGCGCATGCTGTGAGCCCGAACAGCACAACGAAGCTTCGTTCTCACTCGAATGAACGCAACGAAGCGACGCGAGAAGCAAGGCTCGGCGACTGAAATCCACTGGACCACCGACATAGCCTTGTGCTCATGGCTACCGTCCACTCGCAGCTCGACACCGAGTCCCGCGCCGCCGAGTTCCTGGCGCTCGACGACCGCTTCAGCGCGCACAACTACCACCCGCTCCCGGTCGTGATCGCCGAGGCCGACGGCGCCTGGATGACCGATGTGGACGGTCGTCGCTACCTGGACTTCCTGGCCGGGTACTCGGCCCTGAACTTCGGCCACCGGCACCCCGAGCTGGTCGCCGCCGCCACCGAGCAGCTGGGCAAGCTGACGCTGACCAGCCGGGCGTTCCACCACGACCAGCTCGGGCCGTTCAGCCGCGAGCTCGCCGAGCTCACCGGCACCGACCGGGTGCTGCCGATGAACTCCGGCGCCGAAGCCGTCGAGTCGGCGATCAAGATCGCCCGCAAGTGGGCCTACCAGATCAAGGGCGTGCCGGAGAACCAAGCCGAGATCATCGTGGCCGGGTCGAACTTCCACGGCCGCACCACGACCATCGTCTCCTTCTCCACCGACCCCGACGCCCGCGCCGAGTTCGGCCCCTACACCCCCGGCTTCACCATCACCGACTACGGCGACGCCGCCTCCGTGGAGGCCGCGATCAGCGAGCGGACCGCGGCGGTGCTGGTCGAGCCCATCCAGGGCGAGGCGGGCGTGATCGTGCCGCCCGCCGACTACCTGCCCCGGCTGCGACGCGCGTGCGACGAGCACGGCGCGCTGCTGATCTGCGACGAGATCCAGTCCGGCCTGGCCCGCACCGGCGAGCTGCTGGCCAGCGCCCACGACGGCGTCCGCGCGGACCTCTACACGCTGGGCAAGGCGCTGGGCGGCGGCATCCTGCCGGTGTCGGCCGTGGTGGGCCGCGACGACGTCATCGGCGTGCTGCAGCCCGGTCAGCACGGCTCGACCTTCGGCGGCAACCCGCTGGCGGCGGCGGTGGGCCGGGCGGTGATCCGGCTGCTGCGCACCGGCGAGTTCCAGGAGCGCTCCCGCGAGCTGGGCGCGCACCTGCACGCCCGCCTCGGCGACCTGGTCGGCAACGGCGTCGCCGAGGTGCGCGGGCGCGGGCTGTGGGCGGGCGTGGAGATCGCGCCCGGCGGTCCCTCCGGCCGCCAGGCCAGCGAGGCCCTGGTCGCCAAGGGCGTGCTGTGCAAGGAAACGCAGGCCACCACGCTGCGCATCGCCCCGCCGCTGACCATCAGCCGCGAGGACCTCGACATCGGTATCGACGCCATCGCCGAAGTCCTCACGAAGTGATGGCGGCGGGCAAGGTCCCGCGGGAACTCCGGTTCGTCAGGACTTGGTGAGGTCGCGGGAGAGGGCTGTGAGGCGGCTGATCGCGCGGAGGTACTTCTTGCGGTAGCCGCCCTGCAGCATCTCCTCGGTGAACAGGCCGGACAGCGGTGCACCGGAGACCCGGACCGGGATCGCCCGGTCGTAGAGCCGGTCGGCCAGCGCCACCAGGCGCAGCGCCACGTCCTGGTCCGGGGCCGCGTGCACGCCGGAGAGGTGCACCGCGGTGACCCCGTCGACGAGGCGCCCGTACTTCGAGGCGTGCAGCCCGGCGAGGAACCCGCAGAGCTCGTCGAAGTCGTCCAGCGTCGACCCGTCGGTGGCCTCGGCGAGCCGGGACAGCTCGTCGTCGGCCATCGGCGGCGGCGCCTCGGGCAGTCCGCGATGCCGGTAGTCCGGCCCGTCGACCCGCACCACGCTGAAGCGGGCGGACATCGCGTGGATCTCGCGCAGGAAGTCCACCGCCGCGAACCGGCCCTCGCCGAGCTTGTCCGGCAGCGTGTTGGACGTGGCCGCCACGTGCACACCCGCGTCGGTGAGCTTCGCGATCAGCTGCGTGACCAGCATCGTGTCGCCCGGGTCGTCCAGCTCGAACTCGTCGATGGCCAGCAACCGGTGCTGCAAGAGCCGCTGCACGGTCTCGGCGAACCCGAGCGCGCCCACCAGGTTGGTGATCTCGACGAAGGTGCCGTAGGACTTGGTGCCCTCGGTGGCGTGCCACAGCGAGGCCAGCAGGTGCGTCTTGCCGACGCCGAACCCGCCGTCGAGGTAGAGCCCGCGCTTGTCGCCGTCGGTCTTCTTCTTGCCGCCGAACATCCCGCGCAGCCAGCCGCCGCCACCGCTCGCGGAGGCGTTGATGCGCTCGGCGAACGCCGAGCACTCCCGCACCGCCTGGGCCTGGCTGGGTTCCTCGGGGTTGGGGATGTAGGTCTCGAAGCGCGCCGCCTCGAAGCGGGGCGGCGGCGTCATCGCCTGGACCAGCTCGTCCGGGGTGATCTCTGGACGGCGGTCGACCAGACGGGCGAAATTCATGCGCCCGACTCTATAACCGGACACCGCCGAGCCAGGTCCTCCCGGCACGTGCTCCTGCTCACCCGTGGTGGGATGGATCCGTGGTCGACGAACTCTGGCCAGTGGACGGCGCGCGAGACGTGGGCGATCGACTGGAAGCCCACTACGCCTTCCCCGAGACGCTGCAACGCCCGTGGGTGCGGGTCAACTTCGTGTCCAGCTTGGACGGCGCGGTCACCTCCGGCGGCAGTTCCCGGGCGCTGTCGCACCCGGTGGACCAGGAGGTGCTGGGCCTGATCCGCAGCCTCTCGGACGTGGTCCTGGTCGGCCTGGGCACCGCGCTGACCGAGGGCTACCGGGGCGTCAAGCGCCACGAGGTGCGCGCCGAGCTCCGCGGCCGCCTGGGCTTGTCCGAGGTGCCACCGATCGCGCTGGTCACCGCGCGGGCCGCGCTGCCGCTGGATTCGCCGCTGCTGACCGACACGCTGGTGCCGCCGATCGTCATCACCTGCGGGTCGGCTCCCGCCGAGCGCAGGGCCGCGCTCGCCCACGCCGGCGCCGACGTGGTGGTCGCGGGCACCGATCGGGTGGATCTAGCCGCCGCGCTCGACGCGCTGGATCAGCGCGGGCTGCGCCGGATCGGTTGCGAGGGCGGCCCTCAGCTGTTCGGCAGCCTGGTCGACGACGACCTCGTCGACGAGCTGTGCCTGACCCTCTCCCCCATGCTGGCCAGCGGCGACGCCGGTCGCATCGCCAACGGCAAGGGCGCGGAACAGCTGCGCGCGATGCGGCTGGAGTCGGTGCTGCACTCGGATTCGCTGCTGTTTTTGCGTTACGGAAGAATGCCCGAGTGACGGGTGGGGCGAACCGCTCCCACCCGATCTCACGCACCGAATGGTGCCGCGATCGCACCTGGGACACCCTCGGACCAGGTGCGGGCACACCTCGCGCCACATCTCGCCGAAGTGCTTCGGCGTTACCGGGAAGGAGCTGGATCTCATGGCCCAGAACAGCGGCACGCCCTCCGGTCAGGCCACCCAATCGGGTGCGCAGAGCGCCGAGCGGCGCATCCCGGAGACGCGCACCGGCGGTTCCCCGGCGCGTCTGGCCGACGAGACGTCGCAGGGCAAGACGACCATCGCCGCGTCGGTGGTGCAGAAGATCGCCGGCATCGCCGCGCGCGAGGTCTCCGGGGTCTACGCGATGGGCGGCGGTGTCTCGCGCGCCTTCGGCGCCCTACGGGACCGGATTCCGGGCGGCAGCGGCACTTCCTCCACCTCGGGCGTGCAGGTCGAGGTCGGTGAGAAGCAGGCCGCGGTGGACCTGGACATCGTCGTCGAGTACGGGGCGTCCATCGTGGACCTCTCGCGGGCGGTGCGGCGCAACGTGATCACCGCGGTGGAGCGCATGACCGGCCTCGACGTCATCGAGGTCAACATCGTCGTCAACGACATCCACCTGCCCAGCGAGGACGAGGAGGAGACGACTCAGGCCGCGCCGTCGCGCGTGGAGTGAGCTCGTCCCTTCCCACACCGCCTAGGAGGCCCAGTTGCCGGAGCAGCCGTCCGCCAGTGAGCTCGCCGACCAGGTGCTCGCGCACCCGTCGGTGGCTCGGCTGCACGGGGGCGCGTTCGGTGAGATCGCGTCCTACTTCCCCGGCCACCGGGTGACCGGCGTGCGGATGCCCGAGGACGGGCCGGTGGAGATCGGGGTGGTGCTGCGCCTCGACCGCCCGCTGCAGGAGACCGTCGCCGAACTGCGCGGCGCGCTGTCCGAACAGCTCGGCGAGACCCCGGTGGACATCTACGTCTCTGACGTGGAAACGGCCGAGGATCCGCAGGAAACCGGATGAGCGGTGGGGAGGCGCAGAATGGTGGCGTGCACCAGGACCCGGCGACGCGCGCCGAGATCCGCGCGTTCATCCGGGCCAACCACCCGGACGTGGGGGGAGATCCGGAGGCGTTCGCCGCCGGGCTCGCCCGGTTGCGCGCCCGCCCGGTCGATCCTCGCTTCGACGCGCCGGTCGTGGTCGAGGTCAGGCCGAACGGGGTGCGGGGACTGCTGCACCGCGCCCGCTGCCGGTGGCGGCGCCGCCACGCACCGCCCCGCGTTCGATGACCCGCTCGTTTCGTCACAGGAGGCTCGGAGATGAATGCGACGCAGACCGGACTGATCTCCGGACTGATCCTCGGCACCGCGGCGGTGGTCGGAGGCTTCAGCGGGTTCCTGATCGCCCTGCTGATCGGCGCGGTCGGACTGGTGGTCGGCCGGATCCTCGACGGTGAGCTGGAGATCGGCGACCTGCTCGGCCGCGCCAAGGACCGCCGATGACCGCAACCGCCACCCGGCCCGAGGAGGCCGTTTCCGGCGAGGAGGTCGAGGAGCGCGGCAGCCTGCACGTCCACCGCTCGGTGCTGCGCAAGATCGCCGCGCACGCCGCTGACGTCGACCCGGGCAGCGCGCGCAGCGGCCGCAAGCACACCGCGGGAGCCGAGGTCAGCGGGACCGACGACGCGCTGCGGGTCCGGCTGACCGTGGCGCTGCGCTACCCGAACCCGGTGCGCGACGTCGTCGCCTCGATGCGCGAGCGCGTGAACGCGGAGCTGTCCCGCATCGCCGGCTGCCAGGTGCGCAGCGTTGACGTGACCGTGTCCGCCCTGGTCCCGCCGGCCGCGCCGCCGCGGGTGGAGTGAACGATGCGCCTGTTCGTACGACTGATCACCGCCGTCGCCGGCCTCGTGGTGGCCGCAGCCGCAGCGCTGCTGGCCATCGAGTCCGCGTGGAGCCTGATCCGGCCGGACTCGCGCGGCCTGATCCTCGGCCCGGCCGGGATCCGCGACGCGCTGAGCGGCTTCTCGTGGGACGACAGACCGGTGCAGATCTTCGCCATCGCCCTGGTGGTGCTCGGCGTGGTGCTGCTGATCGCGGCGGTCACCTCGGGACACCGCGAGCTCCGGCTGCACGACCCGGCCCCGGAAGTCACCGTCACCACCGACCGGCGGTCGTTGGCGCGACTGGTCGGCCACCAGGTCCGCGACCAGGACGGGGTCGCCGCAGCGACCGTCACCGCGGGCGCCAAGCGGGTGCGCGTCAAGGCGTCCGCCCGCTTCCGGGAGAGCGGTGATCTGCGGGAACGCCTGACCTCCACGGCCGAGCACGCCGTCGGGGACCTGCCGCTGCCGAGCACGCCGAAGGTGCTGGTGTCGGTGGCCGCGCCGAAGGAGCGCCGATGACCGAGATCAAGCCGAGCAGCACGCCGATCGGTCGCGGCGCCGCTTTCGAACGCGGCGTCGTGGTCCTGCTGGGCCTGCTGTCGCTGCTGGTGGGAGCTGCGGCGCTGGTGGTGGGTTCCGGCGCGCTGGGCGTGTTCCGCGGGCAGCGCCCGGTCGCCGACCCGCTGGTCGTGCAGTGGCTGCGGGACAACGCGCAGCTCGCGGCCGTGATCGGTCTCCTCGCCGGGTTGGTGCTGTTCGTGCTGGGGCTGTGGTGGCTGGTGCAGGCGATGCGTCCCGAGCAGCACCCGGACGTGCGCCTGGAGCACGCCGACTCCGGCGACCTGCACGTCACCTCGGGCGCGCTGGCCAACGCGGTGCGCGCCGACGCCGAGCAGGTCTCCGGCGTCAAGCGGGCCCGGGTGCGGATGGCCGGAACCGACCGGTCCCCGTCGCTGCGCCTGACCCTGTCGCTGCAGGAGGGCGCCAACGTCCGGCACGTGTGGGAGGAGCTGGACGAGAAGGTCCTCGCCCGCGCCCGCCGAGCGCTGGGCCGGGAAACGCTGCCCACGGCGATCCGGCTGCGCCTGGACCGAGCCCCCAAGCAACGCGTCCGCTAGGAGGCCGTCGTGCTGCCGCTGCAACCTCCGGTGAAACCGATGCTGGCCAGTCCCGTCGACGGCGTCCCGCACCGGGAGGGGTTGCTGTTCGAGCCGAAGTGGGACGGTTTCCGCTGCCTGGTGTTCGTCGAGCCGGGTTCGCCGGCGATGCTGCAGTCGCGGACCGGGCGCGGGCTGGAGCGCTACTTCCCCGAGGTGCAGGCGACGCTCGCGCAGCAGCTGGAGCGGCCTGCGGTCCTCGACGGTGAGCTCGTGGTGATCCACCGCGACGAGGACGGCGACCGCCTCGACTGGAACCTGCTCAGCGAACGCATCCACCCCGCCGCCAGCAGGGTCAAGGCGCTGGCCGAGCGCACACCGGCCACGTTCATCGCCTTCGACCTGCTCGCCCTCGACGACCAGGACCTCACCGGTTCGCCGCAGTCCGAACGCCGCGAACTGCTGGCCGACCTGGGCCTGGACCGTCCCGGGTTGCGCACCACGCCGGCCACCGAGGACCCGGAGCTGGCCGAGGAGTGGTTCCGGCTGTTCGAGGGCGCCGGGCTGGACGGTGTCATCGCCAAGCCGCTCGACGGCCCGTACGTGCCGGGCAAGCGGACGATGTCCAAGATCAAGCACTCGCGCACCGCTGACTGCGTGGTCGCGGGCCTGCGCTGGCACGCCAACACCGAGCCCGGCACCGCGGTCGGGTCGCTGCAGCTGGGGTTGCACGACGAGCACGGGGTGCTGCACCACGTCGGCGTGGTCGGCGCGTTCTCCGCCGCGCGGCGCCGCGAGCTGGCCGGGGAGCTGACCGAGCTGATCACCGACGGCGAGCACCCGTGGGTCGGCGAGAACGCGACCGGGCGGCGGCTCCCCGGCTCGGTGAACCGCTGGAACAGCAACGAGCAGCCGTGGGTGCCGCTGCGGCCGGAACGGGTCGTGGAGGTCTCCTACGACCACACCGAAGGCGGGCTTCCGGCCCGGTTCCGGCACACCACGCAGTTCGTGCGCTGGCGCCCCGACCGGGACCCGGAGTCCTGCGACTACGCCCAGCTGGAGGAGCCGATGCGCTACGACCTCGACTCCGTGCTGTTCGGCGCCGTGCACCGAACGGATCGTTCGGACGGGTAATCTTCGCTCCCGTGGTGGCACAACGGATTGCGGTGATCGGTTCGGGTGGCATCGGCGGAGTGATCGCCGAAGCGGCGCACGCCGCGGGCCACGAGGTGACGATGTGCGTGCGCACGCCGTTCGGGCGGCTGGTGCTGGACACGCCCGAGGGGACGTCCGAGGTCCCGGTGTCGGTGGCCACCGAACCCGGTGCCGTCGGCGAGTTCGACTGGATCGTGCTGACCACCAAGGTCCACGACGTGCCGAGCACGGCTCCCTGGCTGCACAAGCTCGACGACGGCCGCACGCCGCTCGTGGTGGTGCAGAACGGGGTGGAGCACCGCGAGTCGATCGCCGAGCTGCGGTTGCAGGCCCCCGTGCTGCCGGCGCTGATCTACGTCGGCGCCGAGCGGACCAGCCCGGGCCAGGTCGTGCGTCGCTCCCCGGCCACCATGCAGGTCGCGGGCGGTGAGCTCGGCTCCCGCTTCGTGTCGCTGCTGGAGGGCTCGGCGGTGAAGCTGCGCGCGACCGACGACTTCCACACCGCGGCCTGGCGCAAGATGCTCACCAACGTGGCCCCGAACCCGATCACGGCGCTGACCCTGCGCCGCCTGGACGTCCTCGCCGACGCCGAGGTCCAGCAGCTGTGCGAGGGGATCCTCGCCGAGGCGATCGCCGTCGCGCAGGCCGAGGGGGCGTCGCTCACGGAGCAGGACGCGGACAAGGTCCTCTCCGACTACACGGCGCGGATGCCCCCGACCAACGGCACGTCGATGCTCTACGACCGGATCGCCGGGCTCCCGCTGGAGCACGAGCACATCACGGGAACCCTCGTCCGCGCGGCCGACCGGCACGGCATCCCGGTCCCGCTCAACCGCACGCTGCTCACCCTGCTGCGCGCCATCGAGCCCGCGCCCATCCCGGGCGCCTAGTTGGCCGGCGGGTCGCCGGATTCCGGTGTCTGCCGGGTGGTGGCGACGGAGCCGACCGAGGCGATGACGACGCAGCAGATGGCCAGCCACTGCCAGCCGGTGAGGAGTTCGCCGAGGACGACCAGGCCCGCGAGGGCGGCGACGGTGGGTTCGGTGCTCATGAGGATGCCGAAGACGCGCGGCGGCATGCGGCGCAGCGCCTCGAGTTCGAGCGTGTAGGGCACCACCGAGGACATCAGCGCCACCAGCAGGCCGATGACCAGCACAGCCGGGTCCAGCAGCGCGGGACCGGAGTCGACGGCGCCGATCGGGATCGCGACGAGCGCGCCGAAGGCCATCGCCAGCGCCAGGCCGGAGGTCCCGGTGGTGCGGCTGCCGAGCTTGGCGCCCAGCAGGATGTACCCGGCCCAGCAGGCGCCCGCCGCCAGCGCGAACACGACGCCGACCCAGTCGAGACCGCCTTCGACGCGGGACAGCAGGAACACCCCGGTTCCGGCCAGCAGCGCCCACACGACGTCGAGCTTGCGGTGCGATCCGAACAGCGCCACGGTCAGCGGGCCGAGGAACTCGATGGTCACCGCCGCACCCAGCGGGATCCGCTCGAACGACTGGTAGATGCACATGTTCATGCCGGCCAGCACGAGGCCGTAGCCGGCGACGACGCGAAGCGTGGGCCAGTCCATCCGCAGCGCCGGGCGGAACACGGCCAGCAGGATCAGGGCGGCGAACACCAGCCGCAGCGTCACCACCCCGGAAGCTCCGGCAACGCTGAACAGCTGCTTGGCGAACGCGGCCCCCACCTGGACGCTGATCACGCCGACCAGCACCAGCATCGGCGGCGGCACAGCCCCCAGCGCAGCAGCCGAAACCCGGCTAGCGCTGAACCGACGTTCCTCCCCCGGCCCCCAGGCGACCTGCACGAACGCTCCTTAACGCCTCAACGAACCCAACCCCGAGCACGCTATCCCACGGAACAATCCGCAAAAAACAACACCGCCAGGCAAGCGACCGGAGGTGCTTTCTCACCGCCCCACCCGAGGCGCTGGCACCGCCGCGGGGTGCTGAGCGGCTCTGCCCCGTGTACTGGCTGGCAAGAGGACCGCAGCGCAGTTGGCACTCCCCCAGCCCACAACACGGCGGAACGTCCCCTCACCGGCGTCACACCTCGATCATGGGAAGCTAAGAACGAAGTTCGTCGACTAGGAGTTCTCGTGCCGCGCACCATCAACCGGGCCGGAGCCGTGCTGCTGCCGTTGCTCCTGCTGGTGGCCGCCGGTTGTTCGGTCGGGCCTTCGCAGCGGCCCGCGGTCGCCTACCACGACAGCGAGCAGCAGGTGGCGCCCGCGCCGCAGCCTCCGAAGCCGCAGCCCGTGCCGCCGCTCGGCGCCGCGCCGACGGACTCGCTGAACTGGCAGGACTGCACCGAGCAGACCCGCGCCGAGCTGGGGTCGCTGCCGCCCGGGATGACGTTCTCCTGCTCGCGCCTGCTGTCGACGCTCGACGCCCCGGAGGCGCCGGAGCGCGGCACCGCCCGGAACTCGCTGATCCGCACCGGTTCGGGCCGGGTGCCGCTGGTCGTGGTCGGCGACGTCGGCGGCGAGCCGGGAACCACCTTCGCGGCGCGGCTGGCGACCCAGCTGCCGCCGGAGATCCGGAACACCTTCGACATCGTCGGCATGGACCGGCGCGGCACCGGCGAGTCGGAACCGGCCGACTGCGTGCCGCCGCAGCAGCGCGAGCAGATCCTCGGTTTCGATCCGCGCGCCACGCAGCGCGCGGACGTGGACCGGCTGCTGGACTCGGTGCTGTCGGCCAGCCAGGAGTGCCTGCTCAAGCTGGACGAGCGGCTGCAGGCCTACGACACCTGGCGCACCGCCTCCGACCTGGAAGAACTCCGCCTGGAACTGGGCGTGCCGAGGCTGCACGCGATCGGTCGCGGTGAGGCCGGCCGGCTGTTGACCACCTACGCCGAGCGCTACCCGGGCGCGGTGGGACGGTTCGTCATCGACGGCGCTCCGGACCCGACGCGCGATTCGATGGGGCAGGCCGAGTACCAGGCGCAGGCCGCGGAGCAGACGTTCGACGTCTTCGCCGCCGACTGCGTCAGCCGCGGCTGCCCGCTGGGCCCGAACCCCCGCCAGGCGGTCGGCGACCTGGTGGAGCGCACCCGCACGGCTCCGCTGCCGGCTGCGGGCACGACCGTGCCCGCAGGACGGGTGACGCAGGCGCTCCTGCAGGGCCTGGCCGATCGCAACGGCTGGCCCGCGCTGGCCGACGCGCTGGCCGCGGGCAACCGGGGCGACGGCGCACCGCTCGCAGCGCTCACCGCACCGCTGGTGACGCCGCAGGGCGTGAACCCGCCGTGGTTCGACGGCGACCTCATCACCAGCTGCAACGACACGACGTTGCGCGTGCCGCCGCAGCGCAGCAGCGAACTCGCGCAGGACTGGGTGAACCGCTTCCCGCTGTTCGGCGGGGTCGCGGTTCAGCGCGTGGTGTGGTGCGGTTCGTGGCCGGTGCCGCAGCAGCCGCTGCCGTCACCCCGTCGTGCGGACCTGCCGCCGATCCCGGTGATCACCACCGCCAACGACCCGAAGGCGCTGGCGCTGGGCACCGATCACCTGGCCGACGAGCTCCCGACCGGGGTGGCGATGCGCTGGCAGGGCGCCGGGCACGGAGCGATCGCCCGCTCGGCGTGCGTCACCGACGCGATCAGCCGATTCCTGGTCCAAGGGGTCGTGCCCACCGAGGGCATGGCCTGCCCGGAGTGATCCCGCAACACCCCGGGCAGGCCACCGCCGCTTCAGCCGCAGCTGGAGCAGCAGCCACAGGAAGGACCGCTGCAGCTGGAGCAACAGCTGCAACCGCCCTGTCGCGGTGCTTCGGTGCCGACCATCTCCGACCTCCGATCGGTGTTGGATACCAGCACCTGTCGATGTTCCTCGCCGCTCCAGCGGGCGGAACACCGCTGCTAGAGCGAACCGATGTCGCCCAAGGAGCGGAACCCAGCAGCTGCGATCAGTGACCGCGACCGGTGGCCGGTCGATCAACCGGCGTAGTCGTACTGGTACTCGTACGAGTGCGGCTGCTGGGTCGATTGCACCACGCCGTTGCCGATGAGCGCGAGCGCGCCGAGCACGATGAACGCGATCAGCATGATCCGGCCGCCCTTGGACATCACCAGCGGCCGGGTCCCGGCGGGAACCTGAGCCGGTTCGCCCTCTTCGCGGGCGTCGCCGAACAGCCGCTTCGGGTAGGCGCCGGTGAGCAGGTAGACGTAGGCGTTGGTGCGCATCGTGTAGCGCAGCGCGGCCGTCGAGGCGTCGAAGACAGGGCGCGGGTTGCGTCCGATGACCAGGATGATCAGCCACAGGAAGAACGCCAGGACGCCGAACCCGTAGGAGACGACGGCGGCCACGATCGCCGCCGGGATCAGCAGGACGAACCGGAACAGCACGGCCCAGCGGTTGAGCCTGCCGGTCCGGATGTCGACGTCGACGGGGAACTGCGGATCGCCGACCACGAACGGCGGGTACCGGTCGACCAGCAGCCACGCGGAGGCACCGACGCGGGTGTTGTAGGCGATGTAGAGGGTGAGGAATCCGGAGATCCACTCCGGCAGCCTGCCCAGGACCAGCGCGGCGAACCACCCGATGAACGCCACCACGGCCGCCGCGATGCTCAGCGCCCACAGCACGATGAAGTGCGGGATCAGCAGCAGCACCCGCAGCAGCACGGTCCAGCGGCGCTGCCGTTGCGGCGGGGTGATCTGCAGTTCCGGCAGGAACCGGCCGTCCTCGACTCCAGCTGACTCGCTCATCGCCGCCCTCCGATGCCTCCAAAGTGGAATTTTCCAAGCCTATTTGATGAGCGGCGGCGACGAGCGATTTCGCCGCACCCCGTCGGGTGGACGTGGCGATTCCGCTGCACCCGAGTAGGCGATACGGTGTGCCGATGCAGCGCCGTGAATCGGACGAACCGGCTCGCTTCGGCGACCTCGAGGACCTCGACCACGACGATCCCGAGGTCCGCGCGTTCGCCGAGCACCGCGCGCGGATGGACCGCCCGCACTCCGAGGCGACCGTCGAGGGCATGTTGCGCGGCGTCGACGAGTTCGCCCAGAGCGCCAACCGCACCGGCGGCCACCGCAGGCTGGTGGCGGTGGCGGTCGTGGTGCTGATCCTGTTCGGCGTGCTGTTCACCGTGTGGAACGCGGTGGGCTACATGCTCGGCACGTTCTTCGGCTGATCGTGGCCCGGACCTCGATCGGGACCGGCCGCTTAGCAATCGATCTTCGATCGCATTAGCGTGGAAGCATGGATCCGGTTGCAGGCACTCCCCAGGTCACCAAGAGCGAGCAGGAGTGGCGGGAGCAGCTCACCCCGAACGAGTACGCGGTGCTGCGCCAGGCGGCCACCGAACCCGCGTGGGTGGGCGAGTACGTCGACACCAAGACCACCGGCGTCTACGAGTGCCGGGGCTGCGGCGCGGAGCTGTTCCGCAGCGAGACCAAGTTCGAGTCGCACTGCGGCTGGCCGTCGTTCTACGACCCGAGCGACTCCGATGCGGTGATCCTCCGCGAGGACCGCAGCATGGGCATGGTCCGCACCGAGGTCCTCTGCGCCGCCTGCCACGGCCACCTCGGACACGTCTTCGAGGGCGAGGGCTACGCCACCCCCACCGACCAGCGCTACTGCATCAACTCGATCGCGGTCCGCCTCGTCGATTGTTGTCGCGGCCGGTTGGGGGCCGGGTGCGCCGGGGAGCCCGGGGCCGCTCGGCTCTCGTGGCTACGGAAGCCGGGTGACCAGGTCGGTGACGTCGACCCGGTGGCCGGTGTAGAAGGGGATCTCCTCGCGGACGTGGAGGCGGGCCTCGGTGCCGCGCAGGTGGCGCATCAGGTCGACGATCCGGTGCAGCTCGTCGGCCTCGAAGGCCAGCACCCACTCGTAGTCGCCCAGCGCGAAGGACGCGACGGTGTTGGCGCGCACGTCCGGGTAGTCGCGGGCTTCCTTGCCGTGGTCGGCGAGCATCTTGCGGCGCTCGTCGTCGGGCAGCAGGTACCACTCGTAGGACCGCACGAAGGGGTACACGCAGATGTACTTCTTCGGGTCCTCGCCGGCCAGGAACGCCGGGATGTGGCTCTTGTTGAACTCCGCCGGGCGGTGCAGCGCCACGTTGCTCCAGACCGGCTCGGAGGCCTGGCCGAGCGGCGTCTCGCGGCGGAAGCCGGTGTAGGCGGCCTGGACGGCTTCGACGTCCTCGGCGTGCCACCAGATCATGAAGTCCGCGTCGGCGCGCAGACCCGAGACGTCGTAGACACCGCGGACCACGACACCGGATCCGGCCAGCGACTCCAGGTACTCCTGGGTCACCTGCGCGGCCTTGGTCCGGTCCTCGGGCAGTTCGCCCTGCCTGATCCGGAAGACCGACCACATGGTGTAGCGGATGGTGTCGTTGAGCTCGTCGTAATTCAGCCGCGCCATACCTTCATCGTCCCACTTCTCGAGGTCCGGCCTGCAGCAGGTCCCGCGTGATGCTGGTCGCTGCCGCCTCGCCGGTCGCCACGCAGGCGGGAACGCCGACGCCGTGCAGCGCGGCCCCGGCGATCGCCAGCCCCGGCACGCCAGCCACCTCGCGTTCCACGTCGGCGACCAGGTCCAGGTGCCCGGGGCCGTACTGCGGAAGCCCGCCGCCCCAGCGCAGCACGGTGGAATCCACCGGCTCGGCGGTGATCCCGGTCAGCTCGGCGAGGTCCGCGCGGACCCGGCGCAGCAGTTCCTCGTCGTCCAGGCGCAGGTCCTCGGTCTCGCCGAAGCGGCCGACCGAACCGCGCACCAGCACCTCTCCCCCGGCTCCGCGCAGGTGCGCCCACTTGGTGCTGGAGTAGGTGAACGCCTTGGCGGTGAACGGGGTTCCGCCGGAGTGCCGCTCGCCGCGCGCGATCAGCGTGCCGGAGGCCGGTTTTCCGCCGTGCTCGGGCACTTCGGTGCCGGGCGGCAGCGCGAGACCGACCACGACCATCGACGCCAGCTCGACCTCGGCGAGCTTCGCGGACGCGCCGGGAACGGGATCCTGCAACAGCTTTCGGGCGGCGGGCGCGGGCACCGCGAGCACGACCGCGTCGACGTCGAGGTGCTCCGGGGCGGGCGCCGAGCCGATCTCCAGCCGCCAGCCGCTTCCGGTGCGCGCCAGCGCGCGGACCGGCAGGCCCAGCCGCACTTCGGCGTCGGCGGCGATCAGCAGCCGGTCGAGCAGCTCCCGGTAGCCGCTCTGGAAGGCACCGAAAACGGATTGCGGCGCACCGGGTTTCGGCACCGGCAGCGCCGACCTGGCCGCCGCGGTGATCCAACCCGCGCCGTCGTCGAGGGCCTTGGCCAGCGCGGGGATCGTCGCGCGCAGGCCCAGCCGGTTGGCGTCCCCCGCGTAGACACCGCCGAGCAGCGGCTCCACCAGGCGGTCGACGACCTCGTCGCCGACGCGGGCGCGCAGCAGGTCCCCGACGGAGATGTCGGCGCCGCCCAGCTCGATCGGCGGCATGTCGGTTTCGGCGCGCACGGCGTCGATTCCGGCCTCGGAGAGCACTCCGGCGACCGAGTCGGCTTCGGCGGGAACGCCCATCACGGTGCCGCCGGGCAGCCGCTGGGTCCGCCCGCCGGCCCGCACGGTCGCGGCCGCACCGGCCGGGTGCACGACTTCGGTCCGAACGCCGAGCTCCTCGGCCAGGTCCAGCACCTCGGGTCGCCGCGCCAGGAACGCTTCGGCGCCGAGGTCGTAGGGGCGGCCCGCCAGCTCGACGGTGCGCAGCTTGCCGCCCAGCCGGGAGGTCTGCTCCACCAGCACGATCTCGGCGTCGGCGCCCAGCTCGCGGCGGAGCCGGTGCGCGGCGGTCAGCCCGGCGACACCGCCGCCGACGACCGCGACACGCGGGGCCATCAGCTCTGCGCGGTCGTGGTGTGCACCAGCTCGACGACCCGGGTCAGGATCTCCGGATCGGTGGTCGGCAGCACCCCGTGACCGAGGTTGAAGATGTGCCCGCCGGCTTCGCGGCCCTCCTCGAGGATGCGGAGCACCTCACGCTCGACGGCGTCCCAGCCGGCGAACAGCACGGCCGGGTCGAGGTTGCCCTGCACGACCGGCTTGGCCGCGCCCGGTTCGGCGGCGCCCAGGCGGGCGACGGCGGTGTCCAGCGGCACCCGCCAATCCACGCCGACCACGTCCGGTCCGGCGTTGCGCATCGCACCGAGCAGCTCACCGGTGCCGACCCCGAAGTGGATCTTGGGGATGTCGGAGAACTCGGCGACGCCCTCGAAGATGCGGCGGCTGTGCGGCAGCACGAACTCGCGGTAGTCGCGCAGCGACAGCGCACCGGCCCACGAGTCGAACAGCTGGATCGCGTCGACCCCGGCGCCCACCTGCACGCGCAGGAACTCCAGCGTGGTGTCGGCGAGCTTCTCCAGCAGCGAGTGCCAGGTCTGCGGGTCGGAGTGCATGAGCGCCTTGGTGCGCTCGTGGTTGCGGCTGGGGCCGCCCTCGACGAGGTAGGAGGCCAGCGTGAAGGGCGCGCCCGCGAATCCGATCAGCGGCGTCTGGCCGAGCTCCTGGACCAGCAGGCCCACCGCGTCGGCGACCGGCTTGACCTGCTCGGCCTCCAGCGCGGGCAGCGCGGCGACGTCGGCCGGACCGCTGATCGGGTTGGTCACCACCGGGCCGGTCCCGGCCACGATGTCGAGCCCGATGCCCGCGGCGTAGAGCGGCAGCACGATGTCGCTGAACAGGATCGCGGCGTCGACGCCGTGCCTGCGGACCGGCTGCATGGTGATCTCGCTGACCAGCTCCGGCGTCAGGCAGGCCTGCAGCATCGGGATGCCTTCGCGGACCTGGCGGTACTCGGGCAGCGATCGCCCGGCCTGCCGCATGAACCAGACCGGCGTGTGCCGGGGCTTTCCGCCGCGAGCGGCCACGAGCAGAGGGGCGTCGGCGAGGTCCCGGCGAGTGGAGACCGGTGCGGAGTTCGTCATCGAAGGTCGGTGTCCGTACGTCGAATCGTCGGATCCCGGTGCGGTCTGCGGGCGGCCTTGGAGCGGATCTGCCACGACGGACGGCCGGGCTTGCGCCGACAATCTTCGCACGACGCCCGCACTCCCACGTGAAGCGGCCGCCCTTCCCGGCGTGCCTCCACCCACGCTCCGGGCCCGGCGCCTAGAGTCGTCGGCGTGACGGAGATGTCGGCGGCGCCCGAAGTTTTCCGGCAGGCGGTTGCCGCGTTGACGTCGCCTCAGCCGCGTGCGGAGATCGAGCTCAGCGAGGTCGGTCCACCCAAGCGCCTGGCCCCCTGGGCCCACGCGCTGGCCGCGGAGGCGAACGGACCGGCCGGGGAGCTGGCCACCGCGCGTTTCGTGCTACTGCACGACCCGGAAGGCCAGGAGGCCTGGGACGGCGTGCTGCGACTGGTGGTCTACCTGCGGGCCGAGCTCGATCCCGAGGTCGCCGACGATCCGCTGCTGCCCGCGGTCGGCTGGTCGTGGCTGACCGACGCGCTGGAGAACGCGGGAGCTTGCTTCACCGCCCTGGGCGGCACGGTCACCCTCACCTCGTCGGCGAGGTTCGGCGACATCGCGGGGCCGTCGCGGAGCCACGATCTGGAGCTGCGCGGGTCCTGGACCCCCACACCCTCGGTGTTCGGCGCCGAAGAAGCCGATCTGCGGCCGCACGCGGACGCGTTCCACGAACTCATGGCCAGCGCTGCCGGGCTTCCGCCGGAAGGCGTTGCGCTGCTCGGCAGGCGCCCGAACGGCGCAGTGCGACAGGACTGATCGGGGTCGCCCGATCATCGGCTGCGACGGGTCGCCGCAGCGCGTAGCGTTCGGACCGCTCCCGCCTCGCACACCCCTCGAATGCGACACGCCGAAGCGCGACACGCCGATGTCCGATTTTCATTCGCGAAGTTCGTTCAGCTTCGTCGAGGTGCTTGTTCGTGCAAGATTTTCACCATGCGCATTCGAAATATGTCGCTTGGCCACGCTCCGCCGTTACGGCAGTAGCTCTGAGTCACCCGAAAGTGCGACAAAAGTATGGTGTCGTCACAACTCGATCGGGATAGATACCCGATTGATCGTCCCGCTGACCCGCTTGGGCGGTTACGCTCACCCCGACGACACCACTTTCGGTCGATCAGTGGCGCGGCTGATTGGTCGAGAGTCCCGGTGCCGGTCGGGGGGCACGACCGACTCCAGGGAGGTAGTGACGTGGCTGCCGTCGGCTTAGGTCAGGCCGCTCGAACCACGCCTGCCGGCGCTTTGCCGGCCAACATGGTCCCGCACCCGCGGGAAGAGCTGTTCACGGTGCTCGTGGTGGATGACCATCCGCTGCTCCGAGAGGCGATCGCCGCTCGGCTGCTGCAGATGGGCGCCGGCACGGTGCACGAGGCCGCATCGATGGCCGAAGCCAGGGCTCGCGCTCTGGCGACCGGTCCTTGCGACCTCGCAATCCTCGATCTCGGGCTCCCAGACGGGACCGGCATCGAACTGGTCACCGAACTCCGGAGCCAGGGCTGGCCGCGGATCGTGGTGCTCGCTTCGTCCGATGACCCCTACGCGGTCCGAGCCGCCTTCCAAGCAGGTGCCCAGGCGTACCTGCTGAAGTCGGCCTCACCGATGGTGGTCACCGACGGCGTGCGCCGCGTGCTCGACGGCGGTGTGTACGCCGATCCCAGCGTGGCTCCGGTGCTCGCCGCCGGAACCCGCGTGCCGGGAACCGACAACACACCTCGCGAGCTGTCCGGGCGTGAGGTCGAAGTTCTCCAGTTGGTGGCCGATGGCCGCTCCAACAAGGAGATCGGCGAGGCCCTGAACCTGTCCGCGCTCACGGTGAAGTCTCACCTGTCGCGGATCGGGCGCAAGCTGGGCACCGGCGACCGGGCGCAGATGGTCGCACTGGCCATGCGCGCCGGCGTCATCCGGTGACGGATCGCTGACGAACACCAGCACCGGCGCGGCCGGACCCGACGACGTCGGGCGTACCAGCCACACGACACGGGCCAAAGCACGTAAGGTCTGTTAGCCGTGGAAGCTGCAAGCCCCGAGACCGTCGGATCCGGCCGCCCGGAGCCGGTGTTGCTGACCGAACCCGTCGACGGCGTGCCGCCGGTGGTGAACACCCCGGCCGCGCTGGACGCGGCCGCGAAAGCGCTGGCCGCGGGAACCGGGCCGGTCGCGGTGGACACCGAGCGCGCCTCGGGTTACCGCTACTCGCAGCGCGCCTACCTGGTGCAGCTGCGTCGCGAAGGATCGGGCACCGTGCTGGTGGACCCGATCGCCCTCAAGGGGGCGCTGGACCCCCTGATCCCGGCGCTGGCCGACACCGAATGGGTGCTGCACGCCGCATCGCAGGACCTCCCGTGCCTGGCCGAGCTCGACCTGCACCCCTCGAAGCTGTTCGACACCGAACTGGCCGGCAGGCTGGCCGGGTTCGACCGGGTCTCGCTGGGCGCCCTGGTGGAACGCATGCTCGGCTACCGGCTGGAGAAGGGCCACAGCGCCGCCGACTGGTCAAGACGGCCGCTGCCCGAGGACTGGCTGGTCTACGCGGCGCTCGACGTGGAACTGCTGGTCGCGCTGCGCGACGAGATGCACGAGGAGCTCGAGCGCCAGGGCAAGCTGGACTGGGCGTTCGAGGAGTTCGAGGCCGTCCGCACGGCCGAGCCCGCTCCCCCGCGCGCCGAGCCGTGGCGCCGGACCTCGGGGATCCACAAGGTGCGCAGCCCGCGCCAGCTCGCCGCGGTGCGGGCGCTGTGGCAGACGCGGGACGAATTCGCCCGCGAGCGCGACATCGCGCCGGGCAGGGTGCTGCCGGACTCCTCGATCGTGCTGGCCGCGCAGTCCAATCCGAAGTCCGAGGGCGATCTGGTGGCGATGCCGGTCTTCGGCGGGCGCCAGCAGCGCCGCCGCGCCTCGATGTGGTTGCAGGCGCTGCGCTCGGCGCGTCGGCTCAGCAACGACGAGCTCCCGGCCGCTTCGACGCCGAACGAGGGGCCGCCGCCGACCAACCGCTGGGCCGATCGCGACCCCGCCGCCGCGGCCCGGCTGACCGCGGCCCGCGCGGCGTTGAACGAGATCGCCGAGGAGCACGCGCTGCCAGTGGAGAACCTGCTGCTGCCCGACCTGGTCCGGCGCACCTGCTGGACCCCGCCGGAGGACCTCGGCGTCCCGGCGGTCACCGAGCTGCTGCGCTCCAAGGGCGCCCGCGAGTGGCAGATCGACCTCACCGCGGAAACCCTCTCCAAGGCCTTGCAGGCGACTCCGGACGAGGAGTCCTGAGCAGCGGGCAGTCCTTGCCCGAACCGTCCGGGCGAATGCGACATCGATCGTGGACGGTTCGGGCAGGAACTGCCCGCTGCCTCGTCGAGCGCGAGGCCATCTCCTCGGGAAAGATCGGCCGCGCTGGGTTCGGGCTGGTCAGCATGTGAGACAACCGACAGTGGCAGGCACGTGGTTACCGGTGGGTAATAAGCGCTAGAGTGCGGTTACCGGTCGGTAAGGCGCCGCTGCTCGCGGACCCCGGCCGAGCACCATCCACCAAGCCAGTGAGGAGCACGCCGTGGCCGCACCTGCGTCGGCACCCGCCGACAGCCGCAGCCGCCAAGCGGTTCGGGACGTGGTCTTCGTCGACGGCGTACGCACGCCGTTCGGCAAGGCCGGCTCGAAGGGGCAGTACGCCCAGACGCGAGCGGATGACATGGTCGTCAAGGTCATCCGGGAACTGCTGCGCCGCCACCCGGAACTTCCGGCGGAGCGCATCGACGAGGTCGCCATCGCCGCGACGACCCAGATCGGTGACCAAGGCCTGACCATCGGCCGCACCGCGGCGCTGCTGGCCGGACTGCCGAAGTCCGTGCCCGGCTTCGCCATCGACCGCATGTGCGCCGGCGCCATGACCGCGGTGACCACCGTGTCCAGCGGCATCGCCTTCGGCGCCTACGACGTCGTCATCGCCGGCGGCGTCGAGCACATGGGCAACCACCCGATGGGCGAGGGCGCCGACCCGAACCCGCGCTTCGTGTCGGACAAGATCGTCGACCCGTCCGCGCTGGTCATGGGCTCCACCGCGGAGAACCTGCACGACCGCTACCCGTCGCTGACCAAGGAGCGCACCGACGCGTACGCGGCCCTGAGCCAGCAGCGCTACGACGAGGCGCAGCGGGCGGGCAAGATCGCCCCGGACCTGGTCCCGGTCTCCACCCACTCCGACGAGGGCTGGGGCCTGGCCACCACCGACGAGCCGCCGCGCCCGGGCACCACGGTCGAGAGCCTCTCCGGCCTCAAGACCCCGTTCCGCCCGCACGGCCGGGTCACCCCGGGCAACGCCGCCGGCCTCAACGACGGCGCCACCGGTGCCCTCCTGGCCGACGCCGAGACCGCCGAGGAGCTGGGCCTGCCGGTCGGCATGCGACTGGTCGGTTACGCCTTCGCCGGTGTCGAGCCCGAGGTCATGGGCGTCGGGCCGGTCCCGGCCACCGAGAAGGCCCTCAAGCGCGCCGGGCTGACCATCGACGACATCGGCCTGTTCGAGATCAACGAGGCCTTCGCCGTGCAGGTGCTGGCCTTCCTGGAGCACTTCGGCATCGCCGACGACGACCCGCGGGTCAACCCGTGGGGCGGCGCGATCGCCTGCGGTCACCCGCTGGCCTCCTCCGGCGTGCGGCTGATGACGCAGCTGTCGCGCCACTTCGAAGAGCACCCCGAGGTCCGCTACGGCATCACCACCATGTGCATCGGCATCGGCATGGGCGGAACGGTCATCTGGGAGAACCCGAACTACAACGCAGGAGGCGAGCAGTGACTGACTTCGCGGCGCTGTTCCCCGACGAGGTCGTGACCAAGGCGTTCACCCGCCTCGTCGACGTTCCCGGTCTGACCGGCAAGCTCGCGCTGATCACCATCGACAACGGCCACGACCACACCCGGCCGTCCACCTTCGGCCCGGGCGGTCTGACCAGCCTGAACGCCGCGCTGGACGAGGCGTTCGCCGCCGAGCCGGCCGCGATCGCGGTCACCGGCAAGCCGTTCGTGTTCGCCGTGGGCGCGGACCTCTCCGGCGTCGGCCAGGTGTCGCAGCGCGAGCACGCGCACGCCATCGCGCAGAACGGCCACGACGTGTTCCGCCGGCTCACCGAGTCGAAGATCCCGACGTTCGCCTTCGTCAACGGCGCCGCCCTCGGCGGTGGCCTGGAGCTGGCGCTGTCCTGCCACTACCGGACCGTGGCCTCCAACGCGGGCGCCATCGCGTTCCCGGAGTGCTACCTGGGACTGTTCCCGGGCTGGGGCGGCACGCAGCTGCTGCCGAACCTGATCGGCCCGGACGCGGCCGTGACGGTGATCATCGAGAACGCGCTGAGCCAGAACAAGATGCTCAACCCGAAGAAGGGCCTGCAGCTGGGCATCTTCGACGAGCTGCTGGAAGGCGCCGACTTCCTCGAGGAGTCGCTGCGCTGGCTGGTCCGCGTGGTCAACGGTGAGAAGACCGTCGAGCGCCCGGAGATCGACCGCGGCAAGGGCTGGGACGACGCCGTCGCCCGCGCCGAGCAGATCGTCGAGTCCAAGACCCACGGCGCGTCGCCCGCGGTGACCAAGACGGTCGAGCTGATCGAGCTGGCCCGCAACAACGACATCGACGCCGGCTACGCCGCCGAGACCGAGGCGCTGACCGACGCGCTGATGTCCGACGAGCTGCGCGCCGGGCTGTACTCGTTCGACCTGGCCCAGAAGCGCGCCAAGAAGCCGGCCGGTGCACCGGACAAGGGCCTGGCCCGCCCGGTGAACAAGGTCGGCGTGGTCGGTGCCGGCCTGATGGCCGGTCAGCTGGCGCTGCTGTTCGTGCGCCGCCTGCAGGTGCCGGTGGTCATCACCGACATCGACCAGGAGCGCATCGACAAGGGCGTGGCCTACATCCACGGCGAGATCGACAAGCTCGCGGGCAAGGGCCGCCTGTCGCCGGACGCCACCAACCGCCTCAAGGCGCTGGTGACCGGTGAGCTGGACAAGAAGTCCTTCGCCGACGCCGACTTCGTCATCGAGGCCGTCTTCGAGGAGATGACGGTCAAGCAGAAGGTCTTCGCCGAGCTGGAGGAGCACGTCTCCCCCGAGGCGATCCTGGCGACCAACACCTCGTCGCTGTCGATCACCGAGATGGCCTCGAAGCTGAAGAACCCGGAGCGGGTCGTCGGCTTCCACTTCTTCAACCCGGTCGCGGTGCTGCCGCTGCTGGAGATCGTGCGCGGGGAGAAGACCGACGACGCCTCGCTGGCCACCGCCTTCGCGGTCGGCAAGCAGCTGAAGAAGTCGTCCGTGCTGGTCAAGGACGCCCCGGCGTTCGTGGTCAACCGGCTGCTGACCCGCTTCATGGGCGAGGTCATCGCCGCCGTGGACGAGGGCACCCCGTTCGAGGTGGCCGACAACGCGGTGCAGGAGCTGGGCCTGCCGATGAGCCCGATGGTGCTGCTGCAGCTGGTCGGCCCGGCCGTCGCCCAGCACGTCAACGGCACCATGCACGCTGCCTTCCCGGACCGCTTCGGGATCAGCGACAACCTGCAGAAGTTCGTCGACGCGGGCAAGACCGCGGTGTGGACGTTCGACGAGTCCGGCAACGTGGTCGTCGACCCCGAGGTCGTCGAGCTGTGGGAGCAGGGCGACAAGCCCTCCACCAGCGAGGAGGTCCGCGACCGCGCGCTCGACGCGCTGGCCGAGGAGATCCGGATCATGCTGGACGAGGACGTCGTCGCCGAGGCGCAGGACATCGACCTGTGCATGATCCTCGGCGCCGGCTGGCCGTTCTGGCTGGGCGGCATCACGCCGTACCTGGACCGCGCGGGCGTGTCCGAGCGGGTCAACGGCAAGCGGTTCCTCGCCCCGGGCGTGGCCTCTCTGCCCGCCTGACGCGAAACCCGAACCGGGGGCCGGAGCACACCGCTCCGGTCCCCGGTTTCGCTTCTCAGCATCCGGATGGCGCGGGGATCTGGGAGGTTTCTGCCATCATGGTCGTGACGGAGATGAGGTGATGTCCGGTGACCGCGCTTGTTCAGCACGAACTGGGGCCGTTCACGATCGCCGACTGGCACGCCCTGCCCGCTCGCGAAGACGGGTCACGGCTGGAGCTCATCGAGGGAAACTGGCTCGTGACGCCACCGCCCAGCGGCTACCACCAGTGGGCCGAGAAGCGGATCATCGCGGCGTTCGACCGCGCGATCGAGCAAGCGGGCCGTGCCGCCGAGCTCTTCGCCGTCTCCGGCGTGGGCGTGGAGATCAGCACCACCTACCGCTCCGCGCTCATCCCCGACTTCGTCGTCCTCGATCGCCCACCGGCGGGGAACACCTTCCAGGCCGCGAACGTGCTGCTCATCGGCGAGATCTGGTCCCCGGGCAACACCCACACCGAACAGCAGGAGAAGTTCCACGCGTGCGAACGCGCCGAGGTGCCGCACTTCTGGAGCGTCGCCCAGGACGTCGGGGGACCGTGCGAGCTCGCGGCGTACAGCCTGGACAACGGTCGCTACGCGCTCGCCGCGACCGCAGCCCGCGGCCGAGGAGCGGTGCACCTCGACGCCGCGCCCATTCCCCTCTCCCTCGACATCGACGCCCTGCGCCTCTGAGAGCTCACGGCGCGGCCGGGAGTTGGACCATGATCGCGAGGCCGCCCGCGGGCAGCGCGGTGGCGTGGATCTTGCCGTGGTGGGCCGTGGTGGCGGCCTGGACGATCGACAGGCCCAGACCGGTGCCGTTGCGGGCCGTGCGCTCAACGCCCGCCCGCCGGAACGGTTCGAAGAGGGCCTCCACCGACTCCGCGGGGATCTCCGGGCCGGACGAGGCCACCCGCAGCGTCGTCCACCGCGGATCGCCTCCGGTGCTGACCTCCAGCCAGCCGCCGTCGACGTTGTGCCGGACGGCGTTCTCCAGCAGGTTCCCCGCGACGCGTTCCAGCAGGGCCGGGTCGCCGACGGCGAAGGCGGGCTCGGTGCAGCGCTTCACGCGCAGCCCGCGCCTGCGCGCTTCGGGTTCGACCGCGCGCAGCGCTCGGCCCACGACGTCGGTGAGGTCGACCGGTTCCCGGACCGCCAGTTCCACGCCTTCGGTGCGGGCCAGCAGCAGCAACGCCTCCACCAGGCGTTCGGCGCGGGCGGTGGCCTCGCGGACGACGTCGGCCATCCGGCGCAGCTCGGCCTCGTCGGCGTCCGGGTCCGACAGCGTCACGTCGAGCTCGGTGCGCACCACCGACAGCGGGGTGCGCAGCTCGTGGCTGGCGTTGGCGACGAAGCGGCGCTGGGCGTCGAAGGCGGCCTGCAGCCGGTCCAGCATCGCGTCGAAGGTATCGGCGAGCCTGGCGACCTCGTCGCGCGGCCCGCTCAGGGCGATCCGCTCGTCCAGCGACTCCGCCGACAGCCGCTGCGCGGTCTCGGTGACCTCCTGCAGCGGGCGCAGCACCCGGCCGGTGACCAGCCAGGCCAGCAACGCCGCGGCGGCCACCACGGCGACGAACGCGAACCCGCCGATGACCAGCACCTGCTGACGGGCCGAATCCCGCAGCGCCTCGCCGAGCAGTTCCGAGGGCACCTCCACTCCCCCGACCCGCACCGGCGTGCCCGCGGGCAGCCGCGGGACGGCGGCGACGACGTTGCCGACCAACACCCAGCCCAGCCACAGCAGCACGGCGCTGACCAGCGCGACCAGCGAGGCCGACAGCAGCGTCAGCCGGACCCGCAACCCCGGTCCGCGCCGGGTGAGCGCGCCCACGATCAGTCCCTTGCGTGTTCGGCGGGGGCCGCCGAGGGCACCCGGTATCCGGATCCGACCACGGTTTCGATGATGCCGGGCTCGCCCAACTTCTTGCGCAAGGTCATCATCGTGACCCGCACGGTGGTGGTGAACGGGTCGGCGTTCTCGTCCCAGACCCGCTCCAGCAGCTCCTCGGAGCTGACGACCGCCCCGCCGGCCGACAGCAGCACCTCCAGCACGCCGAGCTCCTTGCGGGTCAGCTCGACCTCACCGCCGGAGCGGGTGACGGTGCGGCGGGCCGGGTCCAGCTCCAGGTCGTGGGCGGTCAGCAGCGGCGGCTGGGCGGGCGTGGCGCGGCGGCCCAGCGCGCGCACCCGGGCGATCAGCTCGGGGAACGCGAAGGGCTTGGCCAGGTAGTCGTCGGCGCCCAGGGACAACCCGGCGACGCGGTCGGCCACCGTGCCCGAGGCCGTCAGCATGATGACCCTGGTCAGCCCGCCGGAGCCGACGAGGTCCCGGCACAGCTCGTCGCCGGACATGCCGGGCAGGTCGCGGTCGAGCACGACGACGTCGTACCGGGTGATCGCGGCCTTCTCCTGACCGCTCTCGCCGTCGTAGGCGACGTCGACGGCCATGCCGTCCCTGCGCAGCCCTCTCGCGACCGCCTCGGCCAGCGGTTTCTCGTCCTCCACGACCAGGATTCGCACGAATCCACCCTGCCACAGCAGGCGCCCGCACCAGTCGAGGTCAGCGCCGGGGTGCCCGGATTTCAAGGGAAATCCGACTCCCGATTTCCATTGAAATCAGAGTTCTGACTTCAATGGAAATCGGGGAAGCGGGTCAGCCGTGGGCGGCTTCGGCCTCGGTGGCGACGCGGAGCTGGGCGCCGCGCCGGGACGAGAACCAGTCGTTGACCTTGGCGGCGATGTCGGTCTCGGTGAGGCCGAGGTCGGCCAGGACCTCCTCGCGCGAGGAGTGGTCGAGGAAGTTGTTCGGCACCGCCAGGTCGCGCAGCGGCACGTCCAGCTCCGCGTCGCGCAGCGCCGCGGCCAGCGACGAGCCGAACCCGCCGTGCCGTCCGCAGTCCTCCAGCGAGACCACCAGCCGGTGCTCGGCGGCCATCTCCACGACCTTCGACGGCACGGGCACGACCCAGCGCGGGTCGACCACGGTCACGCCGACGCCCATCGCGGACAGCCGCTCGGCGGCGGCCACGGCGAGCTTGCCGAACGCGCCGACGGCCACCAGCAGCACGTCCTTGCGCTCGGCGGCGCGCAGCACGTCCACACCACCGGTCCGCTCCACCGACGGGACCTCTTCGATCACCGAGCCCTTGGAGAAGCGCAGCACGGTCGGCCCGTCGTCGACGGCGACCGCCTCGCGCAGCTCCTCGCGCAGCGTCACGGCGTCGCGCGGTGCGGCGACCTGGATGCCGGGGACCAGGCCGAGGATCGACAGGTCCCACATGCCGTTGTGGCTGGCCCCGTCGTCGCCGGTGATGCCGGAGCGGTCCAACGTCACCGTGACGGCCTGCTTGTGCAGGGCGACGTCCATCAGCAGCTGGTCGAAGGCGCGGTTGAGGAACGTCGAGTAGACAGCGAACACCGGGTGCAGGCCGCCCATCGCCAGACCTGCCGCGGAGGTCATGCCGTGCTGCTCGGCGATGCCCACGTCGAAGCAGCGGTCCGGGTAGGCCTCGGCGAACTTCTTCAGCCCGGTCGGTCCCAGCATCGCGGCGGTGATGGCCACGACATCGGAGCGCTCGGCACCGATGTTGACCAGCTCGTCGGCGTAGACGTCGGTCCAGCTCTTGGGCGCGGGCTTCTTCGGCAGGCCGGTTTCCGGATCGATGACCTTGACCTGGTGCATCTGCTCGGCCTCGTCGTTCTCCGCCGGGGCGAAGCCGTTGCCCTTGCGGGTGACGGCGTGCACGATCACCGGCCCGCCGAAGGACTTGGCCATCTGCAGCGCGTGCTCCATCGCGCGCATGTCGTGGCCGTCGACCGGGCCCAGGTACTTCAGGCCGAGGTCGGAGAACATGACCTGCGGGCTGATCGCGTCCTTTATGCCGCTCTTGGCGGCGTGCAGGCCGGTGTAGAGCGAACGGCCCACGACCGGCATCTTGCGCAGCGTGCGCTTGCCGGACTCCAGGGCCTTCTCGTAGCTCGGGTTCAGCCGCAGCGCGGCCAGGTGCTCGGCGAGCCCGCCGATGGTGGGCGCGTAGGAGCGGCCGTTGTCGTTGACAACGATGACCACCGGGCGCTCCGGGTCGGCCGCGATGTTGTTCAGCGCCTCCCAGCACATGCCGCCGGTGAGCGCGCCGTCACCGACGACCGCCACCGCGTGCCGCTGGGCCCCGGTGACCTGGAAGGAGCGGGCCAGCCCGTCGGCGTAGGACAGCGCGGTCGAGGCGTGGCTGTTCTCGACGAAGTCGTGCTCGCTCTCGGCGCGCGAGGGGTAGCCGGACAGGCCGTCCCGCTTGCGCAGCTGGTCGAATCCGTCCTGGCGACCGGTGACGATCTTGTGCACGTACGCCTGGTGCCCGGTGTCGAACAGCAGCGCGTCGTTCGGCGAGTCGAAGACCCGGTGCAGTGCGAGGGTCAGCTCCACCGCTCCCAGGTTCGGTCCGAGATGCCCACCGGTCCGCGACACCTTCTGGATGAGGAACTGCCTGACCTCTTCGGCCAGCTCCGCCAGTTCGGCGTGCGTCAGGCGCTTGACGTCGGCCGGACTGCGCACGGACCCCAGCAGCGTCACCGTGTTCCACCTCGCTTGTCGTGCCGGTCGGTCACAATCGCAATCCCGGGGCCTGGCCGGCAACCTGGCTCCGTCTGCATAGTGCGCCCCAGTCTACGGAGGGGCCATGCGGCCACCGGGTGTGGTCGGACACCTGCGGCGATGGCCAACCGCCTGCGACGAGCTGCTTTCACCCCGCGTGTGAGGTTCCCGTCGCGAGTACCACCTGGACAGCGGTGTTGCTACCTTTCGTCTGATCCCAGGGGAGGCGACATGACTGGTCCGGACGGCCGCAAGGCGGAGCTCGAGGCGCGCAACGCCGCGATGCGCGAACAGGTGAGCTCGATGCTCGAGGGGTTGCAGCGGCAGACCGCCCAATTGCAGGAGGCTCAGGCCAGCGCGCTGGCCGCGACCGGCGAGGCGACCTCGCCCGACGGTCTGGTCACGATTCGGGTCAACGCAGCCGGCGTGGTCACCGACACAACCCTGTCGCCGTCGGCGCTTCGCTCGAGCACACCGGAGAAGCTCGCCAGGAGCTTCACCCAGGCGGCCCAGGCGGCTGCCCGCGATGCCCGCACCAAGGCCGACGCGGCCGTGGCGCCGCTGCAGGAAAACGTCCCCGACCTGCCCGATCTGTTCCCGAACGCGCCCTCGTTGGCGCAGCTCATCCCGTCGGCTCCGGAATTGCCGGAACCGAACACCCCTCCTGCTGCGTCGAACCCGTCGGCAGAGGAGGACTGGGACGACTTCGAACCCCGGTCCCGTTTCCGGAAGGACCGTTGGTGATGGGATTCGAGGTCAACCCCGAGGCGCTGCTCGGCGCCTCACCGAAGTTCGACGCCTCGTCGGACAAGTTGCAGTCCGCGCTCGACAAGCTCAACGGCGTCCTGCAGGCGGAGGGCGAGTGCTGGGGCGGCGACGAGGCCGGCCAGGAGTTCGCCAAGAACTACGTGCCCGGTTCCAAGCAGGGCACCGACGGCATGAAGGGCCTCGTCCAGGCGCTGCACCAGGTCCGCGGCGAGCTCGACGCCACCGCCCGGACCTGGGACGACGTCGATCAGGCGAACGCCGACGGCATCAAGAGCCAGGGCTGAGGGGGACGACGTGGGCATCGAGATTCCGGGCGAGGTCAGCTGGCTGTTCCCGATCGTGGTCGGCGCGAGCTGGCCCGAGGGCGACGAGACGGCGCTGCGCAGGGTCGCCGAGGCGTGGACGCAGTGCGGCGTGGACATCGACGGCGTGATCAGCGAGACCGAGGGCGCGGTCAAGTCGGCGCTGGGCACGATGAAGGGCGACACGCACGACGCCTTCGAGAAGTTCATGAAGGACTTCTGCAACGGCGACGCCGGTCACCTGCCGGAGTTGAAGAAGCTCTGCGAGGCGCTCGGCGAGGGAGCCGACAACGCCGCGCTGGAGATCGAGTACACCAAGTACAGCATCATCGCCGCGCTGGTCATCCTGGCCGCGCAGATCGCGGCGATGATCGCCTCGGCGGTGGCGACCTTCGGCGCCAGCACAGCGGGCATCCCGATCGCCCAGGCAGCCACGCAACTCACGGTGCGGACGTTCTTCCAGCAGCTGCTGACCAAGATCGGTCAGCAGATCCTGCTGAACGTCGGGATCAACATGGGCGTCGACGCGGCGATCCAAGGCATCCAGTTCGCCAAGGGCGACCGGCAGAGCTGGGACTGGTCCAACACCGGCAACGCAGCGGTGTCCGGTGTCGCGGCGGGCCTGGCCGGTGGCCTGGTGGACGGCGTCGCGCCCGGCATCGGCCAGCAGGTCGGCAAGGACCTGGCGGGCAACGCCACCAAAAACTTCACCGAGGCCGCCGCTTACGGCGCTGCGCGGGGTTCGATCTCGGGCGTGCTCGGCAACACCATCAACCAGGGCCTGCACGGTCAGGCACCGGGGATCAACGACATCACCTCCGGCGCCATCTCCGGCGGCATCAGCGGGGCGACCGGTGGGATGCAGAGCAGGCACGAGGGGCTCAACGCGACCTGGGAGGGCAACGGGCGCGGCGCCACCAGCGACGGCAGCGGCGAGTGGGTTTCGGGCTCCAACACGCAGGGTTGGCGCTTCGAGACCGACGAGGGCGCCGTGACCGGGGCCAATGTGGACAGTCCCTACACCAGGGACGTCAACTCCTCGACCGTCGGCCAGCACGCCAACATCGACGGCGGCCCGAACAACGTCAACAACAACTCCTACGGCGATGTGGGCGCCCAGGAGCAGAAGTCCCCGGAGAAGCTGAACCTGCCCGACGGTCCGGGCTAGGCCCAGGGACGCCAGCTGGTGAGCGGGGCGACCTCGGGTCGCGGGTCGCCCCACGACGGGCTGTTCGGCGGGAGCGACTGGAGCTCGGCGTGGGCCAGGCGGGTTCGCTGCCGCAGCCAGCTGACCACGAAGAACGCGCCGATGAGCAGCATCGCCGCGGCGGCGAGCCAGGTGCTCGGGGCCGCACCGCTCCCGGCAATCTGCATCGTGAGCAGCATCAGGCCGAGCACGCCGGAGAAGACGCCGACCAGCGGGCGGAACACGCGGTAGGACTGGGACTTCTTGCCGTTGCGGAAGGTCGTGGTCTGGGCCGTGGCCCACTTGCGCAGCGCGTGCCAGGAAGCGAGGTCCTGCGGCCCGGTCCGCTGCGACCACGCGGCGCTCTGCCGCCTGCGCAGGATCGCCCCGACCAGCCGCGGGTCCTCGACGTTGACGACCCACTGCTGCTTGCCCGCCACCACGCGCACAGCGGGTCCTTCGACCAGCCGTACCGCCATCGCGCCCGGCAGCGGCCACGAGTCGCCACCGACGATCTCGCCGGGCTGGGCCGAGGAGACCTCGGCGAGCGGGATCGCCTGGTCCACGTGCCCGCCGCCCGCCATGCGCTTGAGCGACAGCACGGCCCGGTCGCGCTCGATCCGCAGGCGCGCGGACTGGTGGCGGTAGATCTCGAACCCCACTTCGACGTCCCGCTCGGCCAGGTCGAAACCCGGTGCGGTGAACCGCTGGTGCGCCACCCGCGCCAGCAGCGGGCACACGACCACCGCGACGAGCGCGACCAGCCCGAGCGGCGCCAGCGCGAGGTTCACGTAGGCCGCCGACAGCGCGGCGAGCAGCGCCCAGCCACCCCAGCGCCGAGGCGTGCGCGCGTCGGCGAGCCAGGCGGCGGTCGCGACGGCGATGCCGACCACGCCCGCGATCGCGGTGCCGAGCTCCAGTCCGCGCACGCCCCAGAGCACGAAGCCGAGCGGGATCACCACGACCGCCAGGGCGCCGATGCCGAACGCCTGCACGTGGCGGCCCGGGACGGACTCCGGAGCCGTGCTCGGCCGCCCGGCGACCGGTGCGACCTCGGTTCCGGTCTCCGGAGGAGCCGGGAGGACTTCCGGGATGTGCTGCGCGGTCATGCCCAGTCCTCGATGCGTGCCGGTTCCGCGCCGTGCAGCGCGGCTCGGGCGCGGATGAGCTCGGCGAGTTCCGGGTCGGCGGGAAGCAGCTGGGTGTCGGTGCGCGTGCGGATCTCGACGACGTCGCCCGACGGCAAGGAGGCACCCCTGCCGTCGGCGAGCGGCGCCCAGGAACCGTCCTCGGGCCGGCTGGGCCGGACGCCGACCCCGGTGATGTCGCGGAGCTGGATGTCCTTCGTCGACGCGCGGTCAGCAGGCCGTCCAGCGGCCGTGCGCACCGAAAGCCGCAGCGAATCGCCGGTGATCTTGACGGAGTCCTCTCCCCCGCCCTGCGGCGACCGCAGCCCCTTCACCAGCACGAACTCGCTGCCCCCGAGCTCGCGGAGCGGCTCGGCCAGGATCGCCCGCCGAGCCGTGAACGTCGCCAGCGCCGGAACGGCGAACCCGATGATCAGACCACCGACCCGCACCCACCAGGGAACGTCGGTGGCCACGACCATCACCACCATCAGGGCAACGGCCTCGAGTACCCCTACGAAGATCCCGAGGAAGATCCAGAAGTCCGGCTTGAGCCTCCAGTCGATGCCGTCGGCACCCGACTTGAGCATCCGCTTCGCCAACACGAGGGGGACCACCGCGAGCACAACGACGATCCCGTGTGAGAAGAGCACGTCCGGTGTGTCTCGCGTGTTCATGGGCGCAACCCAAGGCAGGGCCGACCAGTTGGTGGCAGCGGAGACCGCGGCGGTCACCACACTCAACACGGCCACCGCGATGCACCAGAAAACAGCGAGCCGCAGCCACGACCGCGCCCGCGACCAGCGTCGTCCGACGGCCTCGGCCGCCCGCGGGTCGACCCGCCCAGGAACCTCACCAAACACCCGGCCACCTCCTCCAGCCGCGGCAACCCTAACCGCACCCGACCCCCGACCAGCCGAAACCCCGCGAACGCGCCGGGCGGACCCCTAGCCCTCCCGTTCCAGCAGGGCGATGCACTCGATGTGGTGGGTCATGGGGAAGGCGTCGTAGGCCTCCAGCTCGACCATGCGGTAGCCGTTCTCGGCGAACAGCGAGACGTCGCGGGCCAGGGCCGCCGGATCGCAGGCGACGTGGACGACCCGGGACGGCTCGCGGGCCGTGATCGCCCGCACCACCTCCCGGCCCGCGCCCTTGCGGGGCGGGTCGAGGACGACCACGTCCGGGGACGGCAGGTCCTCGTCGGCCAGGACGCGCTCCACCGTGCCGGCGCGGAAGTCGACCTGCGGCTGGTCGCGGAGGTTGGCCACCGCGTCCTCCACCGCGCGCCGGGACGACTCCACCAGCAGCACCGAGCCGGTCGGGCCGACCTGCTCGGCGAGGTCGGCCGCGAACAGGCCCACGCCGCCGTAGAGGTCCCACGCCACACCTCCGGGCGGAGTCGCCGCGAAGCGGGCCACGACCTCGGTGAACGTCTCCGGAGCGGCCTTGTGCACCTGCCAGAAGCCCTGCGCGGCCACCTCGAACCGGCGAGCGCCCACGGTCTCGTGCGCCACGCCGCTGCCCGCCACCTGACGTGCCACGGCCTGCTGGCGCCCGCGCCGCTGCGGCTTCCGGTCCAGGGCGGTGACGTGCAGTTCTCCGTCGCCGTCGGCGGCCACCGTCAGCTCTGCGCCCGGCCGCCAGCGGCGGTCGGCGAGCTCCTCGACGGCGCCTTCCACGGTGATCGGGCAGTCGGCCACCGGGATCACCCGGTGGCTGCGGCTCGGCCGGAAACCCGCGTGGCCCTTGCGGTCGACGGCCAGCCGCGCGCGGGTGCGCCAGCGCAGCAACCCGCCGGGCAGCTCGCGGACCCGAACCGGCCAGTCCAGGCCGGCGATGCGCTGCAGCTGCTCGGTGATCACCGCGGCCTTGAGCTCGCGCTGCGTCTCGCCGTCGGCGTGCTGGAAGTCGCAGCCGCCGCAGCGGTCGGAGCCCAGCGCGATGTCGGCCAGCGGGCACGGCGGGCTGACCCGCCCGGGAGCGGCCTGGTGCACCTCGACGGCATCAGCGCGGCAGAAGCCGCCGCCGTTGTCCTCGGTGACCTCGGCGATCACGGTCTCCCCGGGCAGCGCGTGGCGGACGAACACCACGCGGCCCTCGTAGCGGGCCACGCAGTGGCCGCCGTGGGCCACCGGGCCGACCTCGACCTCCAGGCGCCTACCGGTCCAGTCCGGTTTTTCGGTCACCGCTCACCTTTCCATTGCCCCCGAGGCCGCGGCGCGTCGCGCCGGGCATCGAGGTGATCTGCTGCGCTCGCACCTTCTCCGACGACGCCAGCTGCCACGGCACGCTGGTGACCATCACTCCCGGCTGGAACAGCAGCCTGCTCTTGAGCCGCAGCGCGCTCTGGTTGTGCAGCAGCTGCTCCCACCAGTGCCCCACGACGTATTCGGGGATGAACACCGTGACCACGTCGCGCGGGCTGTCCCGCCGGATCCGCTTGACGTACTCCAGCACCGGCCGGGTGATCTCCCGGTACGGCGACTCGAGGACCTTCAGCGGCAGCGGCAGGTTCTGCTGCTCCCACTCGGCGGTCAGCGTCCGGGTGTCCTCCTCGTCGACGTTGACGGTGACACCTTCGAGCTCGTCCGGCCGGGTCGCGCGGGCGTAGGCGATGGCGCGCATCGTCGGCAGGTGCAGCTTGGAGACCAGCACCAGCGCGTGGTTGCGGGACGGCAGGACGGTGTCGCTCTCGCTCTCCTCCAGCTCGTCGGCGACCCGGTCATAGTGCTTGCGGATCGCCGTCATCAGCACGTAGATGGCGGCCATCGCGGCGATCGCGATCCAGGCTCCGTGGGTGAACTTGGTGATCAGCACGATGACCAGCACGCTGGCGGTCATGAACAGGCCGAAGGCGTTGGTCGCCTGCGCCCGGCGCATCCTGCTGCGCGCCGCCGGGTCGGTCTCCGAGCGCAGCAGCCGGTTCCAGTGCCGGATCATGCCGCTCTGGCTGAGCACGAACGAGACGAACACGCCCACGATGTAGAGCTGGATCAGCCGGGTCACCTCGGCTTCGAAGGCGAACACCAGGATGATCGCGCTGAAGGCCAGGAAGAGGATGCCGTTGGAGAAGGCGAGCCGGTCGCCGCGGGTGTGCAGCTGGCGCGGCAGGAACCGGTCCTGCGCCAGGATCGAGCCCAGCACGGGGAAGCCGTTGAAAGCGGTGTTGGCGGCCAGCACCAGGATCAGACCGGTGAAGAACACCAGGTACCAGATCCCCGGTGGGAACCCGGCGAACACGGCCCCGGCCAGCTGCGCGATCAGCGTCTTCTGCTCGTAGCCCTCGGGCGCGCCGATGAGCTGGTGGGCCGGGTCCTCGGCGACGACGGCTCCGGTGACGCGGGCCAGCATGATCAGACCCAGGAACATCAGGATCGCCAGCCCGCCCATCAGCGCCAGCGTGGCCGCGGCGTTGCGGGACTTGGGCTTGCGGAACGCGGGCACGCCGTTGCTGATCGCCTCGACACCGGTCAACGCCGCGCTGCCGGAGGAGAACGCGCGCAGGATCAGGAACGCGAACGCCACACCCGCGTACTGGCTCTCCTCCTGCGCCAGGGAGAACCCGGCGCTCTCGGCGCGCATGTCCGAGCCCAGCACGAGGGTCTGGAAGAAGCCCCAGCAGATCATGCCCAGCACGCCGATCACGAACGCGTAGGTGGGGATCGCGAACAAGGTTCCGGACTCGCGGATGCCGCGCAGGTTCAACGCCGTCAGCAGCACGATCGCGCCGACGGCGAACAGCACCTTGTGCTCGGCGACGAACGGGATGACGGATCCGATGTTCGCCGCCGCCGAGGAGATCGACACCGCGACGGTGAGGATGTAGTCCACCAGCAGCGCGCTGGCCACCACCAGACCCCAGCGCGGGCCGTGGTTGACGGTCGCGACCTCGTAGTCGCCGCCACCGGAGGGGTAGGCGTGCACGTTCTGCCGGTAGGAGGCCACCACCGCGATCATCACCAGCGCGACCAGAACACCGATCCACGGGCTGATGGCGAACGCGGACACGCCCGCCACCGACAGCACCAGAAGGATCTCCTCCGGCGCGTAGGCGACGCTGGACATCGGGTCCGATGCGAACACCGGTAGCGCGATGCGCTTGGGCAGCAGCGTGTGCGAAAGGCGATCGCTGCGGAACGGCCGACCGACGATCAACCGTTTCGCCGCGGTTGCGAGCTTGGACACGGCACAGAGCGTAAGCGGTGGGGGCCGGGGACCGATGAATGCGGGCTTTCGAATTGCTCTCAGGTCACATCCGGGGTGGCGTGGTGCCGCTCAGCGGCGGTCACCCGGTACGGTGCACCAGCCCGTAGCCGGACGGTCTCAGCGGTCCCCTGATCGCACCCGTCCGGGTACGGTCAGCGGCGACCGGACGACGTCGCCCGGCAGAGCACAACCCCGCAGCGAGGAGACAAGGTCGTGCACGTGGTGATCATGGGCTGCGGCCGGGTCGGGGCCTCCCTGGCCGCCGCCCTGCAACGGCTCGATCACACCGTGGCCGTGGTGGACAAGGATCCGCAGGCGTTCCACCGCCTGGGCAGGGACTTCCGCGGTCAGCAGATCACAGGCAACGGCTTCGACCGGGACATCCTGGAAGAAGCGGGAATCGAACAGGCCAGCGCCTTCGCAGCGGTGTCCAATGGGGACAACTCCAACATCGTCTCGGCCAGGGTGGCGCGGGAGACCTTCGGCGTGGCGCACGTCGTGGCCCGCATCTACGACCCCAAGCGAGCCGAGGTCTACCAGCGGCTCGGCATCCCGACCGTGGCCACCGTGCCGTGGACGACCGACCGCTTCCTGCGGATGCTGCTGCCCGAGGGCGTGGCCACCGCGTGGCGGGAACCGTCCGGCACCGTCGCGGTCCTGCAACTTCCGCTGCACGAGAGCTGGATCGGCCGCAAGGTCACCGAAGTGGAGTCGGCGACCGGTGCGCGGGTGGCGTTCATCATGCGGTTCGGCAGCGGCGTGCTGCCCGACCGCAAGACCGTGATCCAGGCCGACGACACCGTCTACGTGGCGGCGCTGTCCGGCACCGTCACCGACGTCACCGCGGCGGCCCGCCGCACACCCGAGGAGAGCGAGTAATGCGAATCGCGATCGCGGGAGCCGGCGCGGTCGGCCAGTCCATCGCGCGGGAACTGCTCGAGGGCGAGCACGAGGTGCTGCTCATCGAGCGCAGCACCGCCAACTACCACCCGAGGCAGATCCCGAGCGCGGAGTGGATGCTCGCCGACGCGTGCGAGCTGGCGTCGCTGGAGGAAGCGGGACTGCAGTCCTGCGACGTGGTCATCGCCGCCACCGGCGACGACAAGGTCAACCTCGTCGTCTCGCTGCTGTCGAAGACCGAGTTCGCGGTGCGCCGCGTGGTCGCCCGGGTCAACGACCCGCGCAACGAGTGGCTGTTCACCGACGCCTGGGGCGTCGACGTGGCCGTCTCGACGCCGCGGATGCTGGCCGCGATGGTCGAGGAAGCCGTCAACGTCGGCGACCTGGTGCGGCTGATGACGCTGCGCCAGGGCCAGGCCAACCTCGTCGAGGTGACGCTGCCGGAGACCACCCCGCTGGCCGGCCGCCGGGTCCGCGACCTCAAGCTGCCCTCCGACGCGGCGCTGGTGAGCATCCTGCGCGGCGGCCGGGTCATCGTGCCGCAGGCCGACGACCCGCTGGAGGCCGGCGACGAGATGCTGTTCGTGGCCACCAGCAACGTCGAGAACGAGATCCGCGCGGTCATCCACGACCACGCGGGATGACGAGAGCGGGGCGGCTCCGAACGGAACCGCCCCGCACCACGTTCTGGGCGCTAAGCGCCTGCGACCGCCGCCGACTCCTCGGCGACCCTCTTGGCGCGGCGGATCGCCCACACCGTCACCACCAGCGCGATCCCGGTCAGCGGGTAGCCCATCGCGATCCGGGCGAAGGCCAGCCAGCCGGTCTGGTCGTTGTCGTAGAGCCACTGCTGCACCACGTACTTCGCGGCGAACACCGCGGTCCAGGACAGCGTGGCGATGTCGTAGGCGCGCATCGCGCGGCGCTGCTTGCGCCAGCCCATGCCGAGCCCGTTGAGCGCCGACCAGGCCACGCCCACCAGCGGCCAGCGGGCCGCCACCGACACCAGGAACACCCCGCCGTAGATCAGGCTGGTCCAGATCCCGAGCAGGAAGAAGCCCTTGGTCTCGCCGGAGCGGTAGGCGATGAACGAGCAGACCGCCACGCCCAGCACACCGGAGATCGCCGGTTGCAGCGGTTCCTTGCGCACCAAGCGGAAGATCGCGATGGCAACGGCGACCCCGATCGAGGCCCAGATCGCCGGCATCATCGAGGTGAACGAGCTGACCACCACGAACACGACGATCGGGACAGCGGAGTAGGCGAGCCCGCTGACACCGCCCATCTGCTCCAGCAGGGTCTGCTCGGAAACACCGGCCTTGCCCGCGGGCTGCCGGTCATCGTCGGCCTTCCGGGCGTTGAGCCCCGCTGCCGATGCGTCGTGTTCGCTCATGCGGTGTTCTGCAACTCGTAGTAGGGGTTGTACAGCACCTTGCGACCGTCCCGGACTGCGATCCGGCCACGGGCCTTGACGATACGGCCCGGCTCGATCCCCGCGATGCGCCTGCGGCCGAGCCACACCAGAGTCACCCCTTCGGTGCCGTCGTAGAGCTCGGCCTCCAGGGTGGGAGCGGAGGTCTTGGGGCAGAGCTCGACGCTGCGCACCCGGCCCAGCACCACGGCTTCCTGCCCGCACTGGCACTCGCTTGCCCGCTGCGCGCCACCCGCTTGCGACCGATCGGACAGGTCGTCGGCGTCCAGTTCGGCGACATCGCTGGTGAGGCTCCGCACGAGGCGTTTCCAGTAGCCGCCTTCGGTCTTGCTCATCTAGCGCTCCTGTGCGCTTCGGGGCTCGACTCCGCAGCCCGTGCACCTCCAAGCGTAACCGCCCAGGCAGGCGTAAACCCACGCCCGGCAGGATTAAGAAACCCACCCCACACCGTCTCGTCAACCTCACCCGTCCGGAGTAGGGGTGACAGTTTCAAATCGCACTCTCACCCCGTTCGGGGACGGCGTCAGACCTGGCCGTTGGGGGTTTCCTGCTGGGCCTGCTGGATGTGGCGCTGGATCGCCTCGGGCAGCTCGATGGGCAGCGGCGTGCGGACCGGCATCGGCTCGGATCCGCGCACCACGACGGTGTCGTCGAGGACGCCGTAGAGCAGCCGCGCGCACTCCTTGGCGGACTCGCCCGGTCCTGCGGCCACGCCGCGCAGCAGCCAGCGCGGGCCGTCGACGCCGACGAACCGCAGCGCGGCCTTCGGCGAGTCGGCCACCAGCTCCACGCCCCAGTCGCCCTGCTCGGCGTGCACCCGGGCGCCGTCCTTGCGCAGCTGTTCTGCCAGCTCGTTGCGGACCTCCTCCCACAGCCCGCCGCTGCGCGGCGCCGCGAAGGCGCTCACGGTCAGCCGGCCGACCGGGGTCACCAGGTGGACCGCGCGGACCGGCCCCGCCGGGTCGACCTCGACCTGCAGCTGGCCGCCCTCGGGCACCGGAACTCGCACCGAACCGAGGTCGAGCCGTTCCACACCGGAATCGGGCGCCTCGCTCTCGTCGTAGGGCCCCCGGGCGGGAGCCTGCGGCTCAGGCGCCTCCTGATCCTCGGTGACGGCCGCGTCGCGCTTGGACTTCCCCCGGCCCTTTCTGAACATCCCCTCAGACCTCCGTCCTGTGAGCGGCCTCGGTGGTTCCCGACGCCGTCAGCACCTCATGCCCACCGGTGGAGCCGTGGCCACCGACACCGCGCAACGACTCGGGCAGCTCGTCGACCTCGGCGAACACGGCGTGCTCGATTTTCTGCACGACGAGCTGGGCGATCCGGTCGCCCCGTCGCAGCGACACCGGCTGCACACGATCATGATTGATCAGGCAGACCTTGATCTCACCGCGGTACCCGGAATCGATCGTGCCGGGCGTGTTGACCACGCTGAGGCCGGTCTTGGCGGCCAGGCCGGAGCGGGGGTGGACGAAGCCCGCGTACCCCTCCGGCAACGCCACGGCGACTCCGGTGCCCACGAGGGCGCGTTCACCCGGTTCGAGAACCACATCACTGGTGGTTACCAGATCGGCGCCGGCATCCCCTGGTTTGGCGTATTCGGGAAGCGGTACGTCGGGGTCGACTCTGGTAAGCAGGACCTTCACGTTCGACACGGGCGGCGAGACTACCCTGAATGCGTGTCGGAAAGCGTAGAAGCAGCCAGCACGAGCGGGGACACCCCCGGTCAGGCGAATTCGAAGGGGCGGCCCGTGTTCCGCGAGCGGCTGTACGCGTCGTGGTGGACCTGGCCGTTGCCGCTGCTCGCGGCGGTACTGATGGCCGCGCAGGTGCACATGGGCTACCCGGGCGTGCGCGCCTGGCTGCCGTACGTCGTGCTGGTCCCGCTGGCGATCACCGTCCCGCTGTGGCTGGGCAGGCTCAAGGTCGAGGTCGTCGACGACGAGCTGTGGGTCGGTGACGCCCACCTGCCGCTGCGGTTCGTCGACGAGGTCGACATCGTCTCCCCCGCCGAGCAGCGCCGCGCCCTGGGCCCGGACCTGGACCCGGCGGCGTTCCTGGTGCACCGCTCCTGGGTCCGCACCTCGGTCCGCATCTGGCTCGACGACCCGGACGACCCCACTCCGTACTGGGTGGTCAGCACCCGCAAGCCCGAAGAGCTCAAAGCCGTCCTGCTGAAGAAGGCCTGACCACAAAGAGCTCGTCAGGCGAGCGGCGGAGCTACCCGCACCGGTGAGCAGGGTGATCACTCCACACCGTTCACCCGGGAAAAACACTGGGCACACGCCCCGCGTGTGCCCAGCTACTTCCCGCTTGTACGTCGTCGACGTGCGCCTCAGGCTGCGCAATCACGGCAGATGAACTGGCCGTTCTTGGTCTCGGCCAGCCGGCTGCGGTGATGAACGAGGAAGCAGCTCGAGCAGGTGAACTCGTCAGCCTGCTTCGGGAGCACCTTGACGGTCATCTCCTCACCGGACAGGTCCGCGCCCGGCAGTTCGAAGTTCTCCGCGATCGCCCCTTCGTCTTCGTCGACGACGCCGGATTGCGCATCGTTGCGTCGCGCCTTCAGCTCCTCCAACGAGTCCTCCGCCAAGTCCTCGGACTCGCGGCGAGGAGCGTCGTAGTCGGTCGCCATCGTGATTCACCCCTGCGTTAGTGGAGACTGCAATGGTGTGCCGCTGGTAAACGTTCCAGGACCCGAATTTGTGCCCGATGGGACAGTGATCGCGGTCTCGCCCTGCAACGCGTCTAGTTCCCCCGTAAAGAGCGACTCGCCTCAACTCGGCACTCCGTGAGGCGCCGAGAGGGTAGCTCATAACTTCTGCGAACACGCACCAGGTCACCCATAGGTGTGGCATTGCGCGCATTCGGCGGGCAACCTAGATCAAGATCCGACTGGTCGACCGGGCCCGCCGGCCGGCTCTTCCCGGTTGCCCGGACGATCGTCGCGTGATGCGATGCGCTCGCGGTTTCCCGGGCGGGATCGGCTTCGCGATGATCACGGGGAGATCAAGACACGGCAGCGGCGACCAACACCGCGCACCACCGGTTCAACCCCTAGGCTGATCCAGTGCGGACGGGAGCACGCGGATCCGAGGCATCCAGGGAGGGCGGACGTGGCAGCCGTAGGTGCAAGGTGGGGGCGGCGAGTCGGATATCGCCGACGCCGACCGCTGCCCGCGCTGGTCGTACTCGTGGCACTGGTGGTGCTGTCCGGATTGCTGTGGACTCGCGTCTTCGGCTCCGTGGAGGACATCGACGCGGCCACCACCTGCAACCCGCCCGGAGCACCGACCGCTCCGCCCGAGGTCAGCGGCCAGCCCGCGCAGGTGCCGCTGGGCACGATGCTGGAGCGCGACGCGCTGAACTCCACGACCCCGGTGCCGCCGCAGGACGTCCACGTGCGCGTGCTCAACGGCAACGGCGAGAGCAGGCAGGCGACGATGGTCGGCGACGAGCTGGCCAGCCTGGGCTTCAGCAAGGGCGGCGCGGACAACGACTCGGTCTACGTCAACTACGACCTGCAGTGCCACGGCCAGATCCGCTTCGGCGCGGCCGGGATGAGCGCGGCCCGCACGTTGAGCCTGATCGCGCCGTGCGCGCAGCTGGTGCGCGACGAGCGCGAGGACGCGGCTGTGGACTTCGCGCTGGGCGCGGACTTCGACGACATCAAGACCACGCAGGAGGCCAAGCAGGTCCTGCAGCAGCTGCAGAACTGGGTGCCGCAGCGCGACCACCAGGAGGGCGCGCAGCAAGAGGTGACGCCGCCGCAGATCAGCGAGGACCTGCTCACCAAGGCCCGCGACGTGCACTGCTGATAACGATTCACCACAGAGCCCGCAACGGCTCCCCATCGATGTCGTGGCGGAAACCCGGCCGGAATTGGCGGGTTCCCGCCACGTTGGTTCAGACCTCGCCCGCGCCGGCGGCGCGCAGCGCCCCGGTGAGCCCCTCGGCGACGCCCGGGGTGGCGCAGACCAGGATCTCGTCGCCGAGCCCGTCGTCGGCGCCCTTCTCCGGGAGTCGGAGCGTCGCACCGGCTTCCTCGGCGATCAGCGCGCCGGCCGCCCAGTCCCAGCGGTTGAGCCCGACCTCGTAGTAGGCGTCGAGCCAGCCCGCGGCGACCGCGCACAGGTCCAGCGAGGCGGCTCCGGCGCGCCGGATGTCGCGCGCCTGGCCGAGCAGCTCCCCCACCACCCGCGCCTGGGCGGTGCGCCGCCGCACGTCGTAGGCGAAACCGGTTCCCACCAGCGCCAGGGCGAGCCGGTCCGCACCGGAGACGCGCAGCGGTTGCCCGTCGAGGAACGCGCCGTGGCCGGCGGCGGCGCTCCACACCCGGCCGGAGACGGGTTCGACGACGGCTCCGGCCACCGAGCGCCCGTCGAGCTGCGCCGCCAGCGAGACGGCGTAGAACGGGAAGCCGTAGAGATAATTCACAGTGCCGTCGATCGGGTCGACGACCCAGCGCAGTCCGTCCAGCGCACCGTCGCCGCCTTCCTCCTCGCCCAGCACGGACTCGCCGGGGCGGAGTTCGGCGAGCCGCTCGCGCACCAAGCGCTCCACGGCTCGATCGCCGATGGTGACGACATCGGTCTCGGTGCTCTTCGTGTCGACACCGTCGGTCACCGCCTCGTCACGCACGGTTCGGGCGAGTTCGGCGGCTTCCCGCGCGATCCGCACCGCGACCTCGGACAAGGCGATTGCGTCCACTTCTTTTGCCAATCCCACGCAGACATCGCAACACAGTCCCGTTAAGGTCTGCACACCTTGGTCTGAATCGAATAGGAAGGATCAGCCATGGCGACAGCCCGCGGGTTCGGCGTGGATATCGGCGGATCCGGCATCAAGGGATCGCCGGTCGACATCGATGCCGGAGTGCTGGCCGAGGAGCGCATGCGCATCCCGACGCCGCAACCCTCGACCCCGGACGCGGTGGCCGATTCCGTGGCCGAGATCGTCGAGAAGTTCGCCTGGACCGGCCCGGTCGGCGTCACGCTGCCCTGCGTCATCAAGGAGGGCGTCGCGCTGACGGCGGCCAACATCGACAAGGGCTGGATCGGTACCGATGCCCAGGACTTGTTCGCCGAGCGGCTCGGGCGCGAACGGGACGAGATCGTCGTGCTCAACGACGCCGACGCGGCCGGTGTCGCGGAGATGAAGGTGGGCGCGGGTGTCGGGCACCAGGGCCAGGTCGTGGTGCTGACCTTCGGCACCGGGATCGGCAGCGCGATGTTCATCGACGGCAAGCTCGTCCCCAGCACCGAGTTCGGCCACATCGAGGTCGACGGCCACGACGCCGAGTCGCAGGCCGCCGCATCGGTCAAGGACGACCTGGAGCTCTCCTACGAGGAGTGGGCGCCGCGGGTCACCCGCTACATCCAGTCCTTGGAGAGGTTCATCTGGCCGGACCTGATCATCGCCGGAGGCGGTGTCAGCCGGAAGGGCCACAAGTGGATCCCGCTGCTGGAGACCCGCACTCCCGTGGTGGCCGCTGCGCTGCGCAACGACGCAGGCATCGTGGGCGCCGCGATGGCGGCCGCGAGCAGCGCGGACAGCTGATCTGACCGTTGCCGGGCACAGCTGCGACCGCGAGTTGGGCCCGGCTTCGACGGAGCGTCCCGGGGGACCCCCGTCGGAGTGTTCGGCACGGCCCGCAACAGGCCTGCGGAGCCGTGCCTAGCACACATCGGGACTCGCGGACTCCGCCTTGCAGCGGAACCGCACCCCCGCATCGCGGTTACAATGGAACGCGACCCACTTGGTTCGAAGTCCTTTTGGCTGGTGAACGCTGGTGAACCCGCCCGCTGGTGCAACACCTACACCGACGGCGGGAGCCGGTGCGGCGACAAGCCGATCACCCCGGCAGTTCACGGGTGATCATTCGCCAGCCAGGACGCCGAATCGGGTGGGCTGTTCCCCGACCTTTGGCGGCCGAGGTTTCGCGCCCTCCGGCCAGCCCTGATCGACCGTCGCGAAAGGGCGTACGTGGCAGCCGCAGAAACCGCAACCCGACGCTCCAGCACCGCCGCGAACACCGGCGGCGCCCAAGCCGAGTCGGGCCAGTCCCAGGCCACCCCAGCTTCGGAGGCGGCTGCTTCGTCTGACGTCGAGCAGACGAAGCCTGCCGCGCGCAAGAGCACCGCCAAGAGCTCCACGGGTGCGAAGTCGACGACCCGCAAGCCCGCGGCCAAGAAGGGCGCCGCCAAGACCCCGGCCAAGAAGACGACCAAGTCGACTTCCGCCAAGGGCAGTGGCGAGGGCATGGAGATCGATGAACCCATCGAGACCGACTTGACCTCCCCCGAGGTCGGCGACCTCGCCGACGTCGAGGTGGAGATCCCGGAGGAGCCGGTTCCGGACGAGGACTCCAAGGAGTCCGGCGACTTCGTCTGGGACGAGGAGGAGTCCGAGGCGCTCCGGCAGGCGCGCAAGGACGCCGAGCTGACCGCGTCCGCGGACTCGGTGCGCGCCTACCTCAAGCAGATCGGCAAGGTCGCGCTGCTCAACGCCGAAGAAGAGGTCGAGCTGGCCAAGCGCATCGAGGCCGGCCTCTACGGTGCCGAGCGGTTGCGCCAGATCGAGGAGTCCGGCGAGCAGCTGACCACGCAGATGCGGCGCGACCTGCGCTGGATCGTGCGTGACGGCGAGCGCGCCAAGAACCACCTGCTGGAGGCCAACCTCCGCCTGGTGGTCAGCCTCGCCAAGCGCTACACCGGCCGCGGCATGGCGTTCCTGGACCTGATCCAGGAGGGCAACCTCGGTCTGATCCGCGCGGTCGAGAAATTCGACTACACCAAGGGCTACAAGTTCTCCACGTACGCGACCTGGTGGATCCGTCAGGCCATCACGCGTGCGATGGCCGACCAGGCGCGCACCATCCGCATCCCGGTGCACATGGTCGAGGTCATCAACAAGCTCGGCCGCATCCAGCGCGAGCTGCTGCAGGACCTCGGTCGCGAGCCCACGCCGGAAGAGCTCGCCAAGGAAATGGACATCACCCCGGAGAAGGTGCTGGAGATCCAGCAGTACGCCCGGGAGCCCATTTCGCTCGACCAGACCATCGGCGACGAGGGCGACAGCCAGCTCGGTGACTTCATCGAGGACTCCGAGGCGGTCGTGGCGGTCGACGCCGTGTCGTTCACGCTGCTGCAGGACCAGCTGCAGTCGGTGCTGGCGACGCTGTCCGAGCGCGAGGCGGGCGTGGTCCGGCTGCGCTTCGGCCTCACCGACGGCCAGCCGCGCACGCTGGACGAGATCGGCCAGGTCTACGGGGTGACCCGGGAGCGGATCCGGCAGATCGAGTCCAAGACGATGTCGAAGCTGCGCCACCCGTCGCGGTCCCAGGTCCTCCGGGACTACCTGGACTGACCGGATTGTCCGAAAAAGGGCCGTCGATCCTCTCGGATCGGCGGCCCTTTTCGCGTGTCCACTTCGGCCTCGAAATGCCTTTCCGAGCGCCCGGGAGACCGGATTTCCGTCCGAGTGCTGAGATTTGCTGTTCGCTTCCAGAGGAACACGGGCGCTCACGGATCGTCATATTTGTGATCCAGCACACCGAAATAGTCCTTGACCCGCCCGGACATTTGCGCAGCTAGATTCGACGATTTTCACGTCATCCCTGGTCAGCGAGGTGCGGTCGCTGTTGATCACGCTCCGCGAGGAGCGCTGCTGCAACCGGGTACTTCATGGTGACGACCGTCGCTAGCCCGCGCGGGAACACTGACTCCGGCTAGAACGTCTGGAAGAGTAGGGCCAACGAGCACCGACCCTGCAGCCAGTAGGACACCGGTGGTCGTAGCAGGATCGAGGGCGTCGGGTGGAAACCGACGCCGGGACGGAGGGAGATATCGATGCCGGGAACGCTCACCCGCCCCGAGCTGACCGCCGCCGACCGCTGCGACCGCTGCGGGGCCGCTGCCAAGCTTCGCGCCGTACTGCCGTCCGGTGGCGAGCTTCTGTTCTGCGGGCACCACGCCCGCGCCTACGAGGCCGGACTGCGCGACGTGCAGGCCGACCTCCAGCAGGACGAGCAGTGACAACCTGATCAGCCAGGTCACCGGGCCCCCGCAGCCGCGAGCTGCGGGGGCCCGGTGCGTTCTCACCCGGTGATCTCGTCCAGGGCGGTCAGCAGGCGGTCGACCTCGTCGGCGGTCGAGTAGTGCGACAGGCTCGCGCGCACGCCGCCCTCAGGACCCACGCCGAGGGCGTGGACCAGCTCCCAGGCGTAGGAGTGGCCGGCGGAGACGCTGAGACCCCGCTCCGACAGCGCCGCCGAGACGTCCGCCGGGGCCTTGCCCGGGACCGTGAAGAACGCGGTGGGCGTGACCGAACCCCGCGGGGCGCCGTGGCGCCGCACGCCGCTCAGCGCGGCCAACCCCTCGAACAGCCGGTTCGCGAGCTGCTCCTCGTGGGCCACGACGGCCTTGCGCGACACCGCGAGCCGCTCGGCGCGGGTACCGGTCGCGTCGGTGTCCAGACCCGCCAGGTGCTCGACGGCGGCGACCGCACCGGCCATCGCCGCGAACGGGTTGGTGCCCAGCTCGAAGCGCTCCGGGGAGCTCTCCGGCGACGGCGCGAGCTTGTCCGGGTGCAGGTTCTGCAGCCCCCACGGGTCCGCGGCGACGACGGCGGCCAGGTGCGGCCCGGCCCACTTGTAGGCGCTGGTGGCGTAGAAGTCGGCGCCCAGGTCCTCGATCCGCACGTGCGCGTGCGGGCAGTGCTGCACGCCGTCGACGTAAGACAGCGCGCCGACCTCGCGGGCCCGATCGGTGATCGGCTTGAGGTCCGGCATGACGCCCAGCAGGTTGGAGGCCGCGGTGACGGCGACCAGCTTGGTGCGGTCACCGATCAGCCCGGCCACGTTCTCGACCGGCAGCTCACCGGTGGCCGGATCGATCTCGGCGGTGCGCACGGTCGCACCGGCGCGCTGCGCGAGCTGCACCCACGGTCGGACGTTGGCGTCGTGGTCGAGGTTGGTCACGACGATCTCGTCGCCGGGGTTCCAGCCCAGCGCGAGGACGCCGGCGAACCGGTAGGTCAGCGAGGTCATGCTGGGCCCGAACGCCACGCACGCCGGATCGGGCGCGCCCACCAGGTCGGCCACCGCCGAGCGGGCTTCCGCGACGATCCCGGACGACCGCCGGCTCGACTCGTACGGCCCGCCCACGTTCGACAGCCCCGCCCGGTAGGCGTCGCTGATCGCCTCGATCACCGGCTCCGGCACCTGCGTGCCCGCCGCCCCGTCCAACCACGCCCGGCCATCGGCCAGCGCCGGGTACTGCGCCCGCACCTTCTCAACGTCTAATCCCATGCCCGCGACCCTAGAAGACCGAACGCACCGCCAAGATCATCGCCCTCCGGGTGCGTGCGCGGTCCGGATCACCGCGCCACCGCGGTTCCAGTCGAAATCGACCGGACGAAGAGGACTTCGATCATGGGCGGTTCCGCAGCTGCCCGTGGCGCGCACCGCGGAACCGGGAACTCACCAGGAGCGCAAGGTCGCAATCCGCTCTTCGAGCTGTTCGACCGTGGCCATCGCCGTGGGCGGGCCGCCGCAGGCCTTCTGGAGTTCGTTGTAGATCTTGCCGTGCGGCTTGCGGGTGCGGTGGTGGTGCAGCGACACGAGCGTGTTGAGCTCCTTGCGCAGCTTCTGCAACCGCTCCTGGACGCTCTGCGGACGGGACTGCTGCTCGGCCTGCTCGGCGGCCTTGGCCGCCTTCGCCTCGGCCTCGCGCTTGCCGACGTCCTCCAGCTGCTGGGACTGGCGCTGCCGCAGCAGCGCCTTGACCTGGTCCGGTTCCAGCAGGCCCGGCAGACCGAGGTAGTCCTGCTCCTCCTCGGTGGTGCTGAACGCGGCCGTGCCGAACGACGAACCGTCGTAGATCACCTGGTCCAGCTCGGCCTCGGCGCCCAGCGAGGTGAACGCCTTCTCCTCCTCGCCCGGTTCGTCGCGCTGGGCGTTGGCGGCGGCGACGAGCTCGTCGTCCCAGCCGTCCTTCTCCCGGTGCGGCTTGCCCAGCACGTGGTCGCGCTGCGCCTCCAGCTGGCTGGCCAGCTCCAGCAGCACCGGAACGCTGGGCAGGAAGATGCTGGCCGTCTCCCCCGGTCGCCGCGACCGCACGAATCGGCCGATGGCCTGGGCGAAGAACAGCGGGGTGGACGCGCTGGTGGCGTAGACGCCGACGGCCAGGCGCGGCACGTCGACGCCCTCGGAGACCATCCTGACCGCGACCATCCACTTGTCCTCGGACTCGGCGAACTCGCCGATCCGCGACGACGCCTGCGGGTCGTCGGAGAGCACCACGACCGGCTCCGACCCGGTGATCTGGTGCAGCGCCTTGGCGTAGGCCTTGGCCGACGGGTGGTCGGAGGCGATCACCAGTCCGCCCGCGTCGGGGATGCCGCCCTGGCGCAGCTGCTCCAGCCGCGTGTCGGCGGCCTTGAGCACGGTGGGGATCCACTCGCCGGAGGGGTCCAGCGCGGTCCGCCACGCCCGAGCGGTCTGCTCGGCGGTCAGCGGCTCGCCGAGCCGCGCGCTGAACTCGTCACCGGCGTTGGTGCGCCAGCGCGCCTCGCCCGAGTAGGCCAGGAACAGCACCGGCCGGACGACGCCGTCGGCGAGCGCGTCGGAGTAGCCGTAGGAGTGGTCGGCACGGCTGCGCAGCGAGCCGTCGGCGTCGGGCTCGTAGCCGATGAACGGGATCGGGGAGTCGTCGCTGCGGAACGGCGTACCGGTCAGCGACAGCCGCCGCACGGCCGGGGTGAAGGCCTCCCGGATCGCGTCACCCCACGACTTCGCGTCACCGGCGTGGTGCACCTCGTCCAGGATCACCAGCGTCTTGCGCCGCTCGGTGCGCACCCGGTGCAGGTTGGGGTGGGCTGCGACCTGCGCGTAGGTGACGACCACGCCTCGGTAGTCGCTGGAGGTGATGCCGTCGGCGTTGCGGAAGTTCGAATCCAGTGGGATCCCGGCGCCACCCGCCGCCAGCGCCCACTGATGCTTGAGGTGCTCGGTGGGTGCGACCACGGTGACCTGCTCGACCGTGCGGTCGGCCAGCAGCTCGGCGGCCACCCGCAGACCGAAGGTCGTCTTGCCCGCGCCCGGCGTCGCGACCGCGAGGAAGTCCTGCGGCCGGTTGGCCAGGTACTTGGTGAGTGCTCGCCGCTGCCAGGCTCGCAGTGGCCGGGACGGTGCCTGCGAGGGGTCGCTCAGAACAGATCGGACGGAATAGTCGAGTTGCGCTTCGGACACGCCGGCTCGCCGCTCCCTTCCTCAGTCTCCCCAAACCGGATGGTGCGGGCACACCCGTTGAGCCCCGCTACCGCCACGCTCCCCGGAGCGACCGGGACTGGATCAACCAGCACCGATCAACTTGTGGCGGGCCGTCGTGCAGCTTACCTTCGCGCTCCGGCCGACACCGGTTCGGCCGATCGAGATGGTTCCGACACTCCGGTTTCAACACCTCGACGCCTGCGCGCCGGGCCTATGCCGCATCCTTATAGACGAGATGGGTTCGCCAGGTTCGCCAGACAGTCGGGGACGCAGCGCGACCGCAGCGCGGGACGAGGTCCCGGTGCGCCGCGGTCCCCTGCGCTTGGTCGCACGCACCCTGGACAAGGCGTGGTGGGACAACATCTTCTCGGAGTCGGCGGCCGCCGCGTTCTGGCAGACGATGTCGCTGCCACCGCTGCTGCTGGGTCTGCTGGGCAGTCTGGGCTACCTCGGCGACTGGTTCGGCCCGGAGATCGTCGACGCCGTGCACGACAAGATCCTGGCGTTCTGCCGGACGGTGTTCACCAGCGGCGTCGTGGACCAGATCATCGGGCCGACCGTCGGCGACATCCTGACCAAGGGGCGCAGCGAGATCGCCTCGATGGGTTTCCTGCTGTCGCTGTGGGCCGGTTCGTCGGCGCTGGCGTCCCTGGTGGACTCGATCACCCAGGCCTACGACCAGTACCTGGTGCGCAACAGCGTCTGGCAGCGGATCGTGGCGCTGCTGCTGTACCTGGTGGGCCTGCTGCTGGCGATCGTGGGACTGCCGGTGATCGCGCTGGGCCCGGAGTGGCTGCCGACGGTGTTCCCGCACGCGCTGCAGGACGACATCACCTGGCTGATCCGCGCCATCTACTACCCGGCCACGGCAGCGGGCCTGGCCATCGCGCTGGCGACGCTCTACAGCGTGGCGCTGCCGCGCAAGCTGCCCTGGCTCCGGGGCGTGCCGGGCGCGCTGCTGGCGATGGTGCTGTTCCTGGTGGCCAGCTACGGGCTGCGGGTCTACATCACCTGGATCACCAGCACCGGCTACACCTACGGCGCGCTGGCCACGCCGATCGCGTTCCTGCTGTTCGCGTTCTTCATCGGCTTCGCGATCATCATGGGCGCCGAGTTCAACAACGCGATCCAGGAGATGTGGCCGGCGAAGATGACCCGCCGGGAGCGCCGCCGCTGGCGCCGCCTGGAGATGCGGCGGCTGGCGCAGCGGATGCACACCGAGGACGGCTACCGGGCGTGGCGCGAGGACAACACTCCCCCGCCGGAGCACGAAACCGAGCCGCCGAAGTCCGATCCCGAGCCGCCGCACGCGAACGGCAAGCAGGTGTCCTTCAAGCGCGCAGGCCAGCCCGAACCGCACAGCGGCTGACCCGCGGCGGTTCGGGAGACGCCCGTACTACTGGTCGCCACCCGGGGGCAGGGACTCGAAGATCTCCTTGCAGTCCGGGCAGACCGGCGAACCCGGCTTGGCGGACTTGGTCACCGGGAAGACCTCGCCGCACAGCGCCACCACGAAGGTGCCCATGACCGCGCTCTCAGCGATCTTGTCCTTCTGCACGTAGTGGAATACCTCGGGACGATCATCGCTTTCCTGATCAGCGGTCTCGTTCCGGGTGTCGGTCTCCGGCAGCGTCATCGTGCTCATGCCCCAATGATGCCGCACGCCGCATGCGTCTGTCCGCAGCGGTTGGGCGCACTGCGCCGCCTGCCCTGCCGAAAGCGGAGGTCAGGCGCCTTCGATGACCTGGTGGCCTGCGGATTCGATGCTTCGGTGCGAGCGGCGGAACCGGTTGACGTGCTCGGACTTGCGCGCCGGCCGGTCGTTGGCGATCAGGACCGCCATCCACGGCAGCGGGATCGAGATCGCCAGGATGATCAGTGACAACCACCACAGCTGCCACACCTGGAACACGATCACCGCCCCGACCAGGCACGGGATCCGGCTGGCCATCATGATCGCGTACTTGCGGCGACGCATCGCCTGCTGATCGTCCATCGACGGCTCTGCCTCGGTGATCAGCACCGGGGTGTCGTCACGATGTGAAGTGTTCACGACGCTACCTCCGAGTCCATGCTCCCACCCGCACTTGCTCGCCGATACCCCCGGGCCGGGGCGATTGCCCCCACCGGTTGACCCGTGAGACGCACCCTCGAAACCTCAGCGGGTTAAATTCGAGGCGGGAGCGAAAACGTCGGCGCGGGAGAGGCAACAACGATGCTGTACGCGGTGAGCAAACGGATGGTCGGAGCGGTGGCTCGGTCCGTCTACCGGCCGAAGGTCATCGGCGCGGAGAAGGTGCCCACGACGGGACCGGTGATCCTCGCGCCGAACCACCTGGCCGTGCTGGACAGCTTCATCGTCCCGCTGGTGCTGCCGCGGCCCGTGGCGTTCCTGGCCAAGGCCGAGTACTTCCAGGGCAGCGGGCTCAAGGGCGGCCTGACCAAGTGGCTGTTCACCTCGCTGGGCGCGATCCCGGTCGAGCGGGGACGCGGCCGGGCCGCGATGGAGGCGATCGGCGCGGCCGAGCAGGTGCTGCGCGACGGCGGCGCGTTCGGCATCCACCCGGAGGGCACCCGTTCCCCCGACGGCCGCCTCTACCGGGGCCGCACCGGCGTCGCCCGACTCACCCTGAGCACCGGCGCCCCGGTCGTCCCGGTGGCGCTGACCGGCACCGACAAGCTCCAGCCGCGCGGCACCAAGATCCCCCGCCTCGCCCCGGTCACGGTCCGCTTCGGCGACCCGCTGGACTTCACCCGCTACGCGGGCATGGACGCGTCGCTTCCCGTCCTGCGCTCGATCACCGACGAGATCATGTACGCCATCGCCGAGCTCTCCGACCAGGAGTACGTCGACAAGTACCAGAAACCAGGCGCAGCAGCAGCCGCCTGACCTCCCCCTTCCCTCCCGCCAGGGACGACAACCGCAGTAGACCCGACGATTCCTGCGGTATTCGCCCCTGGCGGGGTCAGGGGTGGATGCGGCGGCGGAGGGCTTCGGCGGATTCGCGGATCTCGGGGAGACCCAGGTCGTCGACCCCCGCAGCGCGCAGGGCGGCGTCGGCGCCGGTGCGGGCGAAGTCGTCGGGGTCGAGGCGCAGGGTGTCGCGCCGGATGAGGATGACGCTCTCGACGACGCCGAAGACGAAGTCCGCGCGGGCCGTCTGCTCAGGACCGGCGAGGGTTTCGACGAGGATCCGGTAGGCGTCCTTGAGCTCGGCCCGCTGTCGGCGGAACTCCTCGAAGCGCGGCCCGGCGATCTCCGGCAGCAGGTAGAGCGCGCCGAGGTTGTGCTCGCCACCGGCCAGCAGCGCGATGTCGGTGCGGCACAGCGCCCACAGCCGCACCGCCGGGTCCTCGGTGCGCTGCAGCAGTGCGGCGGCGAACTCCGCCGACGGCCGCACGGTGCGTTCCAGCAGCGCAGCGAGAACGTCTTCCTTGGTCTCGAAGTAGTGGTAGAGCGCGGCCTGCCGGAGCCCGGCCCGCTCGGCCAGCGCGCGAGTGGTCGTGGCGGCGAACCCCCGTTCGGTGAACAAGGCCGAACCGGCCGAGAGCAGGTCCTCCCTCGAGTCGCCGGTTCCCGCCGATCCCGCCCTGGGCCGTCCCACCTTGGTTCGCACGCCCCCATCATCCCCGGTCGCGACGGCCCGCACGGTCGCGACGAGCGGGTTCGCCCGGCCGCGAAACGCGGTTCTCACACCGGCTAACCCGGACGTGATCTCGTCGGAACCGGCGGCCCTCCAGGGCACCGAGAGCCTCGCCCCGGGCCTGCTCGCGGCGAGGTGATCAGCTACTTCGCGGCCTTCGCGGCGGCCTTCTGGGCCTTCTTGAAGGAGCGGACCTCTTGGAGGGTGTGCTCGTCGACGACGTCGGCGATGGAGCGCCGGGAGCCCTCCTCACCGTAGGCACCGGCCGCTTCGCGCCACCCTGTCGGCTGCACGCCGCGCTGCTTGCCGAGCAGGGCGAGGAAGATGCGGGCCTTCTGCTCGCCGTAGCCGGGCAGGGCCTTGAGCCGCTTGAGGACTTCCTTGCCGTCCGGGTCGCCGTCGGTCCAGATCCGCTCGGTCCGGCCGTCGAAGTGCTCGACGACGTGCTGCGCGAGCGCCTGGACGCGCTTGGCCATCGAACCGCCGTAGCGGTGGATCGCCGGCTTCTGCACGCACAGCTCGACGAACTCCTCCGGATCGCACTCGGCGATCTTGACGACGTCGAACCCGCCCATCCGCTCGGCGATCTTCTTCGGACCGGCGAACGCGAGCTCCATCGCCACCTGCTGATCCAGCAACATCCCGGTGAGCAGGGCGAAGGGGTCGTCGGAGAGGAGCTTGTCGGCGTCCGCGTCGCCGGTGAGGTTGAGCTTGTTCGGCATAGCACCATCCTGACACGCAGCTGTCCCGGAAACCCGCCACCGCCGGAGCTTCCGGGGCCAGGAGCACGGGAGCGGGTTTGGCACGCTGTGCCGCATGCGTTCGTGGATGTCGAGGCTCGACCGGGCTACCCGGCTGTTCTGGCGGTTCAGCGGCCGTCCCGTCGACCTGGCCGGCGCGCAGCGGTGGCTGGACGCGCCGACGCACGACGAGGCGCTGGTCGGCTCGAACTGGTTGGCGACCGCCGAAAGCGGCGAGGCCGAGACGGGACTGCTCACGGACATGTCGCAGCTGGACGGACCGGGGTTCAGCGCGGCTGATCTGCGTCCGGAGATCCGGGACTTCTCCGAGCGCACCTCCATCCAGGTGGCGGATGGAGGTGTGGCCCCAGTGGAACCCGGTATTCCAGCCGGGTGGCGAATTCGTCTCCCGGTTGTTCGGTCGTCGCGTGCAACAGCTCGCGCTGCCCACGCGACCGCTCGACGTCGCCCGCGGCGTGGACAGCAGGGTCGTCCCGCTCACCGGATCTCAGCAGGCCACCGCGTGGATCCGGACGCTGCGGTCGACCGGCGAGCACGTCTACAGCGGTTGCTACACGACGCGGCTCCTGCCGGGTTCGCAGAACCCGAGCGTGCACGTGGCGTTCCCGCTCGAATCCGGCAACATCCAGGTGTTCCTGGAGCCCGTCGCGCTGCCTGACGGTGGTCTCCAGCTGCGATCCCCGGCGGGCGCGTTCGGCCAGAACGGCGCCTACGCCGTCGTCGAGGAGCACGGGCGGAACTTCGCCGCCCGCATCACGATCCACGAGTCCTTCCACCTGTTCGTCGACGACGAAGGCGCGGTGCGAACCGATCACGCCCTCGAACTGTGGTCCGCCCCGGTCGTCCGCCTGCACTACAAGCTCACCTTGACCGCCTAGCTCGCGGCGGATGCCCCGCCAGTGGCCGGCGAAAATCCTTTGCGGGCGAAGATCGTGGGGTGTGATTCTGCTGGCGTGGGCATGCATGCCGATCAGCTGACCGTGCCGTGGGAGACCGCGCGCGAACTGGTGGACGAGCAGTTCCCCGAGTGGCGGGACCTCCCCCTCCGCGAAGCTCCGTCCCTAGGCACGGTCAACGCCATCGTCCGCATCGGCGAGAGGTTCGCGGCTCGTTTCCCGCTGGGAACCCGGCGACGTCACGGCCCAGCGGCGGCAGCTGGAGACCGAGGCCGAAGCGGCCCGCGAGCTGCTCGGACGGCGGTTCCGCACGCCCGAGCCGATCGCGCTGGGCGAGCCCGGCGCCGGATACCCCATGCCGTGGTCGGTGCACACCTGGGTGCCCGGGGTCGTCGCCGCGGAACAAGATCCCGGCGACTCCGTCGGATTCGCTCGCGACCTCGCCGAGTTCGTCCGCGGCGTCCGCGCGATGGACACGCGGGGCCGGACGTTCCGCGGCTGCAGACCTGCTTCGACAACAGCGAACAGCTCCTCGACGTCGCGCGGCTCCGCCGGATCTGGGAGTCGATGCGCGAGCTGCCTCGTGCCTCGGCTGGTGACGTGATGACGCACGGCGATCTGATCCCCGGCAACCTGCTCGTGTCCGGCGGACGCCTGACCGGGGTCATCGACGTCGGCGGGCTGGGACCGGCCGACCCCGCCCTGGACCTGGTCGCTGCTTGGCACCTGCTCGAAGTGGAGCCGCGGAGCGCGTTCCGCGACGACCTCGGATGCGATTCGCCGGAGTGGGAGCGCGGCAAGGCCTGGGCGTTCGAACAGGCTATGGGACTCGTCTGGTACTACGTCGACAGCAACCCGGCCATGAGCCGGATGGGGCGGCGCACCTTGGCGCATCCTGGCCGACGCGCCGTCTGGTTGAGTCGGTTCCTCAATCCGCACGACGTGCGATGAAGACGTGCTCCTCGTCCGGCCGGTTCGGGGCTTCGCGAACCTCCCGGACCTCGAATCCCGCTTCGTCGAGGGTCGTCTCGATCTCCTCCCGGCTGCGGAAGCGCAGCGTCGAGTCCGAGACCAGCTCCTCGCCGCCGGCGAAGCGGTAGGTGCTGCGGAAGGAGATCAGAGGAGGGCTCACGTCGGTGAGCTCGTCGTGCCGTGCGACGCGCCCCACCCCCGGCAGCTCCACGCTCGCGGTGCCCGGCCAGCGCTCCCAGGCTCGGCGCTCGGGCTTGCGGGTCTCGAACACGACGTGCGTGCCGGGGCGCAGCGCGGCCCGGACGCTGAGCAGGACGCGCGTCCACTCCTCGTCGGTGGTGAAGACCTGCGCGACGTTGCCCGTCATCACCGCGAGATCGGCGGCCACGGTCGGCAGGATCGTGGCCTCGCAGCGCACCCAGACGATCCGGGCGGAGCTGTCCTTGGAGCGGGCGACCGCGAGCGACGCCTCCGCCGGGTCGGTCCCCACCACGGTCCGCCCGGTCTCCTCCAGCAGGATCGCCAGCGTTCCCGTGCCGCATCCGACGTCGAGGACGCGGGCCGCGCCCAGCTCGTCGGCGATGTCGACGTAGGCGGGCAGGTCACCGCGGTCCGCTTCGAACGCGTCGTAGAGCGGAGCGAGCCGGGGATGAGCGAACATCGCGTCAGGCACCGGCCGAATCTAGCTGCGCGGTGGGACGGTGACTACCGCCTTTTCGCTCAGGCGGAACCGAAGTCCACGTCCGCGGTGCTGACCGTGCCCGCCGTGCGCCCGGGCGCGGCCTGGTACTGCCAGTACAGGTTGGTGTGCGCGATGACCTCGTGCGGCGCTGGCGCGCCGTAGGCGGTGAGATCGCTGGTGGTGTGGGCGTCGCTGACCAGCGTCGCGTCGTAGCCGCGGGTGAAGGCTCCGTGCAGCGTGGAACGCACGCACTGGTCGGTGGCCGCCCCCGTGACGATCAGTCGCCCGATACCGCCGTTGGCCAGCACCTTCTCCAGCTCGGTGTGCTCGAAGGCGTCACCGTACGACTTGTGCACCACCGACTCGGCCTCGCGGCGGTCGAGCTCGGGCACCAGTTCCCACGCTTCGCTGTCGCGGACCAGCCCGTCGTCCGCGTGCTGGACCCACACGACATCGACTCGGGCCGCCCGCGCCCGCTCGACCAGGTCAGCGATGTTGGCGACGACCCGGTTCCGGTCGTGCGCGTCGGCGACCACCCCGTTCTGCACGTCGATGACCAGCAGCGCCGTGTTCGGTCTGTTCTCCAGCACGGTCATGGTGCCTCCCCCATCGATCGATGCCCCGATGCTAGGCGGCACCACCGACAGTGCCCGGCCTCGCGGCGAGTGAGGGGATGCGCCGGTCGGCTGGCGTGTGAGGATTCAGGACGTGATTCCAGATCTGTCCGCTGACCGCATCGACCGACTTCGCGACGCGTTCCGCGCCGCCTCCTACGACGCCGACGGCGTCCTCGACTTGCTCGGCCACTCCGCGCACGCCGCGCTCGGCCGCGGCGAACCGGTGCCGGCGCTGCGCGCCACCGAGGGCGCCGGGGAGCTGGGCACCCTGGTCCGGCTGTTCCTGCTGGGGCAGGCCGAGAAGCAGGCCGACGTGCAGGCCGCGCTGGGCTCGCTGAGCACCGACGACGCGCTCGCCGCCGGGATCCTTGCCGCCGACGGAGGGCTGCTGCGCGCCGGCCTGGACATCCGGCCCTACGGCGAGGGCGAGCACTCCTGGTGGGTCGTGTCGGACCTGGACTCCGACCTGCGCGGCGGCCGTCCCGTGGATCCCGACCACGTGCTGGGCGTCGGGCACGCCTCGCTGAGCCTGGTGCGCGCCACCACCCGGCGGCCGGTCGGCTCCGTGCTCGACCTGGGCACCGGGTGCGGCGTGCAGGCGCTGCACGCGAGCACGCACGCTGAGAGCATCACCGTCACCGACGTCTCCGAGCGGGCGCTGGCGCTGGCCGGGGCCACGTTCCGGCTCAACGACGTGGAGGCCGAGCTCGCCGCGGGCGAGTGGTTCGACCCGGTCCGGGGCCGCAAGTTCGACCTGGTGGTGTGCAACCCGCCGTTCGTGGTGGGGCCGCCGCGCACCGACTTCACCTACCGCGATTCCGGACTGGCCGGCGACGACGCGAGCGCGCTGGTGGTGCGCCAGCTGCCGTCGTTCCTCAACGAGGGCGGCACCGGGCAGCTGCTGGCCTCCTGGGTGCACCGCGAGGGCGAGGACTGGGAGGACCGGGTGGCCTCCTGGCTGCCGCCGGGCGCCGGGGTGGACGCGTGGTTCGTGCAGCGCGACGTCGCCGATCCCGACCTCTACGTGGGCACGTGGCTGCGCGACGCCGGCTACGACCTGCGTTCCGAGCAGGGCGTGCGCAAGGCCAACGAGTGGCTGGACTGGTTCGCCGACAACGACGTGATCGGCATCGGCTTCGGTTTCGTCACCCTCCGCCGCACCGACGGCCCGGGCGAGGTGGTCTGCGAGGACCTGCGGCACGCCTTCGACGACCCGCTGGGCCCGGAGTCCGACGCCTGGCTGCGTCGGGTCGACTGGCTGCGAGCCCACGACTCCGACGAGGATCTGCTGGCCGCCCGGCTGGTCACGGCCGGCATCACCGTCCTGGAGCAGGTCTCGCAGCCCGGCGACGAGGGCTGGGAACCGATCGTGCACCGCCTGCACCGCACCGACGGGCCGGGCTGGCAGCACGAGATCGACGAGCTCGGGGTCCGGTTGCTGGCGGGATTCCGCGGCGCACTGCCGCTGGAGGAACTGCTGGAGTTGCTGGCGATGGGTTACGGCGAAGATGTGGAGGAGTTGACCTCCGCTGCGATTCCGATGGTGCGCGAACTCGTCCGGCACGGAATGGTCGTTCCGGCCGAATGGCGGGGTGTTGATCAATGAGGGCAATCGTCACGCGGGTCACTCGCGCCTCGGTAACGGTCGACGGCGAAGTCGTCGGCAAGATCGAAGAACCCGGTCTGCTGGTCCTATTGGGTGTGACGCATTCCGACGGGCGTGAGGAAGTCGTAAAAATGGCCCGGAAACTTCACGAGATTCGTGCGCTCCGGGATGAGGAGTCCTGCGCCTCGGCGGGGGCTCCGCTGCTGGTGGTCAGCCAGTTCACGCTCTACGGGTCGACCAAGAAGGGGCGCCGCCCCTCGTGGACCGAGGCGGCTCGCCCGGAACAGGCCGAACCGCTGGTGGACGAGGTCGTGGCGGAGCTCCGGGAGCGGGGTGCTCGGGTGTCGACCGGGGTGTTCGGGGCGATGATGGCCGTCGAAAGCGTGAACGACGGACCATTCACACTTTTGGTTGAGGTCTAAATGTAACGAGAGCTCTCAGGAAATCCTCAGGCTGGGCGCGCAACGGATGTGACGGCCGCGACGTCTTCGATTCGAGAACATCGGGAACGAATTCGTCGCGCCCGTCGTTTTCCAGGTAACGAAGCTTCGACGGCCATGCCGACAGCGGTGACCGACCAGTCCGGCACCGACTCGACATCCGAAGAAGAACGTAGACGCGGAAGCCCCGGTTAATACCGAGCGTACGCGTCTTCCGCACCGCGCACCGATGCGTCGGTGTGAATTGCGCCCCGCCAGCCAGCCCGTCAGGGAGGGAGCTCATGACCGTCCCGCAGACCACCAAGCCAGACGTCGCCGTCGCCGAAGAACTGGACACCCAGGGACCATCGGCCGACCTGGTGCGCGTCTACCTCAACGGCATCGGGCGCACCGCGCTGCTCACCGCACAGGAAGAGGTCGACCTCGCCAAGCGGATCGAGGCCGGAGTTTTCGCCAAGCACTTGCTGGAGACCAGCAAGAACCTCTCCCCCGAGCGGCGTTCGGACCTCAATGCCGTGGTGCGGGATGGTCGGCGCGCGAAGAACCACCTGATGGAGGCCAACCTCCGCCTGGTCGTCAGCCTCGCCAAGCGCTACACCGGCCGCGGCATGCCCCTGCTGGACCTCATCCAGGAGGGCAACCTGGGCCTGATCCGCGCGGTGGAGAAGTTCGATTACACCAAGGGCTTCAAGTTCTCGACCTACGCGACCTGGTGGATCCGGCAGGCCATCACCCGAGGCATGGCCGACCAGAGCCGCACCATCCGGCTGCCCGTCCACCTCGTCGAGCAGGTCAACAAGCTGGCCCGCATCAAGCGCGACCTGCACCAGAAGCTGGGCCGCGAGGCCACCGACGAGGAGCTCTCGGAGGAGGCCGGCATCCCGGTCGAGAAGATCCTCGACCTGATGGACCACTCGCGTGACCCGGTGAGCCTGGACATGCCGGTGGGCGCCGAGGAGGACGCCCCGCTGGGCGACTTCATCGAGGACGCCGAGTCCGCCGACGCCGAGAACGCGGTGATCTCCGGCTTCCTGCAGGACGACCTGCGTCGGGTGCTGTCCACGCTGGAGGAGCGCGAGCAGGCGGTCATCCGGATGCGCTACGGCCTCGAGGACGGCCAGCCGCGCACCCTGGACCAGATCGGCAAGGCCTTCGGCCTGTCCCGCGAGCGGGTCCGCCAGATCGAGCGCGAGGTCATGTCCAAGCTGCGCCAGGGCGACCGGGCCGACCGGCTCCGCGCCTACGCCAGCTGAACCACCGGAGCGCCCCTCGCGACGAGGGGCGCTCCGCCCTCGACCGCGACCCGCCGGGCAGATTTGCCCGTTTCGACCCGGATCGGCTTCATCGTGCACCCGATCGGCCCGTTGACCTGAGCACGGTGCCAGGGTGAAGATCTCCTTCCGCCGACTTGAGCGGTGGGGTCCTCCACCGCTTGCTGGAGGAGGCCGGACTCGTCGAAAAGGCGGGTCCGACCTCCTCACCTACTCCCCCGCTACCTGACCTAGCTGTCCAGGAACTTCTCCTGCCAGCGGTTCAGTTCGTCGTCGGTGGCACCGTGGCTGCTCAGCCAGCCCGCTGCCGCGTCCGGGTGGCTTCCGAAGATCTCCAGCACGCGCTCGATCGCCTGCGTCGGGGTGGCCATGAGCTCGGCGACCATCTCCTCGTCCACGCCCGGCGGCAGCTCCGGCAGCTCGTTGAGCCGCTGCAGCACCCGGAGCATGTTCTTGTCGGTGCGCACGTAGTCGGCGACGATCGCGTCCTGGCGCACGCCCGCCGCGCTGAGCAGCATCGCCGAGACCACGCCGGTGCGGTCCTTGCCCGCCGCGCAGTGCACCAGCGCCGGGCCGTCGGCGGCCAGGACGAACCGGAACACCTCGACCAGCTTCTTCGGCGCGCCCTCCAGCATCCCCTTGTAGAGCGCGGTCAGCTCGTGCACGGTGCCGTCTTCGTTGTCCGGCTTGTCCAGCCCCTCCAGGAGCCGGACGCGGTGGACCTGCGCGACGGAGGCCAGCGGGTGCTCCGACCGGGTCTCGGCCGCCTCCCGGAGATCGATCACGACGCGCGGCGGCCACGCCGGGAGTCCCTCGGGATCGCGGTCGCCGGGGAACGGGGCATCACTGCGGTAGACCACGCCGGTCCTGGTCAGCACCCCGCTGCCGGTGGGTTGACGGCCGAGGTCGCGCAGGTTGACCAGTTCGCCGAGCGCATCCGACGTCTCCATGAAGCCTCCGATTCGATGAGTGCGGTCCGGCCCCGAGAATCTCAACCCGAGGACGTTTCGACCAGGTCTGGCAGCGCACGGGCGTCGGGTCTCCGTCACACATTGCCGACCCGTGTGGACGGCGTGATCCGCAGCGCGGTTACATGAGTGGACGCGTAACCCGAACGCGCGCAAAGGAGCCGCGACGTGACCACCACGAATTTCGATTTCACCGAGGTGCTCCCCCTCGGCCCCGACGACACCGAGTACCGCTTGGTGACCGACGAAGGCATCAAGGTCGTCGAAGCCGCAGGGCGCCGCTTCCTGGAAATCGAACCCGCCACGCTGACCTCGCTGGCCGCTGAGGCGATCAAGGACATCCAGCACCTGCTGCGACCGTCGCACCTCGCCCAGCTGAAGTCGATCGTGGAAGACCCCGAGGCCAGCGCGAACGACCGCTTCGTGGCCACGGACCTGCTGCGCAACGCCTGCGTGTCGGCCGGCGGGGTGCTGCCGATGTGCCAGGACACCGGCACGGCGATCGTCATCGGCAAGCGCACCGAAACGGTGCTCACCGGCGGTCAGGACGAGGAGTCGCTGGCTCGCGGCATCTTCAACGCCTACCAGGACCTCAACCTGCGCTACTCGCAGATGGCGCCGCTGAACTTCTGGGAGGAGCGCAACACCGGCAGCAACCTGCCCGCCCAGATCGAGCTGTACAACAAGCCGGGCACCGACCCGTTCTACGAGCTGCTGTTCATGGCCAAGGGCGGCGGCAGCGCCAACAAGACCTTCCTCTACCAGGAGACCAAGGCGCTGCTGAACCCAACGCGTCTGGGCCGGTTCCTGGAGGAGAAGCTGCGCTCGCTGGGCACCGCCGCGTGCCCGCCGTACCACCTGGCGATCGTCGTCGGCGGCATGTCCGCCGAGTACAACCTCAAGGTCGCCAAGCTGGCCTCCGCCCGCTACCTCGACGAGCTGCCGCGCGAGGGCTCGGCCTCCGGGCACGCGCTGCGCGACGTCGAGATGGAGCAGCAGGTGCTGGAGATGACCCGGCAGTTCGGCATCGGCGCGCAGTTCGGCGGCAAGTACTTCTGCCACGACGTGCGCGTCATCCGCCTGCCCCGGCACGGCGCCTCGCTACCGGTCGGCGTGGCGGTGTCCTGCTCGGCGGACCGGCAGGCCAAGGCCAAGATCACCCCGGAGGGCGTGTTCCTGGAGCAGCTGGAGCGCGACCCGGCCAAGTACCTGCCGGAGGTCTCCGACGAGCAGCTCTCCGACGAGGTCGTCAAGATCGACCTCAACCGGCCGATGACCGAGATCCGCGCCGAGCTGTCCAAGCTGCCGGTTAAGACCCGCGTCTCGCTGACCGGCCCGCTGGTCGTGGCGCGAGACATCGCGCACGCCAAGATCGCCGAGCGGCTCGACTCGGGCGAGCCGATGCCCGACTACATGCGCGACCACCCGGTCTACTACGCCGGTCCGGCCAAGACGCCCGACGGCTACGCCTCGGGCTCGTTCGGTCCGACCACCGCGGGCCGGATGGACTCCTACGTGGAGCAGTTCCAGGCCGCCGGTGGCTCGATGGTCATGCTGGCCAAGGGAAACCGGTCCAAGAAGGTCGCCGAGTCCTGCCAGAACCACGGCGGGTTCTACCTCGGTTCGATCGGTGGACCGGCCGCGCGGCTGGCGCAGGACTGCATCCGCAAGGTCGAGGTGCTGGAGTACCCCGAGCTGGGCATGGAGGCCGTCTGGCGCATCGAGGTCGAAGACTTCCCCGCCTTCATCGTCGTCGACGACAAGGGCAACGACTTCTTCGCGAACTCGACCCAGCCCACCCTGCAGATCTCGTTCGGCCGCTGAGCTCTTCGGGCGACCGGTCTTGGGGGGGGCCCCGCCGGGGGGGGGCGGGGGCGCAGCGGCCCCGGGGCGCCCCCCCGCGCCGGCCGCTGTGCTGTGCGGGCGACGGGTGTGGGGCCCCCCGGGGCTGTGCCCGGGGTGCGCCCACGCGGCCGCGGTCATCCCGCTGCGAAAGCCCGCGTCGAGAGTGGACTGCCGAACCCGGCGCACCGTGGAGCCCCACCTCCGGCGGCGAACCGAGTTCTGAGCGCGCGGCGGCGGCAGGTTTCCGCCGCACTGCAGCCGAATCAGCGCGGAACCTTCACGTCCTTCTGCTCCAGGACGACTTTCCGCCCTTCCAGCGGCGCGCTGAGGCTCACCGCCACCGGTGGGTAGCGCAGGTCCATCGTGCAGATGCCCGGTGGGTCCGGAGTCTCCTCCACCAGGACGATCTTGACGTGGTCAGCGGCCTGCTCCGCCAATTCGGCGCGCACCTTGCTGCAGCCGCCCTCCTGACCGGTGGCTACCACTGCGGTACCGTTGTCCTGAGTCCAGACCTTCTTCGGATATCCTTTCGGCAGTTGCGAAAGATCGATGGCCTCCGCGGCCACCGGTGTCCGTTCCGGTTCAGGTTTCGGCTGAACCGGTCCGGGTGGCACCGGCGGCTGACCACCGAACCCCACGTCGTTGGTCGGCTGTTGGGCGCAGGCTGCGAGTACCAGTAGCAGACTCCCCGCGCCCACTGCGGTTCGTAGGCGTCTCATGCCCTTAAGACGGACGTGCGGGAGTCGGCGGTTGCGTCCCGGCCGCAGCGGATCGGTCCACAGCTTTCACACAATTCGCCCGGCCGGGCCCCACCACGTCCGGTGCGCGATCAGCGCGCGAGGACGCCGTTCATCCAGTCCTGGATCCAGGCCGCCATCTCGGCGGAACTCCGCGTCCACTTGAAGTGGTCCACCGGCCCGCCCGCGTCGTCGGTGGTGTAGTGCCGCTCGGTGCGCTCGGCGCGGGTGGAGTGCTTGACCAGGTCGTTCATGGCCGAGGTCGGCGCCAGCTCGTCGTTGTCCACCGTGACCGTGAGCAGCGGGGTCGTCACGTCGGCCAGCGCCGCGTCGTAGTCGAGGTCGGAGCCGCTCAGCCGCCAGCGCCCGGTGCGGGCCTGGCGGGCCCAGTCGCGCATCAGCCCGGTCGCCTGCTTGCCGCCGAAGACGTAGCCGGGCCAGTAGCCCAGCAGCGTGGAGGCCAGCGCGATCGTCTGGGTGCCCAGCAGCGAGTAGTAGTACTTGGCCAGTCCGGGGTAGCCGCGGTACCAGACCGACCCGGTGGCGATCAGCGCCGCGCCCTGGATCCGGCCGGGGTTGGCCGCGGTGTGCAGCAGCGCGATCTGCCCGCCCAGGCTGTGCCCGAGGACGAACCGGGACGCCCGGGGCAGCACCGATTCGACCAGGTCGAGCACGGCGTCGAGGTCGTTGACGAAGTCCTGGTAACTGAAGTCGACGCCGCGCTGGGCACGGGGCTTGTTCTCGCCCTGGCCGCGCACGTCGAACGACACCACGGTCATGCCGAGCCGGTGCAGCTCGGCCACGAAGGGCCGGTAGTAGCCGGCGGGCACGCCCATCGCGGGCGCCAGCACGGCGACCGGCGCGCTCGGGTCGTCCTGCTGCACCGCGCGCACCTTGATCCGGTACTGGCCCGCGGGGACCACGCCGAGCACGGGGGCCGGTGCGTCGACTTTCCGGGTCGTGACCTCATCCACGCGCACAGATTAACGGAACCGACAAGTTCCGGTCTGTGTCCCCTATCGCAGTCTGCGCGGCCCGGTGTCCAGAACCGCCGGGGACTCCCCCAGCGACACCCGCGCCCCGGTGACCGCAGCACCCGTCGGCGAGGCCAGCACCGGCTGCAACGCCAGCTGCCGCACCTCGGGGAGGTCTTCGGCCAGCGTCGCCACCCGCAGCACCAGGTCCTCCAGCGCCGACAGGTCCGCCGGTTCCACGCCCCGGTACCCGACCAGCAGCGGCGCCGCCCGGGGCGCGCGCACCAGCGTGGCCACGTCCACGTCGGTCAGCGGGAGCGCGCGGTAGGCCTTGTCCCCCAGCAGCTCGCTGGCCACACCGGAGAGCCCGAAGGAGACCAGCGTGCCGAACGAGGGGTCGTCGAGCAGATCGATCACGCACGAGGTCCCGCGCCCGGCCATTCGCTGCACGTAGACGTCGTCCACCCCGGAAACCCGGCGCACATCGGCGTAGGCCGCGCGCACCGCCTCCGGGCTGCCCAGGTCCAGCCGGACGCCCACCAGATCGTTGCGGTGCCGCAGCTTGGCGCTGGTCGACTTCAGCGCCACCGGGTACCCCAGCTCCTCGGCCGCGGCGACCGCCGCGTCGACGTCGCCGACCTTGCGGAACGGCACCACGTCGATGCCGTAGCAGCCCAGCAGGCGCACGGTCCGCTCGTCACCGAGCTCCGCGACACCCTCGGCCAGCCACTGCTCGACCAGCGAACGCGCCTGCTCGGCGTCCACGTCCGGCCGCACGAAGTGCCCCTTCGGCGCCGCGCGCCACTTCGCGTAGCGCGTCACCCTGGCCAGCGCGAGCACCGAGCGCTCCGGGCTCGGGTACGACGGCACCGAGCCCTTGCCCGTCGTCCCGTCCGGGCCGGGCACCTTCAGCTCGTCCGGCACGCCCTCGGCAGCCAGGAACGTCGTCACCACCGGCTTCGAGCGGGTGGCGTCGGCTTCGTGCAGCGCCTCCCGCAGCGCACGCGCGTAGGCGGTGCCGGGCACCGCCACCGGTGGCGCGAACACGGTGACCAGGGCGTCGACGTCGCTGCGCAGCGCCGCGTCGCGCACCGCCGCCGCGAACTCGTCCGGTCCCGCCGCCGCCCCGACGTCGACCGGTTCGTGCGCCAGCTGCAGGCCCTGCGCCTGAGCGACGTCGGCGGCGATCATGCCCAGCGCCGAGGAGTTGCCCACGATCGAGACCCGGTCGCCCTGCGGCAACGGCTGGTGGGCGAGCAGCAGAGCGGTGTCGAACATCTGCGCGACCGACTCGACCCGGATCACGCCGGACTGCTCGAACAGCGCCTGCACGCTCGTCTCGTCGATCTCCACCGTGGTGGCCGCCAGGCCCGCGCGCACCGAGTTCCGACCCGACTTGACCACCACGACCGGCTTGCTGCGCGCCAGCCGCCTGGCCAGCCGGCCGAACTTGCGCGGGTTGCCGAACGACTCCAGGTACAGCAGTACCACGTCGGTGGCCGGATCGGTCTGCCAGTACTGCAGCAGGTCGTTGCCGGACAGGTCGGCGCGGTTGCCCGCCGAGACGAACGTCGACAGCCCGAGCCCGCGCTCGGTGGCGGTCTCCAGGATCGCCACGCCCAGCGCACCGGACTGGCAGAAGAAGCCGGTCCGCCCGCGCCCGGGCAGCTGCGGAGCGAGGCTGGCGTTGAGCCGGAACTCCGGGTCCGGGTTGACCACGCCGAGCGCGTTGGGGCCCACCACCCGCATGCCGTGCACCCGCGCGGCGCGCACCATCTCGCGCTCGACCTCACGTCCCTGCGGGCCGGTCTCGCTGAACCCGGACGAGACGATGACCAGCGTTTTCACGCCCTTGGCGAGGCAGTCGTCGAGGACCTCGTTGACGCTGGCGGCCGGAATCGCCACCACCGCGAGGTCGACCTCGTCGGGGATGTCGAGCACCGAGGCGTACGAGCGCACCCCGCGCACGGACCGGTGCTCGGGGTTGACCGGGTAGACCGGCCCGGTGAAGTCGGCGGTGAGCAGGTTGGTCAGCACCGCGTGGCCGATCTTGCGGTGATCCGTGGAGGCACCGATGACCGCCACCGAACGCGGGCGCAGCAGGTTGTGCACGCTGCGCGCCTCGGCGGCCTGCTCGCGGGCGCGGGCGACCGCCACGGACTCCTCGGTCGGGTCGATGTCGAACTCCAGGTGCACCACGCCCTCCTCCATCGCCCGGCTGACCTGGTAACCGGCGTCGCGGAAGACCCGCACCATCTTGGAGTTCTCGGCCAGCACCTCGGCGACGAAGCGCCGCAGACCGCGTTCCTGGGCGGCGGCGGCGAGGTGCTCCAGCAGGATCGAGCCGAGACCGCGAGCCTGGTGGGCGTCCTCGACCACGAACGCCACCTCGGCGGACTTCTGCTCGCCGAGCCGGTCGAAGCGGCCGACCGCGACGATGTCGTCGCCGAGCAGCGCCACCAGCGCGACCCTGTTGACGTAGTCGACCTGGGTGAACCGACGCACGTCGCGCTCGGGCATCCGCGGGTACGGACCGAAGTAGCGGTAGTACCTGGTTCGATCGCTGAGCCGCCCGTGGAAGGCGATCAGCTTGTCCTTGTCGGCCGGGACGATCGGCCGCATGTGCACGGTGCCGCCGTCGGAGAGAACCACGTCGGCTTCCCACTGCCGGGGGTACTCCTGCTGCGGCCCGGCCTCCTCTCCCAGCTCTTCGTCCACTCCGGACACTCCTCAGTCGCGACTGTCAGCCGGGTCCAGCCCGAGCAACGGGAAGACCGCATGCCGGGCGTCGCGGATCGCGGTGTCGACCGCCGAAGCGGTCACGCCGGTCCAGCGTTCGAACGACGGGTCCGCCCCGTCCGACATCGACGTCGGCATCGGCACGTTCTGCGCACGCCGGACGGCGTGCGCGATCCAATCCTCGGGGATGGTCGTCTCCGGCGCGATGTCCCGGTTCAGCAGAGTCGCCAGCAGGTGGGTCCAGGCCCTGGGCACCACGCGGAACAGCGAGTAGCCCCCGCCGCCCAGCGCCAGCCACTTGCCACCGGCGTGGTTCTCGGCCAGTTCCCGCAGGTTCTGGTAGGTGGCGCGCTGCCCGTCGACGCTCAGCGACAGGTCGGCCAATGGGTCGTCGCGGTGCGCGTCGGCGCCGCACTGGGTGACCAGCACCTGCGGCCGGAACTGCTCCAGCACCGAGGGCACCACGGCGTGGAAGGCGCGCCGCCAGTCCGCGTCACCGGTGCCCGGTGGCAGCGGGATGTTGACCGCCGTGCCGTCGGCGCTGCCCCGGCCTACCTCGGTGGCGAAGCCGGTGCCCGGCCACAGCGTCACCGGGTGCTGGTGCAGCGAGATCGTCATGACGCGCGGGTCGTCGTAGAAGGCGGCCTGCACGCCGTCACCGTGGTGCACGTCGATGTCGAGGTAGGCGATGCGCTCGACGCCCTGCTCCAGCATCCAGGCGATGGCCGCCGAGCAGTCGTTGTAGACGCAGAACCCCGCCGCGTGGTCGGCCATCGCGTGGTGCAGCCCGCCGGCGATGTTGACCGCCCGGTCGGCGCGGCCGGTCACGATCTGCTCGGCGGCCTTGATCGACGCACCGGCGATCAAGGCCGACGCCTCGTGCATCCGGTCGAAGATCGGGTTGTCGTCGGTGCCCAGTCCGTGACCGACTTCCCAGCCGCCCATCGGCGCCGAGCGGACGGCGGCCATGTACTCGGCCGTGTGCACCCGCAGCAGATCCTGCTCGGCGGCCGGCTCAGGCTTGATCGTCTCGACGCCGTCGAGCACGCCGAGCGAGTCGGCCAGCCGCATCGTCAGGTCCAGGCGGATCGGATGCAGCGGATGCTGCCCGCCCAGGTCGTACTCGAGGACCGACTCGTCCCAGACCACCGCCAACTGAGAACCCATGAGCGGGACGCTACCCGCCGGAAGCCCACCGCCACAGGGTCTCGGCCGTCCGACCCGCCGAACCGGATCGATCTCGCGAGGCCTCAGCCGGGCTCGGATCCGGTGGCCGCCGGCCGCGCCGGGTCGGCCGCCCAGTTCGACCACGAGCCCGCGTAGAGCGCTGCCGGGCGGCTCGCATCGGCGATGCCCGCGTGTTCCAGGGCCAGCAGCACCGAGCAGGCCGTGACCCCCGAACCGCAGTAGGCCCCGACGGCGTCGTCGCCGGTGACGCCCAGCGCGGCGAAGTGCTCGGCCAGCTCCGCGGGCGAACGCCACCGGCCCGTCTCACCGGTGTGCTCGCTGAACGGCGCGTTGCGCGCCCCGGGCACGTGACCGGCGCGCGGGTCCATCGGTTCCACCTCGCCCCGGTAGCGCTCGGGTGCCCGGGCGTCGAGCAGCACGCCCTCCCGGGCCAGCTCCGCGGCCTGGCCCGCGTCGATCACCGGCATCGCACCGGCCCGCACCCGGAAACCGCCGTCACCTGCTCCAGGGACCTCGGTGGTGGTCGGCTTGCCCTCGGCCGCCCACGCCGCATAACCACCGTCGAGGACGGCCACCGAGCGGTGACCCGCCCAGCGCAGCAGCCACCACGCGCGGGCCGCCGCCGAACCGTTGTCGGCGTCGTAGACGACCACCGTTCGGTCGGCGTCCACCCCGGCGCGGCGCAGCACCTCCTGCAGCACCGCCGGGTCGGGCAGCGGGTGCCGTCCGGACGGCCCCGGTTCGGCTGCCAGCTCGGTGTCCAGATCCACGAAAACCGCTCCGGGCAAATGCCCCTCGGCATAGGCCTCCCGGCCCGGTGGGCCGAGCAGCGACCACCGCACATCGAGCAGTGTCGGGTGCGGGTCCGCACCCAGCGCGGCCATGAGATCATCGGTACTGATCAAGGGATGCATGACGGCCTTTCGAAGCCCGCCGACGAGGTCGGTCGACAATCCTGGCTGTCAACTCCCCGGCCACTGACCGTTGTCGCTGGCAGCGACTAGCATCGTGGTTGGGACTTGAATGGGGAGCCGACGTGAACGATCTCATCGATACCACTGAGATGTACCTTCGCACCATTTACGACCTCGAGGAAGAGGGCGTGGTGCCGCTCCGGGCCCGCATCGCCGAGCGCCTGGAGCAGAGCGGACCGACCGTGAGCCAGACGGTGGCCCGCATGGAGCGCGACGGGCTGCTTACGGTCGCCGAGGACCGCCACCTCGAGCTGACCAAGGCCGGCCGCGCCCGGGCGATCAGCGTGATGCGCAAGCACCGACTCGCCGAACGGCTCCTCGTCGACGTGATCGGCCTCGAGTGGGAGCACGTGCACAACGAGGCGTGCCGCTGGGAGCACGTGATGAGCGAGGCCGTCGAGCGCAAGCTCGTCAAGCTCCTCGGTGGCCCCACCACGTCTCCCTACGGCAACCCCATCCCCGGTCTCGACGACCTCGGTGTCGATCACGTCGACAGCGCCGTCGAAGGCGAGCTCCAGCGGGTCGACGAGATCGCCCGCAACGGCGGTGGCCGCGCGGTCATCCGCCGGATCGCCGAGCACGTGCAGCTGGACCCGGACCTGATGACCGACCTCAAGGAGGTCGGCGTGGTGCCCGGCAACGAGGTGGAGATCATGTCGGTGGTGGGCGCGAACAAGCCGATCGAGGTGCGCGGCCAGAACGGCACCGCAGAGCTGACCTCCAGCATCGCCCACGCTGTGATGGTGACCGCCAAGTGAGCGTCTCGAACCGCGCGGCAGAGCTCTTCGCCGCTGAGCACGGCCGCGCGCCCAGCGCGGTGTGGTCGGCCCCCGGCCGGGTCAACCTGATCGGTGAGCACACCGACTACAACGACGGTTTCGTGCTTCCGATGGCGATCCCGCACCGGGTGGCGGTGGCCATCGGACCGCGTGACGACCGCAAGCTCGTGGCCACGACGCTGGGCGATGACGGCAAGCTCCACCAGGCGGAGGAAGTGGTCGTCGACGACCTCGCTCCCGGCTTCCCCACCGGCTGGGCCGCGTTCCCCGCAGGCGTCGCATGGGCGCTTCGCGAAGCCGGTCACGCCGTTGCCGGCCTGGACCTGATGATCGTTGGTGACGTCCCCACCGGCGCGGGCCTGTCCTCCTCCCACGCGCTGCAGTGCGCCCTCGCGCTGGCGCTGCTTGATCACCTGGGCCTGGCGCCGGGCAAGCCGGACGCGCCGAGCCTGGCGGAGATCGCGCGGCTGGTGCAGCGATCGGAGAACGACTACGTCGGGGCCCCCACCGGCCTGCTCGACCAGACCGCGTCGCTGCGCTGCGTCGAGTCCAACGTGCTGTTCTTCGACGTCCGCTCCGGCGAAGCCGAGCAGGTCCCGTTCGACCCGCGCATCGCAGACCTCGAACTGCTCGTGATCGACACACGCGCGAAGCACTCGCACAGCGAATCCGGTTACGGAGAACGCCGGAAGGGCTGCGAACGGGCGGCGGACCTGCTCGAGGTGAAGGCGCTTCGGGACATCTCGGCGGAGCAGCTGCCGACGGCGCTTCAGGAGCTTCCGGACGAGCTTCAACCGCTGGTCAAGCACGTGGTCACCGAGAACGAGCGGGTGCTGTCCACCGTGGAGCTGCTGCGTTCCGGCCGGTACTCCGAGATCGGGCCGCTGCTCGGCGCCTCCCACGCCAGCCTCCGCGACGACTACCGCATCTCCTGCCTGGAACTCGACGTCGCAGTGGACGCAGCGGTGCAGGCCGGCGCACTGGGGGCGCGGATGACCGGCGGTGGCTTCGGCGGATCGGCGATCGCGCTGATCTCCACTTCGGACCGGGAGCGGATCGAGTCCGCCGTCCGGGCCGCGTTCGCGGAGCGGAGCCTGCCCGAGCCGCGCGTGTTCATCGCGATACCCTCCGCCGGTGCGGGACGGGATCAGTGACGCTCGGGTCGTCGGCCTCCGCTTCCCGCCCAGTCGACTAGTTTTCCCACGGAAGGCAGTACGCAGTTGAAGCTCCTGGTCACAGGCGGTGCCGGTTACGTCGGAAGCGTGTGCGCAGCACGCCTGGTGGAGGCGGGCCACGAAGTGGTCGTGGTCGACGACCTGTCCACTGGGCACGCCGACGCGGTCCCGGACGGCTGCAAGTTCGTCGAGGCCGACATCGCCTCGGCGGCCGGTGAGCTGCTCGCGGAGCATTTCGACGGCGTGCTGCACTTCGCGGCCAAGTCGCTGGTCGGCGAGTCGATGGAGGATCCGCAGAAGTACTGGCAGGGCAACGTCGTGACGTCGCTGCGCCTGCTGGACGCGATGCGCGAACACGGCACGCCGCGCCTGGTGTTCTCCTCGACGGCGGCGACCTACGGCGAGCCGGAGGTCTCCCCGATCACCGAGGACCTGCCGACGCGGCCGACGAACACCTACGGTGCGACCAAGCTCGCGATCGACCACGCGATCACCTCCTACGCGACCGCGCACGGCATCGGCGCGGTCAGCCTGCGGTACTTCAACGTCGCCGGGGCGCACGGGGCCTTCGGCGAGCGGCACACCGTCGAGACCCACCTGATCCCGATCGTGCTGCAGGTGGCGCTGGGCCAGCGCGAGCAGGTGCAGATCTTCGGCGAGGACTGGCCGACCGAGGACGGGACCTGCGTCCGCGACTACATCCACGTCACCGACCTCGCCGACGCCCACCTGCTGGCGCTGCAGAACGCGACGGGCGGACAGCACCGCATCTACAACCTGGGCAACGGCACGGGCTTCTCGGTCAAGCAGGTCATCGACACCTGCCGCGAGGTCACCGGGCACGCGATCCCGGCGAAGGTCGCACCCCGACGGGCAGGCGACCCGGCGACGCTGGTCGCCTCCAGCGCGCGTGCGCGGGACGAACTGGGGTGGCAGCCGCAGCGAGCCGACCTCGGCGTGATCGTCGGCGACGCGTGGGAGTTCACCCGCGCCCGCCACACGGCCTGAGCGCTTCTTCCGCGTCTTCGCGCACATCAGCAGGCTCCGTCCTCGTCGAGCAGGAGCTGGACGTCGTCGGCCGAGTGACGGGCGATGACGGCCAGCTCCGCGGGCGGGATTCCGGCGTCCATCGCCTGCCGCATCAGGGCGCCGAGGTTGTGCCCGGGCTTGGCGTGCTCGATGCGCTCCAGGGCGACGCCGGCGAGCGCGCCCTCACCGCGCACGTAGGCCGAGAACGCCAACAGGGCCGCGACCTCGACCAGCTCCGGTTCGGGGGCCTTGCGCACCAGCGTCAGCCACAGCTCCTCGGCCGGTCGGGCCAGCTCGCTGAGCGCGGTGCCCATCACGATGTCGCGCACCCGGATGTCCGCGACCGCCTGCAGCACGCCGAGGAGGTCGTCCTCGGTCAGCGCGGAGCCGGCGGCGATGCGCTGGATGGCCCCGAAGACCTTGCGCACGTCCTCGGTGACCCGTGACGGGTCGTAGGAGTCGATGGTCTCCTCGGTCAGGGCGTCGAGCTTGGCCGACCAGCGGTTGACCACCGCTTCGGATTCGGGTGCGACGAGTTCGCGCAGTTCTTCCTTGCTGCCGAAGGTCACCGATCCTTCGGCGGCCATCACCGCGCCCATCGGGGACTCCTTCGGGTCCGCGACGACGCCCCGGCAACTCTCGTCGTAGTAGCACTGCCACGGTTCGCCGACCGCGACCTGCGGGACGTGCAGCGCGTGGGCTGTCACGATCCCGGCCTGGAACAGGGTTTTCCGGACGACGTCGACGAGGTCGAACATCGGCGGCCCGCAGTCGGAACCGGTCTCATCGCTCTCGTGGCACTTGCCGCTGCAGCTCTCCGGGCACCCCTCGTAGTTGGGTTGGTTGCCGACCACGACCATGATCACGCCCTCGGCTCGCTGCCTGCTCAGCGGTCCGTGGAGCAGGTGTTCGCCGAACAAGCAGATCTGCGAGGGGCACGGCAGGTCCATCCGCATGCTCGCGCCGAACTTCGGCGTGCTGGTGAGGTCGTGCAGCGTGAGCAGGACGAAGGAGTTGGTCGGGTGGAACCCGAGCATGTGGGGTAGCGCGGCGAGCACGTCCCCGGGCTCGCTCAGGGAGATCTCGGTGTTCAGTCGCGTTGTCATGCCCCAACGATGGGGACGAAAACCCGCTCGGCGAAAGCGGATTCGCAAATCTTTGGACAACTTCGTCCGCTGTGGACGAATCAGCGTTGAAACCCTTGAAACCACACCGATCGGCGACGATCAACCGGACGAATCCGGCCACCCCATCGGGCATCACTGCGGGTGATTCCAACGGATTTCGTGAACAGACGTCACGAAATCCGTCCGACGGCCGGCAACGAGATGCTGGTTCGCGCCAGGTCCAGCCGCAGCCCCACCCCGGGATCGGGTCGCAGCGTGAAGTCGTGGTCGCTGGAGAGCACCACGACGCCGAGCCGGTGCCCCGGCGCGAACACGTAGTCGTCGGGCTGCATGGCCACGTCGATCGCGTAGTTCTGCCCGGGCTCGATCGGCGTGGTCCGGTCCAGCGCCTCCCGGTTCTGCGGGTCCGCCCAGCCGCGGGTGACGACCGAGACCGAGCCGTCCGGCGCCTGGTCCACCAGCAGCGCGGTCACGTTGGCGGCCGGCCGGTCGAAGCTCAGCGCCAGCTTCGCCCGCACTTCCCCGCTGATCCGGGCCTGCCCGGCGAGCGGTTCGGTGAAGAAGGCCAGCCGGTTCGGCGAGCTCGGTGCCGCCGCGAGGTCCTCCGCCAGCAGTCCTGCGTCGTCGGTGAGGCCCTCCACGGCCCGCTCAGCTGGGGCTTCAGCGCTCAGGCCACCTCGCTGCGACCCGCCCGCAGTCGGGCGCAGCACCGTCTCAGCCACCTCCGGCGCGGGCCACTCGGGCTCCTCGGTCCAGCTGCCGTCCTCGCGCTGCACCGTCGCGCGGGGCTCGTCCTCGACACCGTTGGGCACGCCGTGGAGGTAGCGGGTGAACCAGCGGTTGAGCGTGCGCAGCCACTCCTGCTCGTGCAGCTTGATCGGGTCGGTGTGACCGGACTGGTGCCACCAGATCTTGTGCGGGACGTCGTGCTCTCGCAGCGCCCGGTACCACTGGGCCGCCTGCCTGGTCTTGACGTTCCAGTCGTTGAGGCCGTGCACCGACAGCACTGCGGCGTGCACCTCGTCGACGTCGTCGAGGTAGTTGCGCTCGTCCCAGAACCGGCTGTAATCGCCGGTGACGCGGTCCTGCTCCGCGGTCAGTTCGTCAATCACCGGACGGCAGGGCTCCCGGTCGGCGCGGGTGTGGACGTACTTGGCGAGCACGTCGGCGTCCTCGCCCTGGTAGCCGCCGGGGGCGACCACGGCTCCGTCGGTGCGGTAGTAGTCGTACCAGTTCGAGATCGCCCCGATCGGCACGATCGCTTCCAGCCCCTCGACACCCGTGGAGGCCACCGCGTTGGGCAGCGTGCCGTTGTAGGAAACGCCCATCATGCCGACCTTGCCGGTCGCCCAGCCCGCTTTCACGGGCCCACCACCGGCGTCGTGACCAGCGGCGCGACCGTTGAGCCAGTCCACCACGGACTTGGCGCCGATCGTCTCGTTCTCGGCGCCGGTGGTCGGGCAGCCGGTGGACGCACCGGTTCCCAGCGACTCCGCGTAGACCACGGCGTAGCCCCTGGCCAGCAGGTACTGCTCGTAAGCCCAGTCGATCTCGGCGGCCACCGCGATCCGCTCGTCACCGCCGGTGCTGCGCATCGTCCGCTGCCCGGGCGGCTGCTCCGGCACGTGCAGCTCGGTGTCGACGTTGTGGTTGGGCACCTCGTTGCCACCGGAGAAGTACGGGCTGACCTGGTAGACCGCCGGAACCCGCACGCCCTGCCCGGACTCCTTCGGCCGCACCACCTGGACGTGCACCCGGTCCTGCTGACCGTCGCGGTCGCTGTCGACCGGCGCGGTGACGAACAGGTCCTGCCGCACCGCCTGAGCCGGGTCGAAGACCGGTTGCGCCTCGCCATCGGCGAACACCGGGCCCTGCGGCGGTTGGGCCGCAGCCGTGGAACCGATCAAGGGCAGGGCGATGACCGCCGCGAGCAAACCCGTCCGAACGCGCCGCATGCAGGGCTCCCGAAGCTGGAAGGAGGACGACACCAGCACTTTTCTTAGCGCGAAATCGGAAGTCAATCACCACCGCGGCGGGTTCACGCCAGAACCACCCGGGCGGCAGTAAGGTCGAAGCATCCGAACCGGAACCAACGAGGAGTTCGCATGTCGATTCCGTCCAGCCTGCTGACCTCGGCCGGGTTGATCGGTGGCTTCGCGGTCGCGCGCGCCTCCCAGCACCGGCACTGGGGCGGAGTCGTCGCGGCGGGTGCCGGCCTGGGCGCGATGGAGATCTGCCGCCGCCGTGCGGGCGTCGCCCCCGCCCTGGCGCTGGGCGCCACCTACGGAACCGCGCTCGCCGGCTCGCATCCGCTGGCCAAGAAGATCGGTGCCTGGCCGTCGGTGCTCGCGGTGACCGCAGCGACCGCGACAGCTGCCCACCTGCTCAGCCGCCGCTGAGGAACTCCTCGAACGTCACCCGTCCCACCGCCCGGTCCGGCGCCAGGTTGGCGCCGGACCGGAGCGCGCGGAAGACCGAACCGGGCGGACGCAGCCGCAGCACCCGACGACGCAGTCCATTGGCCAGGAGATATGCCCTGGTCAAGTCTTCGTGGCTGCGCACCTGCGGGCCTGCCATGTCCGGGACCCGGCCGGCGGGATCAGCACCGGCCAGCTCCGCCAGTCGCTCGGCGACCTCGCGCACCGAGATCGGCTGGAAGCGAACCCCGGACAGGGCCGCGATCACCGGCGAACGGCGTTGCAGCGCGCTGATCTTGGCGATGAGGTCGTGGAACTGCGTGGTGCGCAGGATGGTCCACGGCAGCCCGGACTCGATCATCAGGCGCTCCGCTTCGAGCTTCGCCCGGTAGTAGGGCAGCGGCACCTGCTCGATTCCGACGATCGAGATGTAGACCAGGTGCGGTTTGCCCGCTCGGCGAGCGTGTTCGACCAGGTTCCGGGTCGCCTGCACGTCCTGCCCGCTGTTGGTGGTGGCGCAGTGCACGATCACCTCCGCGCCGGACACGGCCTGCCTCAGCCCCTGCCGGGTGCGCAGGTCACCGACCACCCGGCCGGAGCCGGGACTCCTGCTGAGCACGGACACGTCCTCGCCGGCGTCCCGCCGCCGCCGCACGAGCGCGCTGCCGAGCGTTCCGGTGCCACCGGTGACCAAGATGGGCTCGCCCACGGTTTCGGTCCTCTCCTTCGAAGTGACACCGAGCAGACGAGTCGGGCGTCCCGGACGTGACGCCATGACCTGCGAAATCAGGTGATCCACGTCATACCTGAGCGGGGCGGAGTTGGCTTGGTCGCAGGTCGTCCGCACAAAGCCAGGCACAAGGACTAGGCTGTTTCCTGCTCGTTACCCGATACGGCGAAGGATTCAACCGGTGCCCGATCCAGCTTCAACCATCGAAGAGCTGACCGCCCAGCGCGACCGCGCCCACCAGGAGTTCGCAGATCTCGTGGCGCGTGGCCTGAAACTGGATATCACCCGAGGAAAGCCCTCGCCGAAGCAACTCGACCTCTCCAACGAGCTCCTCGACCTCGGCAGCGGCACCGACGCCAACGGCGCCGACCTGCGCAACTACGGTGGCCTCAACGGCCTGGTGGAGCTGCGCGAGATCTTCAGCGAAGGTCTGCAGGTCCCGGTCGACCAGCTGCTGGCCGCGGGCAACTCCAGCCTGGAGCTCATGCACGACGCGCTGGTGTTCGCGCTGCTCAACGGCGTTCCCGGCGGCTCGCAGCGCTGGGTCGCCGAGCCCGAGATCGCGTTCCTGTGCCCGGTGCCCGGCTACGACCGCCACTTCGCGCTCTCCGAGCGCCTCGGCATCAAGATGATCAACGTTCCGATGACGCCGGACGGCCCGGACATGGACGTCGTCGAGCAGCTGGTCGCCGAGGACTCCCGGATCAAGGGCATCTGGTGTGTGCCGAAGTACAGCAACCCGGACGGCACCGTCTACTCCGACGAGACCGTGCGGCGGCTGGCGGCGATGCGCACGGCTGCTCCGGACTTCCGGATCTTCTGGGACAACGCCTACGCGGTGCACCACCTCACCGACGACGAGGCCGAGATCGCCGACCTGCTGGCGCTGTGCGCCGAGAACGGAAACGCGGAGCGCGCACTCGTGTTCGGCTCCACCTCGAAGATCACGTTCGCCGGTGCGGGCGTGGCGTTCTTCGGCTCCTCGCCTGCGAACATCGAGTGGTGGCTGGCCTCGACGTCCAAGCGCAGCATCGGCCCGAACAAGGTCAACCAGCGGGCGCACGCCCGGCTGCTGCGCGACGCCGCAGGCCTGCGCGAGCACATGCGCAAGCACGCCGCGCTGATCCGCCCCAAGTTCGAAGCCGTGGACAAGATCCTCAGCGCCGAGCTGGGCGGCACCGGCCTGGCCAAGTGGAGCAACCCGGTCGGTGGCTACTTCATCAGCCTGGAAGTTCCCGAGGGCTGCGCCAAGGCCGTCGTCGCCAAGGCCAAGGAAGCGGGCATCGCGCTCACCCCTGCCGGTTCGACCCACCCCTACGGTGACGACCCCGCCGACTCGGTGATCCGCATCGCCCCGACCTTCCCCGAGCTCGCCGACGTCGAGGCCGCCACCGCCGGCCTGGCCGTCTGCGTCCGCTTGGTCGCCACGGAGAAGCTGCTGGCTGCGAAGCAGTCCTGATCCGAACACGACGAAGGCCGGTGCGGTCCCTCGGAATCGCACCGGCCTTCGGTCGTCGCTGCCGCGTTTCAGCTGGAACCCTCGTCTTCGAGGACCAGCGGCCAAGCGTCTTCGTAGCGAACCCCGGGTTGGGGCGGAACCGGTTCACCCGTGTTTGGGTCGACGCAGCCGATGTCGAAGGCCTCGGCCGCGGTGACCGGCGTGATCGTGCCGTCCTCGATGAACCAGCCGTAGACGTGCTTGACCAGGACCTCGCTGCCCTGGGAGTCGGTGAACGCCACCTCGGTGCTCAGCACGTGCAGGACGAGCGAGACCAGCGATCCCTCCTCCAGCAGCACGTCCAGGTAGTGCTCGGCCTCGGCGTCCTCCAGAACCAGCTCACCGCGGTGATCCACGGCCACCAGGGTCGTCACGGACCGGTCCGGAAGCCCGGTCACGGTCACGACGTGAACCCCAGGTGCCGCGAAGAGGACCGCGTTCTTCAGCAAGCTTCGTGCCCGCATCTCCACCTCCGCTTGTGTCGGTGTGGAAGAGCGTGCCGAACCGGAGCCTCTCCGCCGGTCCTCTCGCGAGCCCCGGCTCGCGGACGTCCCCTGAACGTGCGCGCACGCGCTGGGCAAACGCGAAGAGCGTTGACACGAAAGAAGTCCGGGGTGGGTGTGTTGGCCACACCCACCCCGGACTCCGGTCATTCAGCCTTCAGGCTCAGCTGCAGCCCGAGGTGGAACCGCACCCCTCGCAGAGGTAGCAGGAGCCGGACGGGCGCATCTTCGTGCCGCAGGTCATGCACAGCGGCGCGTCGGCGGCCTTGCCCAGCTGCAGCTCGAGCAGCTCGGTGGAGCTACCCGCGCGGACCTCCTCCCTGGACTCGGACTTCTCCTCGGCCTTGGTGTAGTCCACGGTGGACCGCATGGTGTCCAGGTCGACGTTGTCCGAAGCCGCGGCCGGCTCGGTGTTGTTGACCTGGGCTTCCCGCTCGTCGACGGTGAAGATGCCCAGCTGGGCGCGCTTCTCGTAGGGCAGGTAGTCCAGCGCCAGGCGGCGGAACAGGTAGTCCAGGACGCTGCTGGCCATCCGGATGTCCGGGTCGTCGGTCATGCCGGCCGGCTCGAAGCGCAGGTTCTGGAACTTCGAGACGTAGAACTCCAGCGGGATGCCGTACTGCAGCCCCACCGAGATCGACATCGAGAACGCGTCCATCACACCGGCCAGGGTCGAACCCTGCTTGCCGAGCTTGACGAAGATCTCGCCCAGCCCGTCGTCCGGGTAGGAGCCGGCGTGCAGGTAGCCCTCCGCGCCGCCGACGGTGAACGACACCGTCTGGCTCGGGCGCTTCTTCGGCAGGCGCTTGCGGACCGGGCGGTACTCGATCTGCTTCTCGACCACCTTCTCCGACTCGCCCTTGTCACCCTTGCCGGCGGACAGCGGCTGGCCGACCTTGCAGTTGTCGCGGTAGATCGCCAGCGCCTTCAGGCCCAGCTTCCAGCCCTCGAAGTAGAGCTCCTCGACCTCTTCGACGGTCGCCGACTCCGGCATGTTCACCGTCTTGGAGATCGCGCCCGAGATGAACGGCTGCACCGCGGCCATCATCCGCACGTGGCCCATCGGGGCGATCGAGCGCTCGCCCATCGCGCAGTCGAAGACCTCGTAGTGCTCCTGGCGCAGACCCGGCGCGTCGACGACGTGGCCGTGCTCGGCGATGTACTCGACGATCGCCTCGATCTGCTCTTCCTGGTAGCCCAGCGCCTGCAGGGCGCGCGGCACCGTCTGGTTGACGATCTGCATCGAGCCGCCGCCGACCAGCTTCTTGAACTTCACCAGGGCCAGGTCGGGCTCGACACCGGTGGTGTCGCAGTCCATCATCAGACCGATCGTGCCGGTGGGGGCCAGCACCGACGCCTGGGCGTTGCGCCAGCCGTTGCGGTTGCCGATCTCCAGCCCCTGCTGCCAGACCTCGGTGGCCAGCTTGTGCACGGTCTTGTCGTTGTGGTGGTAGGTGCGCACCAGGTCGTTGGCCGCGGCGTGCTTGCGCATGACCCGCTGGTGGCCCTCGGCGTTGCGGGCGTAGCCCTCGTACGGGCCGACGGCGCCGGCCATCTCGGCCGAACGCTTGTAGGCGGTGCCGGTCATCAGCGAGGTGATCGCCGCCGCCAGCGCACGACCGCCGTCGGAGTCGTAGGCGTGGCCGGTGGCCATCAGCAGCGCGCCGAGGTTGGCGTAGCCGATGCCCAGCTGGCGGAACTTGCGGGTGGTGACGCCGATCGACTCGGTCGGGAAGTCCGCGAAGCAGATCGAGATGTCCATCGCGGTGATGACGAACTCGACGGCCTTCTCGAACAGCTCCGCGTCGAAGGTCAGGTCCTCGCGCAGGAACTTCATCAGGTTCAGCGAAGCCAGGTTGCAGCTGGAGTTGTCCAGGTGCATGTACTCCGAGCACGGGTTGGACGCGGTGATCCGGCCCGTCTCCGGCGAGGTGTGCCAGTCGTTGATCGTGTCGTCGTACTGGATGCCCGGGTCGGCGCACTCCCACGCGGCCTTGGCCATCTTGCGGAACAGCTCGCGGCCCTTGACGGTGTCGATGACTTCGCCGTCGGTGCGGGAGCGCAGGCCGAAGTCGCCGTCGCTCTCGACCGCGCGCATGAACTCGTCGGAGACGCGCACCGAGTTGTTGGCGTTCTGGTACTGCACCGAGTTGGCGTCCGCACCACCGAGGTCCATGTCGAACCCGGCGTCGCGCAGCGCGCGGATCTTGTGCTCCTCGCGCGCCTTGGTCTCGATGAACTCCTCGACGTCGGGGTGGTCGACGTCGAGCACGACCATCTTGGCCGCCCGGCGGGTCGCGCCACCGGACTTGATGGTGCCCGCGGAGGCGTCCGCGCCGCGCATGAACGAGACCGGCCCGGAAGCGGTGCCGCCGGAGGACAGCAGCTCCTTGGAGGAGCGGATGCGGGACAGGTTCAGCCCGGCGCCCGAGCCGCCCTTGAAGATCAGGCCCTCTTCCTTGTACCAGTCGAGGATCGATTCCATCGTGTCGTCGACCGACAGGATGAAGCAGGCCGAGACCTGCTGGCGCGAGCTGGTGCCCACGTTGAACCAGACCGGCGAGTTGAAGCTGAAGACCTGGTGCAAGAGCATGTAGGTCAGCTCGTGCTCGAAGATCTCCGCGTCGGCGTCGGTCGCGAAGTAGCCGTTCTCGACACCGGACGCGACGTAGGTCTTCACGACCCGGTCGATCAGCTGCCGCAGGCTGCTCTCGCGCTCATCGGTGCCGACGGCACCGCGGAAGTACTTGCTGGTGACGATGTTGACCGCGTTCAACGACCAGAAGTCGGGGAACTCGACCCCGCGCTGCTCGAAGTTGATCGAACCGTCCCGCCAGTTGGTCATCACCACGTCGCGGCGCTCCCACTTGACGTCGTCGTAGGGGTGCACCCCCTCGGTGGTGTAGACGCGCTCAACCCGGATGCCCTTGCGGGCACCTGCTTCCGGCTCCCCCGCTGCGCCGGCCGGGCTACCGACGGTCTCTGTCATGACCTGCCCCTTTTCCTTCTTCATCGCTCGCTCAGTCGCTCGTCGCGTTTGATCGGCCCCGTCCGGGCTCCCCGTCCGGTTCGGTCGTGACTCTGTGCTCTTCGGCGTCCCCGCCCGGGAAGCCGAATGGCGTTTCGCGCTTCCGCCCCCTCTGCGGGACGCGCGCCGTCGCGGCTTGCTCAACCGCCGCTCTCCACGTCTTGTTCCTCGCCGTCCCGCCGGATCTCCCTCGCGTCCCGCAGGTCGGCTATTTCCTTCTCGAAGTCCTCCACCGAGGAGTACGCGCGGTAGACGCTGGCGAAGCGCAGGTAGGCGACTTCGTCCAGCTCCCGCAGCGGACCGAGGATGGCCAGCCCGACTTCGTGGCTCGGCAGCTCGGCGACGCCGGAGGACCGGATCGCCTCCTCGACCTGGTGCGCCAACTGCTGCAGTGCGTCCTCTTCTACCGGACGCCCCTGACAAGCGCGGCGCACGCCGGTCACCACTTTCTCCCGGCTGAAGGGCTCGGTGACGCCCGACCGCTTCACGACCGACAACACCAGTTCTTCGATGGTCGTGAACCGGCGACCGCACGTCGAGCACGAACGCCGACGACGGATCGCCTGGCCGTCCTCGACTTCGCGCGAGTCCACGACCCTGGAGTCATCGCCGCGGCAGAACGGGCACCGCACCGGCCATGCACCCCCCTTCCCCCTGGGTGGTCACCGACCGACTCCCACCAGCCCGCGACCACGTACGCCCATGAGGTACCCACAAAGCTGGAAGCCCAATCTGTGGACTAACCACACGGACGTAACTACTAGATGTTGTGGTCGACTTTAAACCTGCGCCGGACCGCGTTGCAAACCGACACACCTTTGTCGCCCGGCCGGATGACGCACCCCTCGCCCCAGCTGCGAAAACCCGGCGGACCACAACATCTAGTGGTTCGGTCAGCTACCGACCGGCACCACCAGGTGACGACCCGCTTCCGCCGCAGTCGTCCCGAGACCGTTCAGCTCGACGATGCGCTCGACCACCGCGCGGGGGTCCTCATCGGGCGCCGTCCGCGTCGCGATGCCCCAGAGAGTGTCCCCCGTTCGCACCTGCACAACGGTGGTACCTCCCGTCACCGGCGCGTCGCCCGACGCGAAGAGCCCCACCAGCACCACGACGAGGAAGACGGCCGCTGCGATGCCACCCAGGACCAGCCACTCGCCGAGTCTGCCGACCTCGCGGCCTGGTCGGACGCACGATCTGGCCCCGGCGACGCGGCCACGACCGGTCGCCTCAATCACCCGCCCATGTGGGCGACGGTCCTCCGCGCGACGTCGCGGCGACACGATCGGTTCGACTTCCGGCCGAACGGCGAGCGACTCCCGCTCAACCGGCCGAACCCGCCGTACTGTGTCGATGAACGTGGTCATGTCGCCTCCCGCGCGGAACCCATGATCGAAAGGTTGTTCGATCGAACCTCCGTGCGATTGTGTACCAAGAGTGGCCTTCAACGCGAGACCCCGGGCCTGAAATTAACTCGAACAGGTGTTTGATCTCTGTGTTTCTCGCGTCTACTGTGGAAAGCGAGCGGCCGACAGCGGTCACCGGCGACCAGTTCCGGGGCGGCGTGCCGTTCGACCGAGAGCAGCACCGCAGTTCACACGGATTCAGGAGGCAGCGGTGGCGAGAAATGCGACCGGCTCTATCGGGGGCCGCGTACACGACATCAAGGACTCCCCTGCCGAGGTGGACACAGTGCCCGAACAGGCCACCGCGGCCGAGGAGCTCAGCGACCGCCAGCTGAAGGTGCTGGAAGCCATCCGCGAGTGGATGAGCGAGCACGGCTACCCACCCAGCGTCCGGGAGATCGGCGACGCGGTCGGGCTGACCTCGACCTCGTCGGTGGCCTACCAGCTGCGCGTGCTGGAGCGGAAGGGCTTCCTGCGCCGCGACCCGCACCGGCCGCGCACGGTGGGCGTGCTGGTCGGCGGCGAGTCCGAGAACGAGACGCAGACCAAGCCGGCCTACGTGCCGGTCGTCGGCCGCATCGCGGCAGGCGGGCCGATCCTCGCCGAGGAGTCCATCGAGGACGTCTTCCCGCTGCCGAAGGAGATCGTCGGCGACGGAACGCTGTTCCTGCTGAAGGTCGTCGGTGACTCGATGGTCGACCTGGCCATCACCGACGGCGACTGGGTCGCGGTGCGCCAGCAGCCAGATGCCGACAACGGCGAGGTGGTCGCCGCGATGATCGACGGCGAGGCCACGGTCAAGACCTTCAAGCGCACCGACGAGCACGTCTGGCTGATGCCGCACAACTCGGCGTACGAGCCGATCCTGGGTGACGACGCCCAGATCCTCGGCAAGGTCGTCGCGGTCCTCCGCCGCCTCTGAGCGAGGCGGTCAGGCCTTCCTGCGGCGCCAGCCGATGAAGTAGACCAGCAGGGCGGCGATGACACCGGCGAACAGCAGTGCGCGACCGGTGGACGTGCCGTCCTCCTCGGTCGCGGGCTGAGCTTGGTCGGCGTCGCCGCCGGGAGCCGGTTGCCCGGTGGTCTCGGCCGACGGACTCCCGTCGGCGCCGGAGACGCGCCGGATCGGCTCGTTGCCCTCTGAACCTGACAGCAGGCTGCCGCCGGGTTCCCAGGCGATCGCTTCGCCCTGCTCCTCGTCCGGCAGCGGAATCCGCACGGGTTCGCCCTTGAGCGCTTCGAGCACGTCGCCGTTCGGCGACCGGTAGACGTAGGCCTCGGTGTAGGTGCGCAGCGCCACCAGCGTGCCGTCCTGGCTCACCGAACCACCGGTCACCAGGACCGAACCCATCGAGCCGTCGAGCGGCCCGCCAGGTGTCTTGGTCGCGCGCAGCGACACCGAGCCGACCCGTTCCATCGGGACGGTCTCGTTCGGGTCCAGCGGCCGCGCAGGCCGGTAGATCCCGGCCCAGCCGAGGGGCTCCTTGGTGACGATGTGGGGCACCCCTGCCCGGTCCAGCAGCAGGGCTTCGGCGTCGTGCGGACTGTCCGGGTAGGACAACCGGTACATCGCAGCGCCACCGCCCGCGGGCAGCACGTGCAGCGCCACGTTCTTCCGGTTGTGCCGGTTGTCGCCGGTGTCGGCCAGCCACAGGGAGCCGTCCGGCGCCAGCGCCAGGTCCTCGACGTCGTAGGGGTTGTTCGAGCCGGTGCGCTGCGAACGCACCTCGCAGCTGGCCGGATCGAGCACGAACGCCTGCACCGACGAACCACCGTCGCCGACGGCGTACCAGTTGGCGCCGTCGGAGGCCAGCCCGGACAGCTCCGAGAGCTCGCCGTCCTCGACCGTGCAGAGCTCGACCGGCGCCGACTGCGCGTGCGCGGGCATGCCGGTGAGGACCGCGCACGCGGCGAGCAGCGCGGCCCCGGTCAGGCCGCCGACTCGGTCAGGCCGCACCGTTGGCCGCGAACGGCTCGAGCAGCGAGGCCAGGTCCGGGCGGACCTTGGCCTGGACGCGCGTGCCCTCCGGCGTGTGCTCCTCCACGACGACCTCACCGTCGTTGTGCAGCCGCGCCACCAGGTCACCCCGGGTGTAGGGGATCAGGGCGTCGACGAACACCTCGGGGCGAGGAAGCCGGTCGGCGATGATCTCGCGCAGCTTCTCGATGCCCTTGCCGCTGTGCGCGGAGACGAACACCGCTTCCGGCAGCAGGCGGCGCAGTTCGGCCATCCTGGTCGCGTCGATCGAGTCGATCTTGTTGACGACCAGCAGTTCCGGCGGCATCTCCGAGGAGTGCTCCTCGGAGATCTCGCTGAGCACCTCGCGCACCGCCGCGACCTGCTCGTGCGGCGAGGCCTCGGAGCCGTCGACGACGTGGACCAGCAGGTCGGCGCTGGCGACCTCCTCCAGCGTCGAGCGGAACGCCTCGACCAGCTGGTGCGGCAGGTGCCGGACGAACCCGACCGTGTCGGTGAGCGTGTGCGGCCTGCCGTCCGGGGTGACCGCCTTGCGGGTGGTCGGGTCCAGCGTGGCGAACAGCGCGTCCTCGACCAGCACACCGGCACCGGTCAGCGCGTTGAGCAGGCTGGACTTCCCGGCGTTGGTGTAGCCGGCGATGGCCACGCCGGGAATCTCGTTGGACTCGCGACGGCTGCGCTTGGTGCCGCGGACCGTCTTCATCGCGGCCAGTTCCTTGCGCAACTTGCTGATGCGCTTGTGGACGCTCCGGCGGTCGGTCTCCAGCTTGGTCTCACCGGGACCGCGGGTGCCCACACCGCCGTTGGCGCCCGCCCGGCCACCGGCCTGACGGGACATCGTTTCACCCCAACCGCGGAGGCGGGGCAGGAAGTACTGCAGCTGAGCGAGCTCCACCTGCGCCTTGCCCTCCTTGGAGCGGGCGTGCTGGGCGAAGATGTCGAGGATCAGCGCGGTGCGGTCGACGACCTTGACCTTGAGCTTCTCCTCCAGCTGCCGCAGCTGGCCGGGCGAGAGCTCACCGTCGCAGATGACGGTGTCAGCGCCGTTGGCGGCGACCAGGTCGCGCAGCTCGCGGACCTTGCCGGAGCCGACGTAGGTGCCCGGGTCGGGCCGGTCGCGGCGCTGGATGATGCCTTCGAGCACCTCCGAGCCCGCGGTCTCGGCGAGGCGGGCGAGCTCGGCCAGCGAGGCGTCGGCGTGCTCGGCGTCGCCCTCGGTCCAGACACCCACCAGCACGACGCGCTCCAGGCGCAGCCGCCGGTACTCGACCTCGGTGATGTCCTCGAGCTCGGTGGACAGACCGGAGATCCGGCGGAGCGAAGCGCGCTCCTCCAGCTCCATCTCACCGGTGGACGGTTCGTCTCCGGTGAGGATCGGTTCGAAGTCGTCGGCGTCGGCCATGTCCTGCTCCAACGCCGCGTCGCGGTCGAGCTCTGGGGATGCGGTCAAGGAATCTCTCATCTCAGGGTCAGTGTCCCACGCTGCGCCACCCATTTTCACGCACAGCGCTTGCCTGAGCCCGTCCGCGCAGCGCTGGACTGCGGGTTCGGGCTCGTCGAGGAGGTCGTCACGGGTTCTGCCACCAGTCGGCGTCGAGCCGCCCGCCGCCGACGAGCACGGCGGGGCCGGTCAGGGTTGAGCCGCTCACGGTGATCTCGACCTCGACGGTGCCGCCGGGGACGTGCACGATCCGGCGACCGGTGTGGTGACCTGCGGTGTGCAGGGCGGCGGCGGTGGCGGCGACCGTGCCGGTGCCGCAGGAGCGGGTCTCGCCGACCCCGCGTTCGTGCACGCGCATCCGCACCTCCTCGCCGCCGAGCGGCCGGACGAACTCGACGTTCACGCCCTCCGGGAACAGGTTCGCGTCGTGCGGCGGGGCGGTCGTGAGGTCCAGCGCGTCGAGGTCGTGGTCTCCGACGCAGGCCAGGTGCGGGTTGCCGACGTCGACGGCGACGCCGGAGAAGTGCACGCCGGCCACGGTCGTGGCGGATTCGCCGAAGATCTTGGCCTGGCCCATCTCGACGGTCACCCGGCCGTCGTCGTGGGTGCGAACCGGCCGGATGCCGGCGCGGGTGCCGACCGGCAGGTCGCCGGGCCGGGCGAAGCCGGATTCGACCAGGTAGCGGGCGAAGACCCGCACGCCGTTGCCGCACATCTCGGCGATGGAGCCGTCGGCGTTGCGGTAGTCCATGAACCACACGTCGTACGGGACGTCGGCGGGGGCGTCGGGCAGGTTGCCCGCTCGGATCACGCGCAGCACGCCGTCGGCGCCCAGGCCGCGCTGCCGGTCGCACAGCGCGCGCACCCGGTCGTCGGTGAGCTCCAGCTCACCGTCCGGGTCGGGCAGGATGACGAAGTCGTTCTGGGTCCCGTGGCCCTTGATGTACTCGGGTCCTCCGAAGGCGTGCACACCGCCAGTCTACGGATTCACCAGGGCAAGGACATCGTCGGCAAGCGCGGGTCCGGCGGCGTCGAACCAGTGGATGCGCTCGTCGCGGCGAAACCACGAGCGCTGCCGCCGGACGAAGCGGCGGGTCAGGCGCGCGGTCTCGGCCGCCGCGGCGGTCATGTCGTCCGCGCCGTCGAACTCGGCCAGGACCTGCTGGTAGCCCAGGGCCCGGCTGGCGGTGCGGCCGTGCCGGAGCCCCTGCTCCTCCAGTCGCCGCACCTCCTCGGCCAGGCCAGCGTCGAACATGCGGGTCACGCGCTCGTCGACGCGGTCGTCGAGGTCCTCGGCAGGCCGGTCCAGTCCCACGAGCACGGTTCCGTAGCGGGGCGGCCCGGGGGTGGGCAGGTTCGCCGAGAACGGCCGGCCGGTGATCTCGATGACCTCCAGCGCGCGCACGATGCGCCGCCCGTTGCTGGTCAGGATGGCCGCCGCCGCGGCGGGGTCGAGTTCGGCGAGCCTGCGGTGCAGCGCCACCGGCCCGAGCCGGGCCAGCTCGTCCTCGTACTTCTGCCGCACCTGCGGGTCGGTTCCGGGGAACGACAGGTCGTCGACCACGGCCTGCACGTAGAGGCCGGACCCACCGACCAGGATCGGGGTGCGACCGCGCGCGAGGACGTCCTCGACGGTGGCGCGGGCCGCGCGCTGGTACGCGGCGACCGAGGCGGTTTCGGTGACGTCGAGGACGTCGAGCTGGTGGTGCGGGACGCCGCGCCGCTCCTCGACCGTGAGCTTGGCGGTGCCGATGTCCATCCCGCGGTAGAGCTGCATGGCGTCGGCGTTGATCACCTCGCCGTCGAGCCGTTCGGCGAGTTCCACGGCCAGGTCTGACTTGCCGGTCGCGGTCGGCCCGACGACGGCGACGGGGTGCGGGAGTGAGGACACACCTGAACTCTAGGAGCTCCCCCGGCCGGTCAGACCTCCCTGGTCCAGGTGGCGACGTTGTATGTCACGCCGAACGGGGTGGCCGAGTAGAGGAGTTCACCCCTCCAGGTGCCCTCGGTGACCACACCCGGTAGCACCTGCAGAGCCTCCCGGGGGACGCCGAGTTCCGCGCAGAGCTCGGGGTCCAGAGCCTGCAGGGTCTCGGCGTCGACCTCGGCCAGCGCCTCGGCCAGCCGGTCGTCCAGGGGCTGGGCGCGCGGGTCGGGCGCGTGCGGGGAGCGCTCGTCGGCGCGGTTGGTGCCCTCGGCGAGGACGAGCAGCGCCGTGCCGGTACCGGCGAGCTCGGAACCCAGGTCACGGCATTCCTCGGCCGGTGTGCCGGGGGCGAGCAGGCGCACCTCGACGGCGCGGGCACCCGCCTGCTCGCGCAGCAGTCCGGCGATCAGCGCGGGCAGCGGCAGGCGTGGGTCCGGCTCCGCCGATCCGCCGAGCGAGACCTGGACGTCGCGGCCGAAGCCGGCGAAGGTGCCCGCGGTGTCGGAACTGAATCGGATCGGGCCGGATTGATCTACGCCAACGACCACCCATTCGGCGCTCGAATCCGCCAGACTGGACACGGCGCGCAAACAGGCGCCCCGCAACCGCTCGGTTTCGGCATCGGCCCGCACGGTCAGCGCGGGAACCAGCAGCGGCGGGTACGGAACGACGGCGACACGGGTGATCACATCCGTGCACGTTATGAGGTCACGGACGAGTTGGCTGCAGCAGGTGGCCGCACACCGCGGCGGGACGAACCGGTGCGAGGCACCGGCACCCTGCTCGCTGCCGCCAGGTGGGTGACCGATGACAATGACGCCGTGCAGGTCATGCCGCCGCGAGGTTTCAGCCGGACACCGATTCGGGCGTGGAGTACCGGATCGGCTGTTGACCTGTTTGAATGCGCCAGCGGAGGCCGGACCATCCGACGGTTCGGGCTGACGCTTGCTGGGCCCCGCGCATGCGGGGCGCCCGTGCCGGACACGGGCATCGGAGCGGGCACGCAAGGAGGAAGCCGGCCATGACGCACCAGGACACGACCCCCGAGTCGGTCGCCAGCAAGGCGGTCGCGGACTCGACCAGCAGCAACACCGGGTCACCCGCGGTCGCGCCCGCAGTACCGAAAGCTTCCGCGGATCCGGCCAAGTGGGGCCGGGTGGACGCCGACGGCACGGTGTACGTGAGCACCGCCGACGGCGAGCGGGCAATCGGTTCCTGGCAAGCCGGTGATGCGGCCGAAGGCCTCGCCCTCTACGCCCGCAAGTTCGACGACATGGTCACCGAGGTGGAGCTGCTGGAGACCCGGCTGGGCACCCACGCCGGCGAGCCCAAGCACACCCTGACCAGCGCGAAGCATCTTCAGGAGTCGTTGACCGAGGCCGCGGTGATCGGTGACCTGGCAGCGCTGAGCGCCCGCATCGAACACCTGTTGGCCCGTGCCGAGGAAGCCGTCGAAGGCGCCAAGCACGAGAAGGAGCGCGCCCGCGCCGAGGCGATCGCCCGCAAGGAGGTGCTGGTCGCCGAGGCCGAGGAGATCGCCCACGAGTCGACGCACTGGAAGTCGGCGGGTGACCGGCTGCGGCAGATCCTCGAGGAGTGGAAGAAGGTCCGCGGCGTCGACCGCAAGACCGACGAGCAGCTGTGGCGGCGGTTCTCCAAGGCCCGCGACGCCTTCAGCCGCCGACGCGGCTCGCACTTCGCCGAGCTGGACCGGCAGCGCGCGGCGTCCAAGGCCCGCAAGCAGGAGCTGGTCGAGGAGGCCGAGGCGCTCACCGAGTCCAGCGACTGGGGCGAGACGGCCAACCGCTACAAGCAGCTCATGGCGGAGTGGAAGGCCGCCGGGCGCGCGCCGAAGGACAGCGACGAAGCCCTGTGGCAGCGCTTCCGCACAGCGCAGGACCGGTTCTTCAGCCGCCGTTCGGAGGCGTTCTCCGAGCGTGACGCCGAGTTCGCGGCGAACGCCAAGCTCAAGGAAGAGCTGCTGGTCGAGGCCGAGCAGATCGACCCATCAGCGGATCTCAAGGCCGCTCAGGCCCAGCTGCAGCGGGTGCAGGAGCGCTGGGACGAGATCGGCAAGGTTCCGCGCGAGCGGATGCGCGAGCTGGAGGGCCGGCTGCGCGCGGTGGCCGACAAGGTCCGCGACGCCGTCGACGCCCAGTGGCGCCGCACCGACCCGGAGGCTCAGGCCCGGGTCGACCAGTTCCGCGACCGGGTGGAGCAGTTCGAGGCCCAGGCCGAGAAGGCGCGCGCGGCGGGTGACGAGCGCCGGGCGAAGAAGGCCGACGAGCAGGCCGCGCAGTGGCGCGAGTGGCTGCACGCGGCCGAGCAGGCCATCGCAAGCCGCTGATCTGCAGAAACGACGACGCCCGCGCCGAGTTCGGTGCGGGCGTCGTGCGTGTTGGCTGATTCGAGCCGGAACTGCCCCAGGTCTCAGTCGCGGGACCAGACGATGCGCATCCACTGGACCGCCAGGACCACCATGCAGACGACCGCGATGACCAGCCCGATGCCAGGGCCGCCCTGGCCGCTGGTCTGGCGCGACCAGATCGCGATCATGCCTTCGAAGGCGACGACCACACCGGCGATTCCGGCCAGGAACGCCGCGCCCCACCGGCGGGTGATCAGCGCCAGCGCGCCGAAGCCCAGGCCCACGATGGTGGAGTTGATCACGAACAGCCGCGGCAGCAGCCCCACCTTCAGCGCCGGGTCCGACTGCCCGGTGAGCACCTCCCACCCGGGGCTGCCACCGACCCACGGCAGCAAGGAGCTCACCACTAGCACCAGCATCACCGTGGCGATGACCAGCGCCTTCGTGCCCGGGTCGAAACGCCTCAGCACCTCACCGCGGGCTTTGACGTCCTGTTCCTCGCTCAACACGCACATCCCTGCTGCGCCGCCGGCTGCGGAGCCGGGGCGCCGATAGAGGGCAGCCCGAGGCTGACCCCGGAGGTCTTGGGCCGCACGCCCTCTTCCCAGTGGTCACCCGCGCGGGTCCGGCGGTGGCCGGTGATGTCGGTGTCGGCGACCAGGTGGTGCGGAGCGGCGCGGGTGATCGTGGTGCGCACCAGGTCGCCCGGGCGGATCTCACCGTCGAGCGCGCCGGTCGGCGTGAAGTGCACCAGGCGGCCGTCGCGGGCGCGGCCGGACAACCGGTGGGTCTCGGCGTCCTTGCGGCCCTCCCCCTCGGCCACCAGAAGCTCGACCTCGCGGCCGACGATCTTCTTGTTCTCCTCCCAGGAGATCTCGTTCTGCAGCGCGACCAACCGGTCGTAGCGCTGCTGGACGACCTCCTTGGGCAGCTGGTCGGGCATGTCCGCGGCGGGCGTGCCGGGGCGCTTGGAGTACTGGAAGGTGAAGGCGCTGGAGAACCGGGCGCGGCGCACGACCTCCATCGTGGCCTCGAAGTCCTCCTCGGTCTCCCCGGGGAACCCGACGATGATGTCGGTGGTGATGGCGGCCTCGGGCATGGCGGCGCGGACCTTGCCGACGATGTCGAGGAACCGCTCGCTGCGGTAGGAGCGGCGCATCGCCTTGAGGATCCGGTCCGAGCCGGACTGCAGCGGCATGTGCAGCTGCGGGCAGACGTTGGGCGTCTCGGCCATCGCCTCGATGACGTCGTCGGTGAAGTCGCGCGGGTGCGGCGAGGTGAAGCGGACCCGCTCGAGCCCGTCGATCTCGCCGCAGGAGCGCAGCAGCTTGCCGAAGGCGAAGCGGTCGCCGAACTCCACGCCGTAGGCGTTGACGTTCTGGCCCAGCAGGGTCACCTCGAGCACGCCCTCGGAGACCAGCGCCTCGACCTCGGAGAGGATCTCGCCGGGCCGGCGGTCCTTCTCCTTGCCGCGCAGCGCGGGCACGATGCAGAAGGTGCAGGTGTTGTTGCAGCCCACCGACACCGACACCCAGCCGGAGTAGGCGGAGTCGCGGCGGGCCGGGAGCGTGGACGGGAAGACGTCCAGCGACTCCAGGATCTCGACCTCGGCCTCCTGGTTGTGCCGCGCGCGTTCCAGCAGCGTGGGCAGCGAGCCGAGGTTGTGGGTGCCGAAGACGACGTCGACCCAGGGCGCCTTCTTGACGATCGTGTCGCGGTCCTTCTGCGCGAGGCAGCCACCGACGGCGATCTGCATGTTCGGGTTGACGTCCTTCTGCGGACGCATGTGGCCGAGCGTGCCGTAGAGCCGGTTGTCGGCGTTCTCGCGCACGGCGCAGGTGTTGAACACGACCACGTCGGCGGGCATCTCCCCGCCGTTGTCGGCCCGCACGTACCCGGCGTCCTCCAGCATGCCCGCGAGCCGCTCGGAATCGTGCACGTTCATCTGGCAGCCGAAAGTGCGGATCTCGTACGTCTTCGTGCTCACCGTTCCACGGTAGCGCCTGGTCAGATCGCCGATTCACCCGCCCGGACCGATGATGGAGCGGTCAGGCGCTCGCCCCGTCGATTACGGAGCGGAATCAGGATTCCGGAATCGGCGACGAGAGAGGACTACACCAACTCCGGTGCGTAACGGAGTTGCAACAACGCATCGATCCCAACCTCTGGACTCCGGAGCCACGACAGGCTTAAGTTTCGGCCAAAGAATTCCACAAACGACGCATTCGGGAGCACTGAATGACCGCAGCCCCCACGGACGTTCCGATGATCCGGATGTCCGCGGTCGACAAGTTCTTCGGCTCACTGCACGTGCTGCGGTCGATCGACCTCGAAGTGCCCAAGGGACAGGTCGTCGTCGTGCTGGGGCCCTCCGGCTCCGGCAAGTCGACGCTGTGCCGGGCAATCAACCGGCTGGAGCCGATCAACTCCGGCTCGATCGAGATCGACGGCGTGCCGCTGCCCGCCGAAGGACGTGCCCTGGCCGAGCTGCGCGCCGACGTCGGAATGGTCTTCCAGCAGTTCAACCTCTTCGCGCACAAGACGATCCTGGAGAACGTCACGCTCGGGCCGATCAAGGTCCGCGGGCAGAACCGGGACGAGGCGCAGCGCGACGCGATGAAGCTGCTGGAGCGGGTCGGCATCACCGACCAGGCCGAGAAGTACCCGGCCCAGCTCTCCGGCGGCCAGCAGCAGCGGGCGGCGATCGCCCGGGCGCTGGCGATGAAGCCGAAGGTCATGCTCTTCGACGAGCCGACCTCCGCGCTGGACCCGGAGATGGTCAACGAGGTGCTCGACGTGATGACCGGCCTAGCCGACGAGGGCATGACCATGCTCGTCATCACGCACGAGATGGGCTTCGCCCGCCGCGCCGCGCACCGCGTGCTGTTCATGGCCGATGGCGAGGTCGTCGAGGACGCCGCGCCCGAGAAGTTCTTCGCGGAGCCGAAGAGCGACCGGGCCAAGGACTTCCTCGGCAAGATCCTCACCCACTGAGTGTCACCACCCACTGCACAGAGAGGCGTAAGCAGATGCGAGGCAATAGGTTTCGTCTGGTCACGGTGCTGACGGCATCGCTGGCCCTGGCGTTGTCCGCCTGCGGCGGGGGCGGCGAGAACCAGCTGGCCGGAGGCGGTGCTCCGGAGATCCCGGTGGACCAGAACGCGCAGTTCGAGCCGGACACCACCATGGCCAAGCTCAAGCAGGCCGGCACCATCCGGATCGGCACCAAGATCGACCAGCCGCTGTTCGGCCTCAACGGCCTCGACGGCAAGCCGCAGGGCTTCGACGTCGAGATGTCCAAGCTGATCGCGGCGAAGATGGGCATCGCGCCGGACAAGATCCAGTGGGTCGAGGCGCCGAGCAAGACCCGCGAGGAGATCATCGAGCAAGACCGCGTGGACATGGTCATCGCGACCTACACGATCAACGATTCGCGCAAGCAGCGGATCAGCTTCGCCGGGCCGTACTACCAGGCCGGTCAGGACATCATGGTCAAGTCCGACAACGCCCAGATCACCGGTCCGGAGACGCTGCGGGCGACCGGCGCGAAGGTCTGCTCGGTGACGGGCTCGACCCCGGCCGAGAAGATCAAGGAGCACGTCGACCCGCAGAACCTGGTTCTCTTCGACGTCTACTCCAAGTGCTCCGACGCGCTGCGCACCGGCCAGGTCCAGGCCGTGACCACGGACAACGTGATCCTGATGGGTCTGGTCGAGCAGAGCGGCGGCCAGTTCAAGCTCCTGGAGAAGCCCTTCACCGAAGAGCCCTACGGCGTCGGCATCAAGAAGGGCGACACGAAGTTCTGCGAGTTCATCAACCAGACCCTCGCGAAGGCGAGCCAGGACGGCACCTACGCGAAGGCCTGGCAGGCCACCGCGGGCAAGGTGTCCAAGCAGACGCCGAACCTCCCGCAAGCCGACCCCTGCAGCTGACCTGATCGCGGAATGAGGGTGCCGTCCGAACCGGTCGGCACCCTCATCTCTTGGCCGGAGTGGAATCTGTGCAAGTCATCATCGACAACCTGCCGCTGTACCTGAGCGGCCTCGTGCGCACCCTGGAGATCTGCCTGCTGGCGGGTCTGCTCGCGCTGGTCATCGGCACCATCGCGGCCGGCTTCCGGGTCTCCCCGCTGCCTCCGCTGCGCGCGGCCGGGACCAGCTGGGTCAACGTGCTGCGCAACTGCCCGCTGACCGTGGTGCTGTTCTTCATGGCCTTCGGGCTGCCGGAGCTGGGCATCAACGGCTCCTACTTCTGGTTCGGCACGATCGGCCTGGCGCTCTACACCTCGGCGTTCGTCTGCGAGGCGATCCGAAGCGGCATCAACGCGGTTCCGGCCGGTCAGGCCGAGGCGGCGCGGGCCGTGGGGCTGACCTTCGGCCAGTCGCTGTCGCTGGTCGTGCTGCCGCAGGCGGTGCGCACGGTGGTCCCGCCGCTGGGCAACGTGATCATCGCGATGATCAAGAACTCGGCCCTGGTGGGCGCCTTCGGCGTCGGCGGGGACCTCTTCTCGGTCGGTGACACGCTGACCTCGGCGCGCGGTCTGGCAGCCCTGCCGGTGCTGATCGGCGTGGTCCTGGGCTACCTGGTGATCACCATCCCGGCCGGTCTGCTGCTGGGGTACCTGGAGCGGAAGGTGGCGATCGCGCGATGACCAACGCCGTCCTCTACGAAACCCCCGGCCCGCAGGCGAAGCGCCGCTCGCTGGTGGCCAGCGGCGTCGTCGGCCTGCTGCTGCTCGCCGTCGTCGGCTGGGTCGTCTACACGCTGGGCGTGCAGGGGCAGCTGACCGCCGAGAAGTGGGGTCCCCTGCTGGACCCGACCAACGGCACCTTCACCGCGCTGTGGGGCCTGATGGGCACCGGCCTGCTGGGCACGCTCACGGCCGCCGTGCTGGCGATGGTGTTCTCGCTGGTCATCGGCACCCTGCTGGCGATCACCCGGGTCGTGAGCGCGCCGTGGTACCGGTGGCTCGTGGTCGGCGTGGTGGAGCTGCTGCGCGGCGTCCCGGTCGTGATCATGGTCTTCTTCGCGTTCCGGGTGCTGCCCTCGTTCGGCCTGGACCTGTCGCCGATGTGGTTCCTGGTGATCGGCCTGACCGCGTACAACTCGGTGATCATCGCCGAGATCGTGCGCGCCGGGATCCTGGCGCTGCCCAAGGGGCAGAGCGAGGCCGCCTACGCGATCGGGCTGCGTCGCGGTCAGGTGCTGAGCTCGGTGCTGCTGCCGCAGGCGTTCCGGGCGATGCTGCCCGCGCTGATCAGCCAGCTCGTGGTGATCGTCAAGGACACCTCGCTGGGCTTCATCGTCGCCTACGTCGACGTGGTGCGGGAAGCCCAGGTGATCATCCAGAACCTCAACAACCCGATCCAGACCTACGTCGTGGTCGCTGCGATCTTCATCGTCATCAACTACGCGCTGAGCAGGTTGGCGGTCTACACCGAACGCCGGTTCAGCCAGGGCCGCAAGGGCAAGCTGGGCACGGTCGAGGCCCGGCAGAGCGCCACAGCCGGCGACTGAGCGGTGCCACCCGGAACGGGCGTCTCCCACGCGGAGGCGCCCGTTCTCGTCACGGGTGCGCCGAGATCCCCTGGGGCGCCAGGTTCTGGTCGTGGGCCCGTTGCCAGGTGCCGTCGGCGACGGCGGCCTGGAGCATGCCGCGGAGCTCTTCGGCGAGCTTGGGGTCGTCGGACTTGATGACGAGGTTCCGCTCGGTGTCGGTGACCGCGTACGGGATCTGGGTGAGCTGCGGGACGTCGGCGGTGCCGCCGAGCAGGAGGTCGACGTTGCCCGCGCCCACGGCGTCGCGCAGCAGCGTCGGGGGCAGGCGGCGGAACTGCACCTGCGAATCGGGGTTGAGCCCCATGCGGCGGGCGAGGTCCCGGGCGATGTCGGCGTCGAAACCCCGGTAGCCACCAGCGGGGTCGCGGGTGACGAACTTCGGCTCGTCGGCGCGCACCCCCACCATCAGCTCCTTGCGCTGCTTGATCGCGGTCAGCGTCGGCGAGCTGCCCAGCTCCACCTCGCTGCCCGCCGAGGAGCTCGGCACCGGTGCCGGGATTCCCGGGGCCGGCGGCGGTGGTGGCGCGGCGGGTTCCGACTGCCCGCACCCGGTCAGGACGACGGCCAGTGCCGCCACTGCGAGCAGGCGATTCCGCACAACCACTCCTTCACCATCGGGTCGTCCCGACCATGATCGCGCACGCCCCGTGTCGAGCGGGAACGGCTTCCCACTGACTGGATCGATTGTGAAATCCATGCCACACCCACTAGTGTGACCGGCGCCATGTGGCGCCAACGTCGTCGCCCGTTTGTCCAGCTCAACCTCGGAGGCGATCATGGCGCCACTGCACGCCGTCGTCGAGCAGGTCACCCGCCGCATCGCAGAACGCAGCGCGCAGACCCGCTCCGCCTACCTCGAACGCATCCACGCCGCAGCGGCGGAAGGCCCGGTCCGGGCCGACCTGCCGTGCAGCAACCTCGCGCACGGATTCGCCGCCTGCAGCGGCTCCGACCGGCTCGCGGTGCGCGGCGTGAGCAAGCCCGGGGTGGCGATCGTGTCGGCCTACAACGACATGCTCTCCGCGCACCAGCCCTACAACGAGTTCCCGGCGTGGCTGAAGGACTCGGTGCGCGAAGCGGGCGGTGTCGCGCAGTTCGCCGGCGGTGTGCCCGCGATGTGCGACGGCATCACTCAGGGCCGCACCGGCATGGAGCTGTCGCTGTTCTCCCGCGAGGTGATCGCGATGGCCACCGGTGTGGCGCTGTCGCACGAGATGTTCGACGGGGCGCTGCTGCTGGGGGTCTGCGACAAGATCGTGCCCGGCCTGCTGATCGGGGCGCTGTCGTTCGGTCACCTGCCCACGCTGCTGGTGCCCGCCGGGCCGATGCCCTCGGGTCTGCCGAACCGCGAGAAGAGCCGGATCCGGCAGCTCTTCGCCGAGGGCAAGGCCACTCGCGAGGACCTGCTGGAGGCCGAATCCGCCTCCTACCACTCCCCCGGGACCTGCACCTTCTACGGCACCGCCAACTCCAACCAGCTGGTCGTCGAGGTCATGGGCCTGCACCTGCCCGGATCCAGCTTCGTGCCGCCGGGAACGCCGCTGCGCAAGGCGCTGACCGAGGAGGCCGGGCGGCAGGTCGTGCGACTCGGCCAGGGCGAGGACCGCACTCCGATCGGTGAGTTGCTCGACGAGAAGGCGGTCGTCAACGGCGTGGTCGCACTGCTGGCCACCGGCGGCTCGACCAACCACACGCTGCACCTGCCCGCCATCGCCGCCGCCGCGGGCATCGAGCTCACCTGGGACGACTTCTCCGAGTTGTCGGCGGTCGTGCCCTCGCTGGCGAAGGTCTACCCGAACGGCTCGGCGGACATCAACCACTTCGCCGCGGCCGGTGGCGTGCAGACGCTGATCGGTGAGCTGCTGGACGCCGGTCTGCTGCACGCCGACGTCCGGACCGTCGCCGGGCCCGGCCTGGACCGCTACCGGCAGCAGCCGTTCCTCGACGACGGCGAACTGGTGTGGCGGGACGCGCCCGCCAAGAGCCTGGACACCGAGGTGCTGCGCGGTGTCGACGACCCGTTCGCACCGGACGGCGGCCTCCGGGTGCTGGAGGGCAACCTCGGACGCGCGGTGATCAAGGTGTCGGCGGTGGCCGCCGAGCACCGCACGGTCACCGCGCCCGCGCGGGTCTTCGACGACCAGCACGCCTTCACCGCCGCCTTCGCCGCCGGCGAGATCGACCACGACGTCGTGGTGGTCATCCGCAACCAGGGACCACAGGCCAACGGCATGCCTGAGCTGCACGGACTCACCCCGGCGCTGGGCGTGCTGATGGACCGCGGGCACCAGGTCGCGCTGGTCACCGACGGCCGGATGTCGGGCGCCTCGGGCAAGATCCCGGCGGCGATCCAGCTGACGCCGGAAGCCACCGCGGGCGGACCGCTCTCGCGCGTCCAGGACGGCGACGTGCTCCGGCTCGACGCCGATCGCGGGACGCTGGAAGCCCTCGTGCCCGACGACGAGCTCGCCGCGAGGCAACCCGCGGAAGGCGCGGACCCGGCGCCGTTCGGCACCGGGCGCGAGCTGTTCGCCGCGTTCCGCCAGGCCGTCGGCCGCGCTGACCAGGGCGCCAGCGTGTTCGGGCAACCGCAGCAGCCGACCCGCCAGGTGCGAGCATGACCAGCGGCGGAACCACCGCCCTGACGCGATTGGAATCGAAGATGAACACCGCAGCCGACGTTTTCGACCTGGCGCCCGTGGTGCCGGTCGTGGCCCTCGACGACGTCGAGCACGCCGTCCCGCTGGCCGAAGCGCTGCTGCGCGGCGGGATCCGGACCATCGAGGTCACCTTGCGCACCCCGGCCGGGCTCCCGGCGATCGAGCGGATCGCGGCCGAGGTGCCCGACATGGTCGCCGGCGCGGGCACGATCACCGAGGTCGGCCAGGCCAAGCAGGCGGCCGACGCCGGTGCCCGCTACCTGGTCACACCCGGTACGACGGATCGGCTGCTGGACGACCTCGACGCGTCGGGCGTGCCGTACCTGGCGGGTGCCGGGACCGCGTCCGAGGCGATGCGGCTGGCCGAGCGCGGGGCGAGCGCGATGAAGTTCTTCCCCGCCGAGCCCAGCGGTGGTGTGCCGTTCCTGAAGGGGATCGCCGGGCCGTTGCCGCACCTGCTGTTCTGCCCGACCGGCGGGATCAGCCCGGCGAACGCGCGGGACTACCTGGCGCTGCCCAACGTCGGCTGCGTCGGCGGCTCCTGGCTGGCGCCGAAGAACCTGCTGGCCGCGGGCCAGTGGGACGAGATCGAGCGGCTGGCCGCCGAAGCCGCCCCGCTCCAGGGGCGAGAACCGCAGGAATCGTCCCGTCGGAACTGCGGCGTTCGTCAGGCGTTGATGAGCTTGATCGCTTCTGGGATGGAGTCGACGACCGGGTGGCCGGACTTCTCCAGCTTGGCGCGGTCCATCACGCCGGTGGTGACCAGAACGCAGCGGGCGCCCGCCTGTTCTGCGGCGCGGGCGTCGTCGAGGACGTCGCCGATCAGCACCACCTCGGCCGGATCGAGCTCCTGGACCTTGAGGTGCGCGCGCAGGTGCTCGTCCTTGGAGCCACCGCCCACCGAGGTGCGCAGGCCGTCCATCCGGTCGAAGAGCTCGCGCAGGCCGCGAGCCGTGACCAGCTCGACGAGCTCGTCGTGGAACCACATCGACAGCAGCGACTGGCTTCCGCCGGCGTGAGCCCAGTCCTGCAGGACGTGCGGCACGCCTTCGGCCATGCCGCAGGAATCCAGCAGTTCCCGGTAGGCGACGTGGTAGAGCTCATCGACCCGGGCCCAGTCGTCCTCGGTGATCTCCCGCCGCAGGAGTTGTTCGTAGCAGGCGCGCAGCGGGCGGCTGTAGATCGCGCGCCACTCGTCGATGTCGATGTGTTCGCGGTCGAACAAGGTGCACACGCTGTTCACCGCCGACACCACGGCGTGGTTGTCGTCGAGAAGCGTTCCGTTCCAGTCCCACACGATGTGCCGAGGGCTCGACTTCGTCATGACCCGGAACCCTACGACGCGCCACCGACGTTCTGGTACCCGCGTCCACACTCAGAACGGGCCGACGAAGTGGGCCGTCTCCTCGGTGGCGAAGCTCGGCAGCACGCTCACCTGGAGTTCGCCCGGTTCGGCACCGATCTCGAAAACCATGCTGTAGAGCGCATCTCCGCCAGGCGGCAGTTGCGCGAGCGGCATCGGATCGCCCGCGCCGAAGTGCTGCTGGGCGACGCGGCCGTTGTGCGTGACCGAGATCGTGGTGGTCACCGCGCTGTAGGCGTCCTGACCGCCGTTGTGCACCACCACGCCGAACTGCACGTGCCGCCTTCCCGCAGGGGGACGGGAGAACTCGCTGGTCTCCTCGTAAGGAACGGGCTGCAGGATGGTGATCGTCCTGCCGTCGGGCCAGGTGTGCCGCTCGCCGAAGGGCAAGCGGACGACCGCCTCCGGCGCGGCGGTCACCGGTGGCTGCCGCTCACCGAAGAAGACCTCGTCGAGCTCGGCAGCCACGAGCCCGTGCGGCACGATCGCGGCCGCGATCGCCAGCCCGCACAGGACCGCGCCGAGTCCGGCGACGATCTTCCTGGTCCCGAACAGCGCGAGGACGCCCAGCACCAGGCCGGCGAGCGCGACCACCGCCGTCACGCCGGCGAGGACCTGCAGGACCGAGCCGCAGAGACCGAGCGCTCCGAGGACGAGCGCCGACCAGGCCAGACCGCCCCACTTCCGCTTCGGCGGGGCGGCGTGCGGGGTCTCGGTCGGCGTGCGCGCAGGTCGACTCACGGTGGCCCCCAAGTCCGTCGAGCGCTGCCGACGTCCGCTGCGCCGGTCCACGCTGCGCGCAGGAGCTTAGGGAGAGCGATCGGTGCGGCTCGGCGGATTCACCTGGGTTCACCCCAACGGCGCAGAAACCGCTCAGCTCTCAGGAGAAGTCGAAATCGGGGTCCGCTGCGGAGTCCCCGGCGTTCTCGATCTCGTCCTTGACGACGCGGTAGGCGAGACCTTCGGAGTAGCCCTTGCGGGCGAGCATTCCGACGAGTCGGCGCACCTTCGCGGTGTACTCGACCGATCCCATGCTGCGCAGCTTCCGCTGCACCAGCTCGCGAGCGCGCTCGGCCTCCGCATCGCTGTCCACGTTGGACAGAGCGGATTCCACGAGGTGCTCCTCGATTCCCTTGCGGCGCAGCTCGAAGCCCAGCGCCTTGCGACCCAGGCCCTGGGAGCGCTGCCGCTGGTTCACCCACTCCTCGGCGAACGAGGCGTCGTCGACCAGGCCCGCGTCGACGAACTTCTGCAGCACGCCGTCGGCGATGTCCTCGTCGATGTCCTTGCGCAGCAAGGCCTGCCGCAGCTCGAGACGGCTGCGCGCGCGGCTGGCCAGCAGCCGGTACACCACGTCGCGAGCCTGCGCCGCCGGGTCATCCGGCTTGAGCTGCGGCTTCTTCTCCGCCTCGCCGTTCTCGGGTTCGGCGCCGGGGGTGCGACGACCGCTCCCCCGGCGCTTCCCTTCGTCGTTCATCCGTGCCAAGGCGTGGATCAGAACTCGACCGGTGCGGGCTCGGCGGCGTTGTCACCCTCGGCGTCGAGGGTGGCGCCGATGCCGAGCTTCTCCTTGATCCGCTTCTCGATCTCGTTGGCCACGTCCGGGTTCTCCCGCATGAACTTGCGGGCGTTCTCCTTGCCCTGGCCCAGCTGGTCGCCCTCGTAGGTGTACCAGGCACCGGACTTGCGGATGATGCCCTGCTCGACACCCATGTCGATCAGCGAACCCTCGCGGCTGATGCCGACGCCGTAGATGATGTCGAACTCGGCCTGCTTGAACGGCGGTGCGACCTTGTTCTTGACGACCTTCACGCGGGTCCGGTTGCCGACCGCGTCGGAGCCGTCCTTGAGCGTCTCGATCCGGCGCACGTCCAGCCGCACCGAGGAGTAGAACTTCAGCGCCTTACCACCGGTGGTGGTCTCCGGGGAGCCGAACATGACGCCGACCTTCTCCCGGAGCTGGTTGATGAAGATCGCGGTGGTCTTGGCGTTGTAGAGCGCGGAGGTGAGCTTGCGCAGCGCCTGGCTCATCAGGCGGGCCTGCAGGCCCACGTGGCTGTCGCCCATCTCGCCCTCGATCTCGGCGCGCGGCACCAGCGCGGCCACCGAGTCGATGACGATGATGTCCAGCGCGCCGGAGCGGATCAGCATGTCCGCGATCTCCAGCGCCTGCTCACCGGTGTCGGGCTGGGACACCAGCAGCGAGTCGGTGTCCACGCCGATCGCCTTGGCGTACTCCGGGTCCAGCGCGTGCTCGGCGTCGACGAAGGCCGCCGTGCCGCCGAGCCGCTGGGCGTTGGCCACGGCGTGCAGGGCGACCGAGGTCTTACCGCTGCTCTCCGGGCCGTAGATCTCCACGATTCGACCGCGCGGCAGGCCGCCGATGCCCAGTGCGACGTCCAGCGAGATGGAACCGGTCGGGATGACCTCGACCGGCGGCCGCGAGTCGTCGCCGAGCCGCATGACCGATCCCTTGCCGAACTGCTTGTCGATCTGGGCGAGCGCCAGCTCCAGCGCCTTGCCCTTGTCCGGTGTCGCTGCTGCCATCGGGGTCCACCTCGGTGAAGTCTTCGAGTCGGGTCTTCGGGCGACTCTCTTTTTGGGGCGAGTCGTTCACGTCGTTTCAGACGCTACGGGCTGGGACCGACAATCCGACTCGCGGGGTTTGCGGGCGCTCCCGGTCCCGTGGCACCCATACTAAGCGAACGGATGTTCGAGCATCATGCCGACACGCCGGTTGCATCACCTGGTCGTGTGACGGTGCGATCAGCGCGCCACAGGTGGACACTCGGGATTACCTCGTGCTCTCCAGGAGGTGCAGACAATGCGCATGGATCGCTACCTTCCGCCGGAGCACCCGCTGAACCGCTTCTACCGGGTGGCCGCCGCCGTCTTCGGCGCGGGCCTGATGGTCTTCGGAGTGCTCGGGCTGGCCAACCGGGTGCCGCTGCTCACCACCGACGGCATCGACGTGCTGGGCCTGTCCAGCAACGGGCTCCTCGCGGTCGTGTCGATCGTGGTCGGCGCGATCCTGGTCGGCGCGGCGGCCTGGGGCGGACCGGTCGCCTCCACCACCACCGCCGCGATCGGGGTGCTGTTCTTCCTGTCCGGGTTGATCAACCTGGGCGTGCTCAACACGTCGTGGAACCTGTTCGCCTTCGAGCTGCAGAACGTCGTGTTCAGCTTCGTCGCGGGCCTGGCGCTGATGTTCATCGGCTTCTACGGCCGGGTCAGCGGCGGACTCCCCGACGACAACCCCTACGTGCGCTACCGCCACCACGAACCGCCGGTCCAGGAGGACCCGGACTCGGTGATCGCGGACGAGCGGCGGATCTCCGAGCTGGAACCGATGTGCAACGACGAGATGGCCGTCGCCGAAGGCAAGGCCACCCCGGAGCAGCGACGACGGGTCACCGCCGACCGGCTGCGGCACGTGCAGCAGGAGCGGCGCCGCGCCTACGACCACTACCGGGAGTCCGGCCGCAGCGAGCAGCAGCAGATCAGCGCCCAGAACCCGTGGGCCGACTTCCACCAGAGCAAGAACGCGCAGCCCTAGCGGCGTTCGGCCGGGACCTCGAAGGTCTCGCAGACCGCCGCCCAGACCTCCTTCGTCGTGAAGCCTTCCTCCAAGGCCTGGTCGACGGTGCGTCCGCCCAGGGACGAGAACACGTGGTCCTGGGCGAGCATCTCGGACCTGACCCGGCCGAACTCCTCGGCCATGCGTTGGCGGAAAGCGGTGTGGCGCATCGTCGACCAGACTACGTGGCGCCCGTAGGCTGGTGGCGTGCTGCTCCTGCAGGCCGACCCGACCGGGATGTCCAGCCCGCTGGGCCAGTTGGTGATCGCCGGGACCCTCCTGGCCGTGATCGTGCTGGCCATCCGCTTCCTCTGGCAGAACCGGCGGTAGGCCGTTCGTCGGTGGTGTGGTCCAGCATGGGGTGATGAGCGACGTGCTGGACGGGTTCTCCGCGGCCACCCGCGACTGGTTCCGCGGCGCCTTCGACGCGCCCACCGAGGCGCAGCGGGGCGCGTGGGAGGCCATCGCGGCCGGTGAGCACGCCCTGGTCGTGGCGCCCACCGGCTCCGGCAAGACGCTCGCCGCCTTCCTCTCCGCGCTCGACCGGCTCGCGGGCGAAGACGTGCCGTCCGATCCGAAGAAGCGCTGCCGGGTCCTCTACGTCTCGCCGCTGAAGGCCCTGGCCGTCGACGTCGAGCGCAACCTGCGCGCGCCGCTGGCCGGGATCCGGCAGACCACCCAGCGCCTGGGCGGTGAACCGCCGGACGTCCAGGTCGGCATCCGCACCGGCGACACCCCCGCTGACCAGCGGCGGTCCTTCGCGCGCAAGCCGCCGGACGTGCTGGTCACCACCCCGGAGTCGCTGTTCCTGCTGCTGACCTCGGCAGCGCGCGAGTCGCTGGCCGGGGTCGAGACGGTGATCGTCGACGAGGTGCACGCAGTGGCAGGCACCAAGCGCGGAGCGCACCTGGCGCTGTCGCTGGAGCGGCTGGACGCGCTGCTGGCCCGCCCGGCGCAGCGCATCGGGTTGTCGGCGACCGTGCGCCCGGTCGAGGAGGTGCGGACCTACCTGGCCGGCGGCCGACCGGTGCGCACCGTGCAGCCCGCCCACCCCAAGGAGGTCGAGGTCCGGGTCGAGGTGCCGGTGCCGGACATGGCCGAGCTCGGCGCTTCCAGCGGCGAACCCGGTGATCAGGCCGCTGAGCAGCACACCTCCATCTGGCCGTCGGTGCAGGAGCGGATCCTGGAGCTGATCCGGCAGCACCGCTCGACGATCGTGTTCAGCAACTCCCGGCGGCTGGCGGAGCGGCTCACCGCGGGCATCAACGAGCTCGCGGCCGAGCAGCCGGAGCCGATGACCCGGTTCCCGGCCGAGGCCGTCGGCGGTTCCGGCATCGGGTCGGGCGCTCCGCCGGTGGTCGCCAAGGCGCACCACGGCTCGATGTCGAAGGAGCAGCGGGCCGTCGTCGAGGAGGAGCTCAAGTCCGGGCAGCTGCCGTGCGTGGTGGCCACCTCCTCGCTGGAGCTGGGCATCGACATGGGCGCGGTCGACCTGGTGGTGCAGGTCGAGACGCCGCCGACGGTGGCATCCGGGCTGCAGCGCATCGGCCGCGGCGGCCACCAGGTCGGCGCGGTGTCGCGGGGCGTGGTGTTCCCCAAGTTCCGGGGCGACCTGGTCGGCTGCGCGGTGGTGTCGGAGCGGATGGCCGACGGGCTCATCGAGTCGATCGCCTACCCGCGCAACCCGCTGGACGTGCTGGCCCAGCAGGTCGTGTCGATGACGGCGATGGACGACTGGCCGGTGGCCGAGCTCGCCGCGCTGGTCCGCCGATCCGCGCCGTACGCGGGGCTGCCCGACTCGGCGCTGCACGCGGTGCTGGACATGCTCGCCGGGCGCTACCCCAGCGAGGAGTTCGGCGAGCTGCGGGCGAGGATCGTGTGGGACCGGGTCAACGACGAGCTGCGCGCCCGGCCCGGAGCGCAGCGACTCGCGGTGACCTCCGGGGGCACCATCCCGGACCGGGGGCTGTTCACCGTGACCACGCCCGGCGACGAGGAGGCCGGTCGCGGTGGTGTGCGGGTCGGCGAGCTCGACGAGGAGATGGTCTACGAGTCCCGCGTCGGCGACACGTTCCTGCTGGGCACCAGCGCGTGGCGGGTCGAGGACATCACCCACGACCGGGTCATCGTCACGCCCGCGCCGGGCGAGCCGGGGCGGATGCCGTTCTGGAAGGGTGACCAGCCCGGACGCCCGCTGGAGCTCGGCCGGGCGCTGGGCGCTTTCGTCCGCGAACTGACCAGCGCCGATGCCGACGACGCGCGGGGGCGCATCACCGCCGCCGGGCTCGACGAGTGGGCCCGGGGCAACCTGATGTCCTACTTGGACGAGCAGCGGCGGGCCACCCGGCACGTTCCCGACGACCGGACGATCGTGGTCGAGCGGTTCCGCGACGAGCTCGGCGACTGGCGGATGGTGGTGCACTCCCCCTTCGGCGCGCAGGTCAACGGGCCGTGGGCGCTGGCCGTCGGCGCGCGGATCCGGGAGCGGCGCGGCATCGAACCGCAGATCGCCTCCTCCGACGACGGCATCGTGATCCGGCTGGCCGACGCCCTGGACGAGTCCGGTGCCGAGGTGCTGCCCACCGCCGAGGACGTGCTGCTGCCGCCCGCCGAGGTGCAGCAGCTGGTCACCGACGAGGTCGGCGGTTCGGCGCTGTTCGCCGCCCGGTTCCGGGAGTGCGCGGCACGCGCGCTGCTGCTGCCGCGCCGGGACCCGCGCCGGCGGACACCCCTGTGGCAGCAGCGGCAGCGGTCGGCGCAGCTGCTGACCGTGGCGGCCCAGTACGAGCAGTTCCCGATCGTGCTGGAGGCGATGCGGGAATGCTTGCAGGACGTCTACGACGTGCCGGGGCTGACCGAGCTGATGCAGCAGGTCGCGGCCCGCAAGGTGCGGGTGGTGGAGGTGGAGACGCCCACGCCCTCGCCGTTCGCGCGCAGCCTGCTGTTCGGCTACATCGGCATGTTCCTCTACGAGACCGACGCTCCGCTGGCCGAGCGCCGGTCGGCGGCGCTGAGCCTGGACTCCACGCTGCTCGCGGAACTGCTCGGATCGGAAGCGCTGCGCGAGCTGCTGGATCCGGAGTCGCTGGCCGAGATCGAGCAGCAGCTGCAGCGCCTCGACCCCGACCGGCACGCCCGCGACGCCGAAGGCGCGGCCGACCTGCTGCACTTCCTCGGCGATCTGTCCACATCGGAGGCCGAGAAGCGCGGCGTGCGGCCGGAATGGCTGACCGAGCTGGCCGAGCAGCGCCGCGTCCTGCAGGTGCGGATCGCCGGCGAGCAGCGCTGGATCCCGATCGAGGACGCCGGCAAGGTGCGCGATGCGCTCGGTGTCGCGCTGCCGGTCGGCGTGCCGGAGGCGTTCACCGAACCCGTCGCCGATCCGCTGGCCGACCTGCTGATCCGGTACGCGCGCTGCCGCGGCCCGTTCACCGCCGACGCCGCCGCGCAGCGGTTCGGGCTGGGCGTGGCGGTGGTGCACGGCGTGCTGGACCGGCTCACCGGTTCCGGGCGGCTGGTGCGCGGTGAGCTGCGCCCGTTGGAAGCCGGTGGCGGAGGATCGCTGGAGTACTGCGACGCCGAGGTGCTGCGGCGGCTGCGGCGGGCGTCGCTGGCCCGGCTGCGCGCCGAGGTCGAGCCGGTGGAACCCGCGGCGCTGGGCCGGTTCCTGCCGGTGTGGCACGGCGTCGGTGCCCGGTTGCGCACCGCGCCGACCGTCGACGACGTGTACTCGGTGGTCGAACAGCTGGCCGGAGCACCGGTTCCGGCCAGCGCGCTGGAGTCGCTGGTGCTGCCCGCGCGCCTGCCCGGCTACTCGCCCGCCCTGCTGGACGAGCTGACCGCGACCGGCGAGGTGAGCTGGGTGGGTTCGGGCTCGCTGGCCGGTGGTGACGGGTGGATCGCGCTGGCTCCCACCGATGTCGCCGACCTGCTGCTGCCGGATCTTCCCGAGGAACCACCGGATTCGCCGCTGAACCGGGCCGTTCTGTCCTCTTTGGAGGGTGGTGCGCTGTTCTTCCGGCAGCTGGCCGACCGTTCAGGTGCGCTGCTGCTGGAGCAGGACGAATCCGCTCCGACCGACGAGGCCGTCACGGCCGCGCTGTGGGACCTGGTGTGGGCCGGCACGGTCACCAACGACACGCTGGCCCCGCTGCGCGCCCTGGTCTCCGGTCGCGGTGCTGCGCACAAGCCGCGCCGCAGCGCTCCTCGCGGCCGGTACGCGCGGCTGCGGGCAGGACGCCCGTCGATGCCGCCGCGCAGCGGTCCGCCGACGGTGTCGGGGCGCTGGTCGCTGGCCCCGCAGCCCGCCGCCGAGCCGACGCGCCGCGCGCACGCGCGCGCCGAGGCGTTCCTGGAACGGCACGGCGTGCTGACCCGTGGTGCGCTGGACGTCGAGCGGGTGACCGGCGGGTTCTCGGCGGTGTACAAGGTGCTCCGGGCGATGGAGGAGTCCGGGCGCTGCCGCCGCGGCTACGTCATCGAGGGGCTCGGTGCCGCGCAGTTCGCGGTTCCGGGTGCGATCGACCGGCTGCGCGCGCTCTCCGGTGACGACGAGACGGGCGGGGACGCGATCGTGCTGGCCGCCGCCGACCCCGCGCAGCCCTACGGCGGCGCGCTCGACTGGCCCGTGCCGATGGGCGAAACCCGGCACCGGCCGGGGCGCAAGGCCGGTGCGCTGGTGGTGCTGGTGTCCGGCGAGGCGGTGTTCTACGTCGAACGCGGCGGCAAATCGCTGCTGTCGTTCACCGACGACGAGACCGCGCTCCGGGCCGCGGCAGCGGGCCTGGCCCGCGTGGTGCGGGAGGGCTGGCTCGACCAGCTCGCCGTCGAGCGCGCCGACGGCGAAGGCGCCTGGGGGTCGAGGCTGGCCGAGGTGCTCACCGAAGCGGGATTCCGCGCCACGCCGAAGGGCCTCCGGCTCCGGGCGTGAGCGGGCGCTCACACCTCCATGAACGGTGCGGCGTAGGCGAATTCGCCGCGCACCGCCGGGTCGTGGGCGGCCAGCGGGCGGACCTGGAAGTGCGAGGCCCACTCGGGCACCGGCGGCGTGATGCCGAAGTTCGCGGCGGGTTCGAAGCCGAAGCGCGGGTAGTACTCGAGGTGCCCGAGCAGCGCGACGAGCGGTTCGGCGAGCGCGTCGGCGGCACCGAGCACGGCGTGCATCAACGCCGATCCGATGCCCGCGCGCTGCGAATCCGGGACCACGCCGATCGGCCCGAGCGCGAGCACCGGAACGTCACCGATGTGCGCTCGGGTGCACACCACGTGCCCGACGACCTCACCGGAATGCTCCGCGACCAACGACAACGCGGGCAACCACGCCGCACTGCCGCGCAGGGCGTCGACCAGCCCGACCTCGGCCGGGAGTCGCTGCGGGTTCTCGGCATCGGCGAACGCGGCCGCGTGCACCCGGCGGATGGCGGTGAGGTCGGCGGAGGTTTCGGGCCTGATCAGCATCCGCCCACGATGTGCCACGGCCCGCGCCCGGGCAACCGGTTTTCGCCGCACCGGCCACCCGGCCGTCACCGGGTCGCCAGCTGCAGCAGGCCCCAGAACTGGGCGATGGCGTCCGGATCACCGCTGGTCTCCACCGCGCGGTTGGGCAACCGGCCCCACATCCACAGGTAGACCGCGCTGGGGTCACCACCGACCACCGCGTCCGGCGTCGTGGTCGCCACGTCCTTCGAGCTGGTCACCGCCGCGCCGCTCGGGTCCGCGGTGATCAGCCAGTTGCGGCCGGGCACGTGCACGCCCACCGAGCACGGCCGGGTCGCGGTGATCTGCAGCGAGTGCAGCCGGTAGCCGAACCAGACCCGCAGCACCTCGTCGACGCCGTCGGTGGCGACCTCGGGATCGATCGGCGTGTGCTCGATGCCTGCCGCCGTTTGCACGTCGGCGCGGTGCACGGTGGTGGCGTGCAGCATCCGGCGCACCCAGAACGCCACGGTGTGCTGCTCGGGCCACCAGGTCGGGCACGGGTCGTCCGGCGGCCGGGAGACGAACTCGGCGAGCAGGTCGGCCATCCGCACGGCGAACCGGTTGGTCAGCTCCCGCAGGTCAGGCTCATCGGACAGGTCCCAGCGACGTCCTGCCTCCGACGATCCGAGCCAGGACAGCACGTCTTCGCACAGATCTCCGAGGTGGCGGAGGGTCTGGCCGACGGTGCGGCCGGACGCGCTGAACACCGGCGCGTCGGCGTGCACGTCGTGCGTTGCGGCGGTCAGCAGCTGCGCCTCGCTCCCCAGCAGGTCGAGCATGCGTCCGTGTTCGAGTCCCACATCAGTACCGTTCACGCGTCGCCCCCAGCAGGCTTCGTCCCACGATGCCGAGGAAATCCCGGCTGTTGTCCAGCAGTGCGTCGGCGTGCGCGTCGGTCGTGGTCGGAACCCCGGCTTCGGCTGCGGCACGCCGGTTGGAGTGCGCGGCGAAGTAGGCCGCCCACTCGCGCAGTTCTGGTGCGGCCGCGGTCAGCAGCTGCCAGACGCTGGCCGGGCGCTTGTCCTCGCGACGTGCCGCGCGTGCCACGACCACGGCCGTGGCGGCCCGCAGCGCTGCCAGGTGCGCGGCGACGAACCGCTCGCCCGGGCGTTCCGCCGTCTCGGCCTCGTGCAGGCAGGTCCGCGCGTGCAGCAGCAGCGAGAGCGCTCCGGCCGGTGTGTCCGCTTCCGGCGTGGGCCCCTGGTTCTCGACGGAGTAGCGCGGCGACGGGATCGACAGGTCGGTGGGATAAGACATCGGCTCTCTCCCTTCGGCTGTGGGGCCCGGCGGCGGGGTGCTTCCCCCACCCCACCACCGGGCCGGTGTTCGAACGAGCATTCGTCGAACTGCCGTTCGAACACGTTCAGATTAGCGCCGGAGGGAGATCGACTCAAGCGATGCGCTCTAGCTCACCTGTTCGAGTCATTATCTGCGAAGATGATCATGGAAAGCCGAGCGGAAACGCCTTGTCCGGGCGCAAGAAAGACCTCGGACGCGAGACGCGTTAGTGTTCGGCCGTGACCGCTGCGCCCTCCCCCAGCTGCGACCGGGTCGTCGAACTGACCACCGATCAGTTGCGAGCGAGACTCCCCGAAGCCCTCCGGATCTACGTGACCGCGATGGGCTACCCGCCCGTGACCGCCCAGCAGCGCGCCCCGATGTGGTCGGCCCACATGCTGCGCGCGGGCTGGCGCTGCATCGGCGCGTTCAACGAGGACGACGAGCTCACCGGCATCGGGTACGGCTACCTGGGAGCCCCCGGCCAGTGGTGGCACGAGCAGGTTCGGCGAGGCCTCCAGGACACCGGCGGCGACCCCGACGCCTGGCTGGAGGACTACTTCGAGCTCACCGAGCTGCACGTGCACCCGAGCGCCCAGGGCGCCGGGCTCGGCGAGGAGATCCTGCGCAGGCTGCTCGACGGCGCCCCCGGCGACAAGGTCCTGCTGTCCACCCCGGAGGGGCCGACCCGCGCCTGGAAGCTCTACCAGCGCGTCGGCTTCGAGGACGTGCTGCGCAACTACAGCTTCACCGGCGACCCCAGGCCCTTCGCCGTCCTCGGCCGCCCCCTCCCCCTCAACGCCTGAGGGGCGAGAACCGCAGGCCCGTCCACGCGAACACCGCGGTCCTCGCCCCTGGCGAGCACCCGCTACAGGACCGCGAGCTGCTCGCGGAGGGTGTCCAGGCCCATCGAACCCATCTTGAGGGCGTCGGTGTGGAAGGCCTTGACGTCGAAGTTCGCGCCGTGGCGCTGCCGGGCCTCGTCGCGCGCCGCCCGCCAGAGGCGTTCGCCGAGCTTGTAGGACGGGGCCTGGCCGGGCCAGCCCAGGTAGCGGTCGATCTCGTCGCGGACCTGCGCCGGGTCGGTGATGGTGCGGCTGAGCATGAACTCCAGCCCGAGCTCCGGCGTCCACTTCTCACCCTCGTGGAACCCGGCCCCGGCCGGGATCTCCAGCTCCAGGTGCATGCCGATGTCGACGACCACGCGCGCGGCGCGGAAGAGCTGGTCGTTGAGCATGCCGAGCAGGTCGCCGTCGTCGGAGAGGTAGCCGAGCTCGCGCATCAGCCGCTCCGCGTAGAGCGCCCAGCCCTCGCCGTGACCGGAGACGAAGCAGGCCAGCCGCTGGAACTTGTTGAGCCGTTCGGCCTCGTGCACCGAGGTCGCCACCTGCAGGTGATGTCCCGGCACGCCCTCGTGGTACACAGTGGACACTTCGCGCCAGGTCGGGAAGTCCTGCCGGTCGGCGGGCACCGACCACCACATCCGGCCCGGGCGCGAGAAGTCGTCGGTCGGACCGGTGTAGTAGGCGCCGACACCCCCGCCAGGCGGGGCGATCTTGCACTCCAGCCGCATCAGCGCGTCCGGGATCTCGAAGTGCGTTCCGCGCAGGTCCGACAGGGCCTGGTCGGACAGCCGCTGCATCCACTGCTCGAACTCGCGCTGGCCGCGCACCCGGTAGCGCTCGTCGGCGTCGAGCACGGCGGCGGCCTCGGCCAGCGTCGCGCCCGGCTTGATCCGGTTCGCGACCTCCTTCATCTCGGCCTCGATGCCGGAGAACTCCTGCCAGCCCCACTCGTAGGCCTCGCGCAGGTCCAGCTCGGCGCCGGTGAAGTAGCGCGACCAGAGCCGGTAGCGCTCCTGGCCCACGGCGTCCTTCTCCGGGGCCTTGGGCAGCAGTTCACCGCGCAGGAAGTCGGCCAGACCGGCGTAGGCCTCCGCCGCCGATTCCGCGGCGGTCTCCAGCTCCCGGCGGAGCGAGTCGTCGACGCCCTGGGCGCGTCCGACCATCGCGACGAAGAACGACTCGCCGCCGTTGCGCCCGGACCAGGTGTCGCACTGCTCGGCGACCTTGCGGACCTGCCGGGCGGCCGAGACGTCGCCCGACGCGGCGGCGTCGGTCAGCCCGGCGCGCAGCCCCCGCACCGCCTGCGGCATCGCCGAGAGCCGGCGCCCGATGGTCCGCCAGTCGTCGGCGGTGCCGCCCGGCATCAGGTCGAAGACCTGGCGCAGCTCCTGCGCCGGGCTGGCGATCACGTTCAGCGAGGACATGTCCGCGCCGATCTCGTGCAGTTCGAGGTCGAGCCCGACGCGCTCGGTGAACACCGCCTGCGCGATCCGCTCGGCGTCGTCGGCCGGTTCGGCCTCGCGCACCGCGGCGAGGCTCCGGGCGGCCAGGTCGGCGCGCGCCCGGTGGCCGTCGGGCGAGTAGTCGGTCAGTTCCTCTTCCCCACCGGGCAGGCCCAGGTAGGTGCTCGCGATCGGATCGAGCGACGCCAGCTCGTCGACGAACCGGTCGCTGATCGCGTGTACGCCGTTGTGGTCAACTCCCATGCCGCCACGCTAGCGCGCGCCGAAAGAACCGACGCGGTACGACGAAAAGCGGACACCGGCGACGATCGCACGCACGGCGAACCTCCCGCTTCGGTGGGAACATCCCTCGCGTGGAGGGGAACGCATCGCGCCGAACGCTGCGGCTGCTGCTGATCATCGTGCTCTGCACGGCGCTCAGCGGCTGCCTGCACGTCAAGGCCGCCATGACCATTTCCGGCGAGGACACCGTCTCCGGCGAAGTGCTGGTGACCACCGAGACCCCGGACGGCAAGGTGCCGTTCGAGCTGCGACCGCCTCCCAACCTCGCCGACCGCGTGCAAGTGCGACCCCACGCGGAGGGCACGCGAGTCGGCGCGAACCTGTCGTTCAACGACCTCACCTTCCAGGAGGTCGAGCAGCTCGCGTCCGCGATGAGCCCGACCGACTCGCGCTTCTCGATGCGGATGTACCGAGCCGGTTCGCTGGTGGTCTTCGAGGGCTCGGCGGACCTGACACCGCTGGCCGACACCGATTCCGGCATCGAGCTGAAGCTGGGCGCCCCCGGCGAGATCACCACCACCAACGGCGAGGAGAGCGCGGGCACCGTCACCTGGTTGCTGCAGCCGGGCGAGATCACGCAGACGTCGGCGACCTTCCAGTTCTCCACCGGCTCGGGCATGGACTGGATCGGTTGGGCGCTGCTGGTGGGTGTCGGTGCCACCGTCGCGGCCGTCCTGGTCGCGACCCTCGCGCTGCGCAACCACCTGCGGACCCGGCCGGGAGCCCGCCTCTGATCAACCCGAGACCGTCACCCTCCGAAGCTTCCCCAGCTACGGGGAGCGATGCCGTGGCCCCGCAGGAAGCCACCGGAACGCATCGCGCAGGATGGAGGTGTGCCTCCCATGTATTCGGCCACCATGCGGGCCCCCGGCGGCAACGCCGACTTCGAAGCTGATCTCCCGGGTCACGTCCAGCGGACGCTGGCCGCTTACCTGCAGTCCCGGCGCGACGAGGCGGCCGACCTCGATCCCGCCGTCGGGGCGGCGGTGACGCAGCTCAACGACTTCGTGCTCGGTGGCGGCAAGCGCATCCGCCCGACCTTCGCCTGGTGGGGCTGGCGGGCCAGCGGTGGCCCGGCCGAGGGCCCCGAGGCCGCTGCGATGCTGCAGGCGGCCAGCGCGTTGGAGCTGATCCAGGCCTGCGCGCTGGTGCACGACGACCTCATCGACGAGTCCGACACGCGGCGCGGCAAGCCCACCATCCACCGGCGGTTCCAGCAGCAGCACCGCGACTCCGACTACAGCGGCGACGACACCCAGTTCGGCATGGCCGCCGCCGTGCTGCTCGGTGACCTGGCGCTGGCCTGGGCCGACGACATGCTGCACAGCTCCGGCATCCCGGCCGAGGCGATGCTGCGGGCGATGCGCCCGTGGCGGGCGATGCGCACCGAGGTGCTCTCCGGCCAGTACCTGGACGTGCTCGGCCAGGTCGACGTCGACGAGTCACCGGCGGCCGCGCTGAAGATCTGCCAGCTCAAGGCCGCCTCCTACACCGTCCAGCGTCCGCTGGAGATCGGCGCCGAGATCGCCGGAGCCGGCCCGGACGCGCTGGCCGCGCTGCGCCGCTTCGGCTCCGACATCGGTGTGGCCTTCCAGCTGCGCGACGACCTGCTCGGGGTGTTCGGGGACCCGGCGGTCACCGGCAAACCCGCTGGTGACGACCTGCGCGAGGGCAAGCGAACGGTGCTCATCGCCGAGGCAGTGGCCACCGCCCGCGCGCAGCAGGACCAGGCGAAGCTGGACCTGCTGCACGAGGTGCTGGGCGATCCGCTGCTCACCGAGGAGCGGGTGGCGGCGGCCCGCGAGGTGCTCACCGAGCTGGGCGCGGTCACCGCCGTGGAGAAGCGGATCACCGAGCTGACCGGTTCGGCGATGCTCGCGCTGCACACCGCCGGGCTCGACGAGCCCGCGGCGTCGCGGCTTGCCGAGCTGGCCATCGCGGTCACCGACCGCAGCCACTGACCCATGCGTTCGGTCACCGGTCGCACCGAGCACGTGGTGATCGTCGGCGCCGGGCTCGCCGGGCTGTCCGCGGCGCTGCACCTGGCCGGGGCCGGGCGCCGCGTCACGGTCCTGGAGCGCGCCGGCGTGCCCGGCGGGCGGGCCGGTCTGCACGTGCTCGACGGGTACCGGATCGACACCGGACCGACGGTGCTGACGATGCCCGAGCTGCTCGACGAGGCGCTGCACGCGGTCGGCACCTCGGTGCGCGAGCGCCTCGACCTGATCCCCCTGCACCCCGCCTACCAGGCGCGATTCGCCGGCGGCTCGGTGCTGGACGTGCACACCGACGCCGAGGCGATGGAGCAGGAGGTGCGGCGGCTGGCCGGCCCGCGCGAGGCCGACGGGTACCGGCGCCTGCGGCGCTGGCTGACCGAGGTGCACCGGGCGGAGATGCACCGGTTCATCGACGCCAACTTCGACTCGCCGCTGGACCTGGTCTCGCCGGAGCTGGCCCGGCTGGTGGCGCTGGGCGGTTTCCGCAGGCTCGGCCCGGCGATCGGGCGGTTCCTGCGCGACGAGCGGGTGCGGCGGGTGTTCTCCTTCCAAGCGCTCTACGCCGGGCTGGACCCGCGCCGCGCGCTGGCGCTGTACGCGGTGATCTCCTTCATGGACACGGTCAACGGCGTGTGGTTCCCGCGCGGCGGGATGCACGCGGTCCCCACCGCGATGGCCGAAGCCGCCGCCGAGGCCGGGGTGGAGTTCCGGTACGGCACCGAGGTGACCGGCCTGGAACGCAGCGGTGACCGGATCAGCGCCGTGCGCACCGCCGACGAGCGGTTCCCCGCCGACGCCGTGGTGCTGACCCCCGACCTGCCCGTGGTGCACCGCCTGCTGGGCAGGCGCCCGCGACGCCGGTTGCGCTGGTCGCCGTCGGCGGTGGTGCTGCACGCGGGCACCACGCGGAGCTGGGCGTCGGCGCACCACACGATCTCGTTCGGCGAGGCGTGGCAGGACACCTTCACCGAGATCATCCGCGACGGCAGGCCGATGACCGACCCGTCGCTGCTGGTCACCCGGCCGACCGCGAGCGATCCGTCGCTCGCACCGGCGGGCCGCGAGCTGCACTACGTGCTCGCGCCGTGCCCGAACCTGGAGACCGGACCGCTCGACTGGGCCCGTGTCGGCCCGCGCTACCGCGACGAGCTGGTCGGCGTCCTCGAGCGCCGGGGGTTCGACGGGTTCGACGCGGCGATCGAGACCTCGGACCTGGTCACCCCGCTGGACTGGGCAGCGCAGGGGCACGCCGCGGGGACGCCGTTCTCGGCGGCGCACACCTTCTCCCAGACAGGACCGTTCCGGCCGAAGAACCTGGTCAGCGGCCTGCGCAACATCGTCCTCGCGGGCTCCGGGACGACGCCGGGCGTGGGGGTGCCGCCGGTGCTGATCTCCGGGAAGCTCGCCGCGCAGCGGGTCCTGGGCTCGGGCTGATCAGGCCGAACCGCCCCGGATGGCGTCGTGCGGGCGCTGTGGCGATGATGCTGGGCGGGGCCCGGTGATCATCGGGCCCGCAACGACACCCAGTGATCTAGGAGATCCCATGTCCAAGCCGCCGCTGCCGCCTGACGCCGTCGAGCTGCTGCGCCGCGCCAACCCGTCCGTGATCACGACGCTGCGTTCCGACGGCACGCCGGTCTCGACACCCACCTGGTACCTCTGGGAGGACGACGGCCGGGTCCTGATCAACATGGACGCTGGGCGGGTCCGCCTCAAGCACGTCCAGCGCGACCCGCGGGTGACGCTGAGCGTCCTCGACTCCGACGACTGGTACACCCACGTCACGCTCGTCGGCCGAGTGACCGAGTTCAAGGACGACGAAGGCCTGGTCGACATCGACCGGCTCGCCCACCACTACCTCGGCAGCAAGTACCCGACCCGGGAGAACCCGCGGGTCAGCGCCTGGATCGAGATCGACAAGTGGCACGGCTGGGGCTCGATGAAGGACAACGACCAGCCCGGCTGAGCACGGTTGTTCCAGGTGGTGCGCACGGTCGCGCACCACCTGGAACAGCGGTCAGAAGCCCATCGCCTGGGCGCGGCGCTTGACCTCCCGGCCCCGGTCGCCGCGCAGGGCGTCTATCGGTGTGCCCGGGAGGGTGTCGTCCGGGGTGAACAACCAGCGCAGGATCTCGTCCTCGTGGTAACCGGCGTCCCGGAGCAGGGTGATCGTGCCAGGTAGTCCCTTCACGATCTCGTCGTCGACGAAGAATGCGCTCGGCACGCCCAGTTCCTTGTTCCGGCGCAGGGCGAGCAGATGACCATCACGAATGAGTTGATGCACCCGGGTGACGGACCGGCCGAGCTTCTCAGCCACGGCGGTCAGCGGCACAACCTCCACATCGGGGGCCAGCACGTCCGGGGCAGCAGGGATTGCAACCACGGTGAACACCTTGCCACATCGTCGTCCGGCGTGCCCCGCACCGCGCGGGTAAATTTGTTGATCACCACCTCCACCTGACCGAGCACCGGTACCGTGCGCGTACCTGCCACAATCGGTGGTGGCAAGGAACCCGGGGAATGGCGAGCGATGACACCTGAGACGCGGCACGGACAAGGCAACAGCCTCGTCGGAGCGTTTCTCGAGCGTCGCTACCGGGTCGACTCGATGATCGCCCGCGGCGGCATGTCCACCGTGTACCGGGGCCTGGACACCAGGCTGGAGCGCCCGGTGGCGCTGAAGGTGATGGACTCCCGCTACTCCGGTGACCGCTCCTTCGTCGACCGCTTCGAGCGCGAGGCGCGCTCCGCCGCGAAGCTGCACCACAACGACGTCGTCGCCGTCTACGACCAGGGCGTGGACCACGGCGCCGAGGGCGACCACGTGTTCCTGGTGATGGAGCTGGTCGAGGGCTGCACGCTGCGCGACCTGATCATGGACCGCGGCGGGAAGCTGCCGCTGGCGATGGCGTTGAGCGTGATGCAGCCCGTGCTCTCGGCGCTGGCCGCCGCGCACCGAGCGGGCATGGTGCACCGCGACGTCAAGCCGGAGAACGTGCTCATCGGCAACGACGGTTCGGTGAAGGTCGCCGACTTCGGGCTGGTCCGCGCCGCCGCGGAGGCGGGCACGACCAGCGGGAGCATCATCCTGGGCACCGTCGCCTACCTCTCCCCCGAGCAGGTCACCACGGGTGCCGCCGACGCGCGCACCGACGTCTACGCCGCCGGGATCGTGCTCTACGAGCTGCTGACCGGCCGACCGCCGTTCGTCGGCGACACCGCCATGTCGGTGGCCTACCAGCACGTCAACGATGACGTGCCGTCGCCCGCGCAGACCTCCCCGGAGGTGCCGCCCGAAATAGACGCGCTGGTGCTGCGCGCCACCAGGCGCGACCCGGCGCAGCGGCCCGCCGACGCCGAGGCCTTCCTGGCCGAGCTGGAGCAGGTGCGCAGCGACCTGGACATCGCTGCGGTGTCGGTGCCGGTCCCGGCCTCCGAGGCGCGGACCGCGCTGATGCCGCCGGTCGCCGACCCGCCGACCGAGCAGTTCCCGACCGTGCGCGCCCAGCCGACGCGCGTGGAACCGGCGCCGATGGCCCAGCCGCCGCGCCAGCACACGCGCGCGCTGGCCCGCCCGGCCACTGACGAGTTCGACGCCCCGCCGCCGGGCGCGGGCATGGAGCCGCAGCGCCGCAGAGGCCGTCGCAGGGGCGCGATGTGGGCGGCGATCGTGCTGGTCCTGGCCGCGCTCGTGGGCGGCGCCGCGTTCTGGCTCGGCTTCGGCAGCTACGTCGCGGTGCCCAGGATCGTCGGGGTCTCCGAGCAGCAGGCCGTCCAGTCGCTGCAAGGCGCGGGGCTGACCGCGAACGTCACCAAGGAGAACGACAACGACGTGCCGGAAGGCATCGTGCTCAGCTCGAACCCGACCGAAGGTTCGCAGGTGCGCAGCGGTGGCTCGGTGGACGTCGTGGTCTCGCTCGGCAAGCCCGCGGTGCCCCAGATCGCGGCCGGCGTCACGGTCGCCGAGGCGGAGAACCTGATCCGCAACGCCAAGCTGCAGCCCACGCAGGACTCCTCCTCGTCGCAGTACCACCGCACGGTGCCGGAGGGGCACGTGATCAGCGTCGATCCGGCGCCCGGGACGCGGGTGAACCTCAACTCCGAGGTGAAGCTGATCGTCAGCAAGGGCCCGCCGCCGGTGCAGGTCCCGGACGTGCGCGGGATGAGCCGCGAGGACGCCTTCACCACGCTCAGCAACGCCGGCTTCGAGCCCTACGACGCGGGCCAGCAGTTCGACGGCGACGTCGACGCCGGGAAGGTCGTCAGCACCAACCCGACGATCGGCACCGAGGTCAAACTGGTCGGCCGACCGCGCATCGGCGTGATCGTCTCCAACGCCGTCCCGGTGCCCAGCCTCAACGGCATGAAGGTCACCGAGGCGCAGGTGCAGGTGGCGCAGCTCGGTCTGCAGCTGAGCGTGCAGGCGCTGTTCCAGCGGCAGGACATGGTCATCCTCGGCCAGTACCCGCTGCCGGGCAGCCGGGTGCAGCCCGGATCAGCCATCCACGTCACCGCGTTCTAACGGGTCCATCCCCCGGATCGGGGTCGTCTTTTCGGCGGAATTCGTCGGCCCGACGGTGTGATCCTGATCTCGTGACCGGGTTGTAACGTTTTTCCGACGTGCGGATCTACCTGGGGCTACCCGGGTTTCGAAGATCACCGGCGGGCGCCTCCCCGGGTGCGATCTGGCCTGGTCAGAGCCGGACGGGTCGCTGCTTGTGGAACTATTGAGCGCACAATGGCCCCGAGTGTCTCCGTGGAGTCGGCACCCGACTGGTCCGAGCGGACCAACAACGCGACAGCCGACCTGTTCAGCCTCGGCGGGCGTCGCCCCGGACGTCCGCTGCCCCTGCGCACCATCGCGCTGGGCGCGATCGGTTCCGCGCTGCTGCTGGCCGGTTCGATCGGCGCCGCCGGAACCCTGATCCACGACCCGGTCCTCGGTGGCGGTCCGCTGTCGGCGCTGCGCTACGGGCACGGCCACGACTTCGCCGTCACCGTGATCTACGTCGGGTTCGCGCTGCTGGTGTGGGCGTGGGTGCGGCTCGGCCGCGGGGTGATCGCCGAACTCGTCTCCGCGCGCGGTGTGCTGTGGGCGACGGCCGCGTGGCTGGCGCCGATCCTGATCGCACCGCCGCTGTTCAGCCGCGACGTCTACAGCTACCTCGGGCAGGGGCTGCTCGCGCTCAACGGCCTCGACCCCTACGGCGTCGGCCCGGCGATGCTGACCGGCCCCATCCCGGAGAACGTCCACCCCACCTGGCAGACCACGCCCGCGCCCTACGGTCCGCTGTTCATCGGCGTGGCCAAGGGCGTGATCCTGCTGGCCGGGCACGACGTGATCGCCAGCGTCATCGTGATGCGCCTGGTGCTGCTCGGCGGTCTGGTGCTGCTGATCTGCGCGCTGCCCGGGCTGGTCGAGCACCTGGGCGGGCGCCTGCCGGTCGCGCTGTGGCTGGTGGCGGCGAGCCCGATGACCGTGGTGCACCTGGTCGGCGGTCCGCACAACGACATGCTGATGATCGGCCTGCTCGCGACCGGGACGCTGGCCATGCTGCGCGGCCGCAACGTGCTGGGCGTCGGGCTGGTGTCGGCGGCGATGGCGGTGAAGGCGACCGCCGGGCTGGCGCTGCCGTTCCTGGTGTGGATGTGGGCGGCCCGGCTGGAGGGCCCGAGGCTGCGCCGGTTCGCGCACGCGGTCGTGCCGGCGCTGGCCGTCTTCGCCGTGGTCTTCGGCTCGTGCACGGCGCTGGCGAAGGTCGGTTTCGGCTGGCTGTCGGCCCTCTCCGCGCCGGGCATGATCGTGAACTACCTGTCGGCGCCGACGGCGGTCGGGCAGGCGGTGCACACCGTGCTGTCGCTGTTCGGCGAGCTCAACATCTGGCCGATCGTGGGCACCACCCGCACGCTGGGTTCGATGCTGCTGCTGGCGCTGCTGGCCTGGAACTGGTGGCAGGCCCGCGACGGCAGCACCGAGGCGGTGCGGCGGGCGGCGATCGTGCTGTGCTGCGGCGCGCTGCTCTCCCCCGTCGTGCTGCCCTGGTACCTGACCTGGGGCCTCGCGCTCGGCTCGGCGTTCGCCTGGACGCCGCGCGCGCTGTCCTACGTCGTGGGGGCCTCGATCGCGCTGGTGCTGGCCTACTACCCCGACGGCGAGCAGGCGATGTACAACTGGCCGTTCGTGGCGGTCGGCATCGGTGCGGCCGTGCTGGGCGGGGTCTCCCTGGTGCGCTTCGACCCGCTGGGGCTCAGCGACCCGATCCGGGACTTCACCCGCGACCTCCGCGAAGAACGGCTGATCCGCCGCTGACGAGCGAAACGGGCCCGGGATCGCTCCCGGGCCCGTTTCGCGCACTCTCTCAGCCGCGCAGCATCTCGGCGACCAGGAACGCCAGTTCCAGCGATTGCTGGGTGTTCAGGCGCGGGTCGCAGGCGGTCTCGTAGCGGCCGGAGAGGTCGGAGTCGGAGATCTCCTGGGCACCGCCCAGGCACTCGGTGACGTCCTCGCCGGTCAGCTCGATGTGGATGCCGCCCGGGTGCGTGCCCAGCCGGTTGTGCACCTCGAAGAAGCCCTGCACCTCGTCGACGACGCGGTCGAAGTGGCGGGTCTTGTAGCCGGTGGTGGCCTCGTGGGTGTTGCCGTGCATCGGGTCGCACTGCCAGATCACCTGGTGCCCGGAGGCGGTGACCTTCTCCACGATGTCCGGCAGCACGTCGCGCACCTTGCCGTTGCCCATCCGGCTGATCAGCGTGAGGCGGCCCGGCTCGTTGTTCGGGTCCAGCCGCTCGACGTACTCCACGGCCTGCTCGGGCGTGGTCGTCGGGCCGATCTTGAGGCCGATCGGGTTGGAGATCAGCTCGGCGAAGGCGATGTGCGCGCCGTCGAGCTGGCGGGTGCGGTCGCCGACCCACAGGAAGTGACCGGACAGGTCGTAGAGCCGGGGCTTGTCGCCGCTGGTGTCCAGCCGCAGCATGGCGCGCTCGTAGTCGAGCACCAGGGCCTCGTGGCTGGCGAAGAACTCCACCGAGTGCAGGCTGGAGTCGTCGACGCCGCAGGCCTGCATGAAGCGCAGGCCGCGGTCGATCTCGGCGGCGACGGACTCGTAGCGCTCCCCGGCCGGGGAGTTGAGCACGAAGTCCTTGTTCCAGTCGTGCACCTTGGTCAGCGCGGCCATGCCGGCGCTGGTCAGCGCGCGGGAGAGGTTCATCGCGGCGCTGGCGTTGGCGTAGGCGCGGATCAGCCGCGACGGGTCGTGCCGCCGGGCTTCCTCGGTCGCCACCAGCGAGTTGACCATGTCGCCGCGGTAGGACGGCAGGCCGAGGGCGTCGGTGTCGCTGGAGCGCGGCTTGGCGTACTGGCCGGCGATGCGCCCGACCTTGACCACGGGCATGCTCGCGCCGTAGGTGAGCACGACAGCCATCTGCAGCAGGGTCCGGATGTTGCCGCGGATGTGCGGCTCGGTGTTGTCCGCGAACGTCTCCGCGCAGTCACCTCCCTGCAGCAGAAACGCCTCACCGCGCGCGACCGCGGCGAGGTGGTGGCGCAGCTGGTCCACCTCGGAGGGCACGGTCACCGGCGGAACGCTCTCCAGCACCTTGCGAACGCTGCCGACCTCTTGGTCCGGCCACGTCGGCTGCTGAGCCGCAGGGCGGGCCAAGGCGTCATCGAGACGGGCGCGCATCTCCGACGGCAGCGGAGGCAACTCGGGCAGGTCATCTACGGGGACGTCGACGGTCCAGTTCACACCGTAGAGAATAGGCGTTCGGCGCTACTGCTTTTCCGTCGGGAGCGCAGTCTCACACTCGGACCCGCGCCGTCCACTACCGGTCGGCGTCGATTCAGATCCCGATCAGCCCACCCACCGCGCGAACGCCGCCAGGCCGGCGGACACCCGCCGCTCCCCCGCGACCAGCGCGCGCACGGTCTCCCGCACCGAGGGATGCGCCCTGACCTGTTGCGGCGACACCCGCCGGGCCGCGTGGAGTTCCCCGAGCGCACGCTCCCCGTCACCCCGCAGGACCCACGCCCGGGCCTGGTCGATGTGGTGATGCGCAACGCGCTCCGGCTTGCCGGGATCGGCGATGACGACGCGCGCCGCGCGGGTGACGGCCTCGGTCGCGTCGTAGCGCTCGACCGGGACCGCGCACCAGTGGACGTCGACGTTCAGCTCGCTGGCGTCGGTGTTGTAGTACGGCGTCGGATCGGCACCGGCCTCGACCAGCTCCCGAGCGGACCGCACGTGGTCGTCGGCTCGTTCGCCGTCACCGGCGCGCGCGGCGAGCACCGCCGACCGCAGGTGCAGTTGCGCCCGCACCCCGAGTGCGCGCGGTCGCCGCTGGCCAGCGATGCCGTCGAGGGTGCGTCCGAGCAGTCTCGCGCCCGCGGAGTAGTGACCGGCCTGCAGCAGACCGCTCGACCGGTGCCAGGCGGAGACCGCCTTCCGAAGCGGGTCGCCGGTCGCGGGCGCGAGCGCGACGTGCCGTTCGGAGGCGATCGCGGCCAGGTCCGGGTGACCGAACCGTCCCGCCACCGAGGCGCTGAGGCGGTAGCCGTCGTGCAACGCCGACCGGGCCCGTTCGCCGCTGCTGGTGCCGGGCTCGGTGTCCGCGACGAGCGCGTAGAGGTGGTGCAGCGCCTGCGGGAGCGTCCGAGCCAGTTCGGCGTACCGCTGCGCCGCTCGCAGCCGCTCGGCTCGGTCGAGGAGCGCGCGCAGCTCTTGGGCGCCGAGCTCGTCCCCGCTGGGCTGAGGATCGTCGAAGGAGTGCAGCGCTTCCCGGAGTTCGGCGATGTCGGCCTGCTCGCTGTGGAAACCGGCTACCGCGTCGGCGACCCTGACCCCGTGCAGTTCGCGGACGTCGACGCCGAACGCCTTCGCGCACGCCGCCACGAACGCCGGGCTGGGCGGTGTCCTGCCCTGCTCGACCTTCTTCACCAGGCTCGTGGACGCGAAGGTGCGCGCTGCCAACTGCTGCTGCGTCCACCCGGCGAGCTTGCGCAGCACAGCGATCCGAACCCCGACGCCCTCCACCCGAGCATTGTCCCCGCGTTGTCCCTCGAGACCACAAGTAACTCCTAGTTTCACCACTGACACAGTACGTAATCATCAGTGGCGAACAGGAGGCCCTGAATGATCAACGCCGCGCGCTACTTCTGGCTCCCGGTAGCGGACGACTCCAGCGGCTGCGGATTGGTCCGGCACGCGTTCCGGGGGAGGAGAGCCGACGCCGACGTCGCGGAATCGGCGCACTGCGGGCGGACCTTCGCCATGGCGACGCCCTCCGAGATGGACTGGATCTGCGCCCCGACCTGCACCGAGTGCAACGAAACCCTGAAGGCGAGGCAACCATGAGAGCCGCTCGGCCTCGGTGGCGCTGCAGTGCAGCTCCCTCGACGCCTCAGGAGGGGTTCAGTAGGTGCCGCCGAGCTTTCTGTGGTCCCAGGTGATGGTTCGGGTGGGGGTGAAGCGGAGGCCGACGCGCTTGGCGGCTCGGGCTCGCATGAGTTCGCGGACGCCTTCGTCCTTCGCCTCGGCTTCGGTGAGCTGGCCGTAGCGGACCGCGAGGGCCAGGCCGAGGCGTTCGATCTCCTCCGGCCCCTCCAGGACCTCGACGTCGCACTCCAGCGAGACGCCGCGGAGTTCGCCGTAGTCGGTGCCGGTCTCCAGCAGCAGGGTGGCGCGCGGGTCGCGACGCAGGTTCACCGTCTTCTGCGAGGTGCCGTAGGACCAGACCTCGATCGTGGTGCCGTCCGGGACGAACCACATCGGCACCAGGTGCGGACGCCCGTCGGACTTCACGCTGGCCAGGATCACGACCCTGCGTTCGTCGATGAACTCGACGATCTCGTCCTCGGACATGGTGATCTGACCGCGCCGCGACATGGCAACTCCGCTTTTCCGCGAGACCGGTGGTGCGATCAATCCTGTGCTGCAGCACCCGCCACCGTCAACGCGACAACCTTGCTGTCACATAACGAAATGCGCCCCGACCTCCGAAGGAGCCGGGGCGCACTCGTCAGCGCGCGGGGACTCGCGTCGCTTCCGCCTCGAGGGCGTCAGCGTCGTAGCCGACCGGTTCCCAGCGCTTGGCGAGCAGGGCGATCAGGCCCATCAGCGGGGCCAGGGCGATCACCCAGAACACCCCGCTGCCCAGGGCCGTGCTCAGGACCGGGAAGAAGAACAGCGCCAGCGTCGAGCCGACTCGCAGCGTGCCCTGGTTGAAGCCGAGGCCGGTGCCGCGCATCGACGTCGGGTAGCTCAGCGACGCGAAGCTCATGAAGTGCGCGCCCGGACCGGAGGCCTGGGCGAACATGAACGCGCCGAGGGCGGCGATGGCGAACAGCACGTAGGCGGTCCCGTCCGGCTTGCCGATCAGCGCGAGCACCACTAGCGAGGCCAGCTGGACGGCGAAGCCCACGAAGGTCAGCTTCCACGCTCCGGCGCGGTTGGCCAGCCGGATCCCCAGCACACCACCGGTGACCGCGAAGACCAGGTTGAGCACCAGCGACGCGCTGATCGTGTTCAGCGCGCCCTGCGCCAGGATGCTCGCGATGATCATCGGCAACCCGTAAGCGACGGCGTTGTACCCGAAGGTCTGCGCCAGCCCGATCGTCAGGGCCTGGAAGGTGCGGGCCCGGTAGCGGCGCTCGAACAGCCGCTTGACCTCCGGAAGCCCCTTGCGCTTCGGCTTCTCCGGCACCTGCGCGTCCTCGGCGACGGTGGCGTTCACGCCGTAGGAGCGGGTGAGGATCTCCGCGGCGCGCCGCAGATCACCGTTGTCGGCCGCCCAGGACGGCGACTCGTTCATGTACTTGTTGCGCACCAGGAGGATCACCAGCGCCGGCACCGCGCCGAAACCGACCGTGAACCGCCACAGCAGACCGTGGTGGGCCTCCGGCAGCAGGAAGTACAGCGCCATGATCACCACGTAGCAGCCGCTGGTGGCCACGTACCAGGCCGTCGACCAGGACGCGGTCCGCGCGCCCTTGCTGCCCTTGCCGCGCAGCCGGGAGAACTCGGCGAGGAAGGCCATCGCGACCGGGATGTCCATGCCGACGCCGAAGCCCATCAGGAACCGGAAGAAGATCAGCACCTCTGCGTTGGGCGCCAACGCGCAGCCCAGCGCCGAGATCACGAAGAACAGCATGTCGGCCATGAACACCCGGTAGCGGCCCAGGCGGTCCACCAGCACGCCGCCGAACCAGGCGCCGAGGATCGCGCCCACGCTGATCGACGCCGTCACCGCGCCCGCGCCGACCGAGCTCAACCCGAACTGCTGCTTGATGTCGGTGATGCCGTAGGCGAGCGAGGTCAGGTCGTAGGCGTCGAGGAAGATCCCGCCCAGCGCGAGCAGCACGATCATCTTCGCGTGGCTGCCGCGCGCCGCACCCGAGTTGACCAGTTCGGTGACGTCCTGCGCCGAGCGGATGAGCACCGGCGGGCGCTCGGCAGCGGATTGCGTGGACACGCGGGCTCCTTCGGGATGAACGGGGATGTCGGCCGCAACGCTGCGAACCGTTCGAATCGCGAAGGAAGAGCCTAACCGGACGAGAAACCGCGTCCACCTGATGGAACCTGAGGATGCAGCACATCCACTCCACACCATGTAGCACTTGCGCTACTTTTGACCCATGACGGCAGACATCACCACTGCCGGACTACGTGAGCTGCGGCAACACGCTTCCGACCTCGTACGGCAGGTCGAGGCCGGGCGACGAGATCACGGTCGCCGGCCGCCCGAGCGCACGACTCGTGCCTATCACCGGTCCGCGGCGTCAGCAGACCTTCGACGAGATCGCCGACATCTTCGTTGGCGCACCCGATCGCGGCTGGGAAGCTGACCGCGACCTCATCGACCAGCAGCTCCGTGACCCCTGGAGCGAGATGTGAGGGCGATCTCGACACGAGCGTTGTCATCGCCACTGACCGAGGGCCGATCGACTTCGCCGTCTGTCAGCCCTTGCCAATCGGTTTGATCCGCTTCCCGTAGATGACGCCGTCGCCGCCAGCTACCGCGAGCTCGCTGCTGCGGTGGCGAGATCGGGCAAACAGCCACGAGCCCGCGCGATGGATCTACTGATCGCAGCACCAGCGCACGCCCACGACGCGCGCCTCTACACCAGGAACATCAAGGGCTTCGCACCCGTCCAGGACTTCGTCGAGGTCGACGAAGCTTGAGAACGCGAACTGAAACGATCACCGCAGAACGCGGGGGCGCCGGGCAGGTGCCCCCGCGTTCGTTCGAAGGTCAGCCGAAGAGGACTTCGGCTTCGGCGAGGCGTTCCTTGGGAACCGTCTTGAGCGCTGCCGTGGCCTCGCGCAGCGGGACGCGGACGATGTCGGTGCCGCGCAGGGCGACCATCTTGCCGTAGTCGCCCTCGGTGATGGCGTCGATGGCGTGCAGGCCGAAGCGGGTGGCCAGCACCCGGTCGTAGGCCGTGGGCGTGCCGCCGCGCTGGGTGTGGCCGAGCACGACCGCGCGGGACTCCTTGCCGGTGCGGTGGGCGATCTCGTCGGCCAGCCAGGTGCCGACTCCGCCGAGCCGGACGTGCCCGAAGGCGTCCTTCTCGCCACCGGCCAGCAGCTCCTCGCCGCCCTCCGGGATCGCCCCCTCGGCGACGACGATGATCGGGGCGTACTGGCGCTCGAAGCGCTGCTGGACCCAGTCCACGACGCGGTCGACGCTGAACTCCTGCTCCGGCACCAGGATCACGTTCGCACCGCCCGCCAGGCCCGAGTGCAGGGCGATCCAGCCCGCGTGCCGGCCCATCACCTCGACCACCAGCGCGCGGTGGTGCGACTCGGCCGTCGTGCGCAGCCGGTCGATCGCCTCGGTGGCGATGTGCACGGCGGTGTCGAAACCGAAGGTGTAGTCGGTGGCGTCGAGGTCGTTGTCGATCGTCTTCGGCACCCCCACCACCGGCACGCCCTCCTGGGTGAGCTTCTCGGCCACGCCGAGGGTGTCCTCACCGCCGATGGCGACCAGCGCGTCGATCCGGTGCTCGGCGATCGTGGCCTTGAGCCGGTCCACGCCACCGTCGACCTTGTACGGGTTGGTGCGCGAGGAACCGAGGATCGTGCCGCCCCGGTTGAGGATCTCCTCCACCTTGTCCAGCGTCAGCGGCGTCGTCAGGCCTTCGATCGGGCCGAGCCAGCCGTTCCGGAATCCGATGATCTCGTGCCCGAAGACCGAGATCCCCTTGCGGGTCACCGCGCGGAGCACCGCGTTGAGCCCCGGGCAATCGCCGCCACCGGTGAGTACTCCGACACGCATTCCAGCGGACATCGCTGTTGCCGCCTCCTCGAAATCCCGCCCGTCAGTGATCCACGTCTCCCCCTCGGGACAGGGTTTCACGAACTGGATCGGTGCAGCAAGAACCTGACGTGCTTACCCACCGGTATCGGAGGAATTACAGCGGGTATCCGCGCCTGCGCTGCACTTCCTCGATGACCTTCCAGCGCTCGAGGTTGTGCTTGGCATCGGCGAGGGCGTCGTGGGCGTTGTCCGGGGCCGAGGGCAGCTTGGGCTTGCCGACGTCCTCCCAGCGCTGCCGCAGGTCGCGGGTGAACTTGGGGATCCGGGACGGCAACGTCGGCATCGGGCCCCACAGCTGGGCCAGCGCCACGTGGTCGTAGGCGGCGTACCAGGCCCACAGCTCGATGTTGCCGCTGCGCGAGGTGAGGAACTTGTAGAGGTCCTCGCGGATGCGCGCCCGGGACTTCCAGACCTGCTCGGCCGGCGGCGGCAACTGCGGCAGGACGTGCTGACGAACCCAGGCGCCCGCCCGGGCGGCGTCGAACTCGGTGGACACCGCGTAGAACTCGCGACCCGTCTCGTCGACCACACCGATCGACACCAGATCGATGGTCCGCCCGTCCTCGATGAACTCGCAGTCGTAGAAGTACCGCACCCGGGAAGCGTATGCGGCGTTGTCCGAGCTCTTCGGCCCGGCCCGTCAGCCGACCTTGGACTCCGGCAGCCGCGAAGCGGAGCTGTTGCTCCACCCGCCCAGGTCGTTGCCCTGCGCGGCCAGCTCGTCCTTGACCTTGGCGGCGTAGACGTCGACGTACTCCTGGCCGGACAGCTCCATCAGGGCGTACATGATCTCGTCGGTGATCGAGCGCTCCACGAAGCGGTCACCGGCCATGCCCTCGTAGCGGGAGAAGTCCAGCGGCTCGCCGACCTTGACCACGACCTTGTGCGGCCACCACATCTTGGAGCCGATCGGGTTGACCTTGTCGGTGCCGAACATCGCGATCGGGATCACCGGCATCCCCGACTCCAGCGCCATCCGCGCCACACCGGTCTTGCCCTTGTAGAGCCGGCCGTCCGGCGAGCGGGTGCCCTCCGGGTAAACGCCCAGCAGCTTGCCCTCGCTGAGCAGTCGAACACCGGTGTCGAGAGCGGCCTGCGCGGCGGCACCGCTGGAGCGGTCGATCGGCACCTGGCCGACGCCGGAGAAGAACGCCTTCTTGAGCTTGCCGCGGACGCCCTTTCCGGTGAAGTACTCGCGTTTGGCCAGGAACGTCACCCGGCGCGGCATCATCAGCGGCATGAAGAACGAATCGGCGACGGCCATGTGGTTGCTGACCAGGATCGCGGCGCCGTCGCGCGGAACGTGCTCGACGCCTTCGACGCGCGGACGGCAGAACAGCTTCATGAGGGGACCGAGCAGTAGGTGTTTCATCACCCAGTACATCACGGCGCCGCCGCCTCCTCACGCGTGAAATGTTGCTGTTCAGCCTACGGAGCACGCACTTTGCGCACAATGCGCACCGACCGGAAACCGATCACGTCACACCTGGTATGGGATCTGCTCCCGCGCTCGTTGCGCTTGGCGGTGCGAGTCGCGGCGAGCAGGTCCCAATCGTCGGGCTAGCGTGCGACGATTGGGACCGGCTCGCGGTTCCGTGGAGTTCGAGCCTGAGGGAGGTTCGCGGGTGGGAGGAACAGGGTCCGTGCTCGTCGGGGCAGAACCGTTCGCACACGAGGGGTCCGATGAGATCGGCGTGCTGCTGTGCCACGGCTTCACCAGCACACCGCAGAGCATGCGGGCTTGGGCCGAGCACCTGGCCGAAGCGGGCCACTCGGTGCGCTGCCCGCTGCTGCCCGGGCACGGCACGCGGTGGCAGGACCTCAACCGCACGACCTGGCGCGACTGGTACGGCGCCGTCGAGCAGGCGCTCGACGAGCTGCGCGACCGGTGCCGGTCGGTGTTCGTCTTCGGGCTGTCGATGGGCGGCACGCTGACCCTGCGGCTCGCCGAGCATCACCCCGACATCGCCGGGATCGTGCTGGTCAACCCGTCGGTGATGACCTTGCGCAAGGAGGCCAAGCTGCTCCCGGTGCTAAGCCGGGTGGTGCCGTCGCTGGCGGCCATCGCCGGTGACATCGCCAAGCCCGAGGTCGTGGAGCTGGCCTACTCGCGACTGCCGTTGCGCGGCATGGCGAGCCTGCAGCAGCTGTGGCGCGTGGTGCGCGCCGACCTCGAATCCGTGCGGCAGCCGTTGCTTCTGCTGCACTCGGCGGTCGATCATGTGGTGGAGCCGGAGAACTCCGCGATCGTGCTGGACGAGGTGAGCAGCGAGGACGTCACCGAGGTCGTGCTCGGCGACAGCTACCACGTCGCGACCCTGGATCACGACGCGTCGCGGATCTTCAGCGCCAGCGTCGAGTTCGTGCACCGTGTCCACCGCGAACGGGTCGGGGAAGCCGTATGAACACCCGCCACAACTCCTCCGACGGACCGGAGGACATCGATGCCGCCTTCGCCGAGATAGTCGCGGACCTGGAACGCGACACGAAGTTCGGCAAGTGGCCCGGCGAGGACGAACCCGCGGAGTCGCCGTCCTCCGACGGCGAACCGCGTCCGGCGGAGGCCCCCGCCGCCGCGCAGCAGCCGGTCGAGCCGCCCGTTGAGCAGGGCCCGCGCGACTGGGCTCCGGCGGAGGAAGAGGAGGGCCACTTCGTCCCGCCGGAGCCTCCGCCGCTGCCGATCCCGCGCCCGGCGACGTTCGTGGGCATCGGCGTCGTGGTGCTCGGGCTGCTGGTGCTGCTCATCCCCGGCCTCGCGGGCATCGCCGCGACCGTGAAGCTCCCGCTCGGCCTGGTGCTGATCAGCGCGGGGATCGGCTGGCTGCTGTTCAGCCTCCGCCGCACACCGCCCAACGACCCGGACGACGACGGCGCCCAGGTCTAGCGAACCCGAGGCTGCGCAAGACGAGTCGACCGGCACCGCCGCGCAGTCGCTAGCGCACCCTGGGGCCTGTGAGCACGTGCTGGCGGGCGATGGCCGCGGCGCCGATCATGGCCGCCGGGTCACCGTGGTGTGCGACCCGGACGCGCGCGAGGGGCCGGTGACCGGCTCCCGTGACGGCAGCGGCGTAGTGCTCGCGGGCCTCGTCCAGGAACAGGTGCGCCGAGTCGGAGACGCCGCCCGAGATGACCACGACCTCCGGGTCGTAGACGTCGGCGACCAGCGCCAACCCCTCCCCCAGCCAGCGCGCGAGCTCGCTCATCGCGCGCAACGCGACCTCGTCACCGGCATCGGCCGCGCGGGCGACGTCGACACCGGTCGTGACCGGGGACGTCCAGCCGAGCTCGGCGGCGGTCGCGGCCAGGGCGGTGCCGCTGCAGTAGCGCTCCCAGCAGCCGCGCTTGCCGCACGGGCACTCCCGACCGCCCGGGACCAGCCGCAGGTGGCCGAGTTCCGGCGCCACGCCGAACGCGCCTCGGAAGACCTCGCCGTTGATCACCAGCGCGCCACCGATGCCGGTGCCGATGGCCACCAGCGCCGCGACCCGGGCGCCGACCGCCGCGCCGAAGCGCTGCTCGGCCACCGCGGCCGCGTTCGCGTCGTGCTCCAGCACCACCGGCAGGCCCAGCCGGTGCGAGAGCTCGTCGGCGACGGCGACGTGCCGCCACGGCAGGTGCGGCGCGAATCGGACCATCCGCAGGTCCTCGCTGACGAACCCGGCCACCGCGAGGCCGACGCCGTCGACCGGGTAGCGGTCGGTGAGCACCCGGACGGTGTCGGCGATCGCCGAGTTGAGCTCAGCACCCGTCTTCGGGGTGGGCACCCGGTGCGTCTGCAGGATCTGGCCGTGCTCGTCCACCACGGCCGCGCGCGCACTGGTCCCGCCCACGTCCACGCCGATGGTCAGCACACCGCATCGCTTTCCGCCAGCACCGGTCCCGCGACCCGCTGGACCTGGATGCGCTGCACCTTCGGCTCCTGCGGCTCAGGTTCCTCGGGTTCGGGCGGGGTGTGCTCGGCGTGATCGGCCAGCGCCTGGCGCAGCTGCTGGACGATGACCAGCAGCTGGTCGCTGAGCTCGGGACGCTGCCCGCGCGCCAGCGCCATCGCCGCGCACAGCGGGCACCAGCCGCAGCCGGTCTCGCCCTGCTTCGGCTCCTGCTCGCAGCCGCGCAGGTACTCCTCGGCCTTGCCGGCCAGCGCGTCCAGCAGCAGCCGCAGCTCTTCGAGCAGTCGATCGTGCTCGGACATCCAGCCTCACCGCATCCACAGATCGGGGTCGGGACGGAACCGCACCGTCAGTCCGTCGTCTCCGGCGACGGCCGAGGTCACCACGCACCGCTGCAGCACAGCGGGCAGGGCCACGAGCCGTCGTCGTCCATCGACGGTAATCGCCAGCTCTGGACCGATCCGGGCCAGGTCCAGTTCGGCGGCCGGGTGCAGCGGCAACCCGATGCGCAGGGTGTACTCCGCGTCCAGCGACCTGCCGCCGCCCCCGACCCGCATCTCGGGCGCGGACGCGTCGTTGGCGAGCGGATCGCCGTCGCCGTAGAGCTCGGCGCCCAGCTCCAGCAGCTGCCGGGTGCCGACCGGTTCGGCGGCCCGGTGCTCGACGGTGCGCAGCGGCAGCTCGGTGGCCGCGCGCAGCGCGTCGAGGACCTTCTCCTGCTCCTTGCGGCGGGTCCGCAGCCAGCCCGCGGCCTCACCGCGGGCCGAACCCGGGTGCGGCACCAGCCGGTTGGCGACCAGCCCGTCGACGCGGATGCGCTGCAGCGCCAGCGCGGTGAGGGTCCGGCGGGTCTCGGCGGCCACGACGGATTCCGGGGTGAGCACCAGCCGGACGCTGGTGCCGGGGTCGACGAGCATGTCCTTGAGCGCGGCCAGCTGCTCGGCGAGCCTGCCGAGGCCGTCGGCGACGGCGTCCCAGCGCTCCACCTGATCGCTGCCGGCGATCCCGGCCAGCAGGCCGCGAACCGCCCTGCGGTGCGCGGGGAACAGCCGCTCCAGGTAGCCGGCCAGGGATTCGGGCAGGGCCAGCAGCCGCAGCGTCTCGGCGGTCGGACCGCAGTCGACGATGACGGTGTCCCACAGCCCGCTGGCGGCGAGCCGGTGCACCTCGGTCAGCGCCAGCAGGTCCTCGACGCCGGGCAGCACGGTCAGCTCCTCGGCGTCGACCTCGCCGATTCCCGCGCCCCGCAACAGGGTTCGCAGGTGCTCGCGGAGTTCGCGCCAGGTGCTGTCGACGAGTTCCCGGGTCTGCACCTCGGCGGCGTGCAGCGCGACGCCGGTTTCGGCGACGCGGACCTCGCGGGGTTGCGCGCCCAGGTCGGCGTCCAGCGCGTCGGCCAGGGAGTGCGCCGGATCGGTCGACACGGCCAGCACCTTGCCGCCCTCGCCCGCGACGCGCGCGGCCGTGGCAGCGGCCAGGGTCGTCTTGCCGACCCCGCCCTTCCCGGTGAACAGCAGGATGCGCAATGGGCGGTCTACTCCGCTTCCACGCGGCGCTTGAGCTCCTTGAGCGCCGTGTCCATGATCATCTTCTCGGCCTTGCGGCGGAACATGCCGATCATCGGGATCGCCAGCGACACCGCCAGGCTGTAGGTCACCTCGGTGCGGTCGTCACCGAGCGGCTTGAGCGTGTAGCTGCCCTGCTGGGCCTTCTGCACCTGGCCCTCGGTCAGCTCCCAGCTCACCGAAAGCCCGTCGGCCGCCCAGCTGTAGACGTTGGTGTAGGTGTCCTTGACCACGCCCGCGTCCAGCACGAACCGGACCCGCTCGGCCTTGCCCGCGGAGTCCTGGGAGAGCACCTCGGTCTCCTTGACCGCTTCCGCCCACTCCGGGTACGCCGGGAAATCCGCGATGACCGCCATGATCTGCGCAGCGGGGGCTTCGATCTCGATGGACTGGGTGGACTGATCGACCATGCGCGCAGGTTACCGGGTAGCACCCGGCGCGCAGTCAACGAGGAGCAAGGTTTCTGCGAACTCCGCGAATCTCACCTTCCCGGGCGGTATCACCACCGCAGAACGTAAGGACGCTCCGTCCGCTTGAAGTGGCCGACGTTGACGCACTCGGTGCGCCCGATGCGCATCCGCTGCGACAGCGGCTGGTGCACGTGCCCGAACAGCGACCACCGCGGCTGATCAGCTCTGATGCGCTCCAGGACGCTGGCGGAACCGGCTTCCTCGTTGCGCGCCACCACGTCGTAGGTCAGCTCCGGCACGGCCGGCGGCTGGTGCGTGCAGAGCACGTCCACCGGCGGCAGCGAGGCGACCGCCTCGTCGTACTCCTCGGCCACCCGCAGGTAGGGCACCCAGGCCGAGTGGGTGCGCAGCGTCGCCCCGTCGGGCAGCCGGACGCCACCGATGAAACCGAAGGTCAGCCCGCCGATCTCGGTCGTGTCGCCGTCGAGGGCGTGGATGCCCTCGCCCGCGAACTCCGGCCACAGGTGCGGCGCGTCGACGTTGCCCGGGGTGGCGTAGGTGGGCGCGGTCATCGCGCCGAACAGCTCCGCGTACTGCTCGCGGACGGCGTCGGCGATCGTCTCGGCCGGGTCGGTCAGGCTCGCCCACAGCGAGCGGATGTAGGCGCCGAACTCCGGCCCGCGACGGCTTCGCCGCAGCTCGGCGAAGCGGGCGACCTTCTCGGCGCCGAAGACGCGACCGAGGATGCCGTTGCCGTGGTCGTGGTAGTCGACGAAGTCGATCAGGTCGCCCAGCACGACCAGCGCGTCGGCCCCGTCGCCGGCGCGCTTGAGCGCCTCGACGTTGCCGTGAACGTCCGACACGACGTGAACGCGCAAGCTCCCAACCCCACTTCCTCGATGACGGTCCCCCTCGAACCTAATCGGCCGAGGTGCCGGACGGCACCGTCCGGTGTGCACTTGTTCGTGCCCACCCTGGCCGCGCGCCCACCCGGTGGGCGATCGTCCGAATCGGTGAGGTCTAGGCTGTGGCCGCTGGTGTGGCCTGAGATAACGGGGGCTACCGCCCAGTAACTATCAGCGTTAGGTTGTGCCCACTAGACAGGCTTGTTTTCCGGAGGTTTCGACGTGCGAGAGTTCAGCGCACCCGCCACTACGACAGTGGCAGAGGACGAGAACCTCACCGACATGGTGTGGGCCAACGCGGAGCGTTTCGGGAGCACTGTGAGCTTCCGCCGCCGGGTGGACGGCACCTGGGTCGACGTCACCGCCGCCGACTTCGCCGCGCAGGTCCTGGCCGTGGCCAAGGGCCTGATCGCAGCCGGGCTGGAACCCGGCGACCGGGTGGGGCTGATGTCCCGCACCCGCTACGAGTGGACGTTGCTGGACTTCGCGATCTGGACTGTCGGTTGCGTCACAGTCCCGATCTACGAAACCTCCTCGGCCGACCAGGCCGAATGGATCCTCACCGACTCCGGGGCGACCGCGGCGATCGTGGAGACCGAAGCGCACCGCGCCGAGGTCGACAAGGTGATCGACCGGCTCTCCGAGGTCCGCCACGTGTGGCAGATCGACGGCCCGACCAGCGGCGGCGCGGCCGGCGCGGTCGACGAGCTCACCGCGCTGGGCTCGGAGGTACCCGACCAGCAGGTGCACGAGCGTCGCAAGGCGGTCAACGCCGAGCAGCCGGCGACGCTCATCTACACCTCGGGAACCACCGGCCGCCCCAAGGGCTGCGTGCTGACCCACCGCAACATGCTCGCCGAGGTGCGAGCCGAGCTCGACGCGTTCCCGCAGCTGACCAAGCCGGGCAACTCGCTGCTGATGTTCCTGCCGATGGCGCACGTGCTCGCCCGCGCGATCACCGTCATGTGCGTCTACGGCAAGGTCACCCTCGGCCACACGCCGGACGTCAAGGACCTCATCAACGACCTCGGGTCGTTCCGCCCGACGTTCGTGCTCGCCGTGCCGCGCGTGTTCGAGAAGGTCTACAACACCGCCAAGCAGAAGGCGCACGGCGACGGCAAGGGCAAGATCTTCGACGCCGCCGAGGAGACCGCGGTCCAGCACTCCAAGGCGATGGACACCGGCGGCGCCGGACTCGGCCTCAAGATCAAGCACGCGGTGTTCGACAAGCTCGTCTACGGCAAGCTGCGCGCCGCGCTGGGCGGCCGCTGCATCGCGGCGGTCTCCGGCGGCGCTCCGCTCGGCGAGCGGCTGGCGCACTTCTTCCGCGGCGTCGGCGTCCCGGTGCTGGAGGGCTACGGCCTGACCGAGACCACCGCGGCCGCCGCGGTCAACGTCGAGGACGGCTTCAAGGTCGGCACCGTCGGCCGCCCGCTGGCGGGCACCTCGATCCGCATCGCCGACGACGGCGAAGTGCTGATCAAGGGCGACGTGGTGTTCAAGGAGTACTGGAACAACTCGACCGCCACCAAGGAGTCCATCGAGGACGGCTGGTTCCACACCGGCGACCTGGGCTCCCTGGACGACGAGGGCTACCTGCGGATCACCGGCCGCAAGAAGGAGATCATCGTCACCGCCGGCGGCAAGAACGTCGCCCCGGCCGTCCTGGAGGACGCGCTCCGCTCGCACCCGCTGATCAGCCAGTGCATGGTGGTCGGCGACCAGAAGCCGTTCATCGGCGTGCTGATCACGCTGGACCCGGAGTTCGTGCCGTCCTGGCTGGCCAACAACAACCGGCCGGCCGACACGCCGATGTCCGAGCTGATCAACGACCCGGACCTGCGGGCCGAGGTCCAGGGCGCGGTCGATGAGGCCAACAAGGCGGTCTCGCGCGCGGAGGCGATCAAGCAGTTCCGCATCCTCACCGAGGACTTCACCGAGGCCACCGGCGAGCTGACGCCGAGCATGAAGCTCAAGCGCAACAAGGTCGCGGAGAACCACGCAGCCGACATCGAGGCGATCTACTCCTGACCCACCCACGCCCAGGGGCGAAAACCGCAGCTCTCGTCAGTGCGAATCCTGCGGTTTTCGCCCCGACTGCTGTTTCGGGTGACACTCGGCGGTGCGACGACCGGAAACCGGTGGGCGCACCGCCGTTCTCGCGTCCCGCATGCCGGCGGGCGCGGGTCTCGTGCGGTCAGGACAGCGAGTGCGGTAGTTCGGCGCCCCAGGCCTGCAGGAGGTGGCGGGAGGTCATGCCGGTGGCCTCGTACAACGCCGTCTCGGCCTCGTCCGGGGTGGTGGCCGCGGCGATGCGGCGGTAGAGCTCGGTCAGGCGCTGCTCGCCGAGGCGCTGGGCCAGGTAGTGCACCACCGACCAGGACTGCTGGTAGGCGAGGTCGAGGCGTCGTCCGCCCTGGTGGAACTCGGTGTTGGTGGGCAGTCGCAGCGGCGGGCCGACCTCGCGGACCGTGCGGGCGAGGTCCGGTGCGATGTCCCGGGGAGCCAGCCCGCTCTTGCGGTAGCCGATGTAGTCCGGGTAGCCCTCCAGCATCCACATCGGAGCCCCGTCGGCGGTGACCGCGCGGGCGGCGACGTGGGTGATCTCGTGCCGCAGCACCACGCCCAGCGCCACGTCGGAGAGCTGTTCGGCGGTGCGCGGGCTGAGCACCACGCGAGCGCCCTCCACCCGCCGCGTCCGGGTGTCCACCAGGTCGGCGACCGCCACACCGGCGATGCCGTCGACGGCGAGTTCCGGTCCGACCGACGCGCGCAGCTCCTCCTGCGAGTCCGGCACCAGCACACCCGCGCGCTGCGCCCAGCCGCTCCCCCACACCTCGGTCACATCGGCGACCGCCGAGTCCAGCTGCGCCGCGACCCGCTCCACCGCGGCCGGGTCGTGTCCCACGACCAGACCGCGATCGGTGCGCCGCACCTCGCAGGGCCCGAAGTCCCACGGACCGCGCCAGGCGTCGGGGACCACACCGGTGTCCCCGGACAGGTACCAGGAACTCCCGCGGCGGCTGAACAGGTAACCCAGCGGGCGTTGGGTGGGCACCGAATCGGCACCGGACATCGCGTACCGCAGCACCACCCGGGACGCCAGCACCTCGTCCGCGGCGGGAACCGGCGGGTGCGCCAGCGGAGCCCCTTCGAGCCGGTAGCCGAACTGGCTCAGCGGCACGGTCTGCAGGTTGCGGAACAGCTGCAGCTGCCGCTGCTGGAACTCGGGCGGCGCTTCGGGGTCCACAGTGGCCGCGAACGCGGCTTCGTCGCCGCTGCGGACCGCGTCCTCACGGCGCGCCAGCAGCTCGCGCACGGCGATCTCAGGGGCGGGAAGGCGGGCTGCCAGACCGGCGCGGTCGGCCGGGGCCCGCGCGGGCGGCGGCGGTTCCACCGGCGCCGGAGACGGCAGACCCACCAGCGCGAATCCACCGAGGACCGCGGCCGAGGCGGCGAGCACCAGCCAGCCACGCGCTTTCCCGGTCGAAGACACGGCTCGCATCGTAAGTCCGATCACCCCGCCGGTCGACGCATCCGGTGCCCGAAAGCGTTTCGGGGCCGGCGCCCGAAGACGCCGGCCCCGAAGCGAACGGCTCGGATCAGCCCGCGATGCGGCGCATCGAGGTCACGTCGCCGATCTTCTTGTAGTCGCTCACCTTGACCACGTCGCCCGAGGTCGGGGCGTGCACGGCCTTGCCGTTGCCGATGTACATCGACACGTGGCTGACCGGGCTGTAGTAGAAGATCAGGTCGCCCGGCTTGAGCTGGCTCGCCGTGATCGACTTGCCCTCGGAGACCTGGGTCTTGGTCGAACCGCCGATGCTCACGCCGGCCTGCTTGTAGGCCCACTGCATCAGACCGGAGCAGTCGAAGCTGCTCGGGCCCTTGGCACCCCAGACGTAGGGCGAGCCCTGCTTGCTCAGCGCGGCGTTGACGGCCTCGATCGCCGCACCGGCACCGGCGATGGAACCGACACCGGTCTCGCCGTCGGAGATCAGCGAGTCCTGGTCGGCTCCGCTGAGCTCGTTGTACTTCTCCTCGACCTTGTCGATCTGCTCCTTCATGGCCTTGGACTTGTTCTTCATGTCCACGGCCAGCCGAGCTGCGTCCTGCTCGGCCTGGGCGGCGCGGTTGCGCGCGTCCTTCGCGGTCTGCTCGGCGGCCTCGGCCTGGTGCGTGGCCGCGGACAGGGCCTTGACCGCGTCGTTGTTGTCCTTGGCCAGCGCGTCCAGCGCGGAGGCGCGGTCCAGGAAGTCATCCGGGGTCTCGCTCACCAGCAGCGCGGAGAGCTTGTTCAGCCGAGCACCCTGGTAGGACGCGTGGGTGAGCTGGTCGACCTGGCCGCGGAACTTCTCTTCCTCGCCGCGGGCCTGGTTGGCGACCTGCTCGGCCTGCACGGCCTGAGCTTCGGAACGGCCCAGTTCGGCCTTCTTGGCCTCGTGGTCGTCCTCGGCCTTCTTCGTCTCCTCGGTGAGCTGCTCAGCCTGGTGCTGGAGCTCGCGGACCTGCTTGGCCGCGTCCGAGGCGTTGTTCGGGAGAGGCGGGTCTGCGAGGGCGGCACCGCCGGAGGTCATGCCGACGACTGCAGCGACCGCGGTTGCGGCCAGGGCGCCTCGCAATGAGCGCTTGATTCCGTGCGACGCCACGTCGCGCACAGCTCCTTCTGCTTCCGACCGCCTGACCACGCGCGGAAAACCCGCTGGAGCGCGGCCCGGTTCCCCGACAAAACCGAATCAGCGGCGCCTCGCGTGTCGCCCGGTCTGAGCAACTGATCGCCACGAGGACTCAGGTAGGTTACGAAAGGTGAGGCGGCACGTCTATAAGCGGGTCCCGATTTCTACTGAGCGCCACTGAACTCCCCTAACGGAGGAGAGTCCCTTGCTCACCGTGACGGATCATGCGGTGCTATCACCTGGACAAGTGAACACAGCACGCCTACCTTCGGGATACGGAGCGTACCCGGGTGATCCACTATGACTTCCGCCACGTCCCGGAAGTCGCCCAACGGCATCCTCCGAGCGGCGAGTGGTCACACCCGGTTCAGCCGGGCCAGCAACATCGCCGACGAGGCCGCGTAAGCCCCGCGCCGCTGCACCGAGGTCACCACCGCGCGATCCGACGTGGCCACCACGACCTGGCGTCCTTCCGGCTCGGCCGCGACCAGGTCGCGGATCACGTCGTCGGCCTGCACGCCGGGCTCGCTGAAGAGCACCCGCACGCCCCGGGGCCCGGAAGTCGGCACCGCCAGCACGTCCGCGCCGTCGAAGACCAGCGTGACCTCGGCGCCGGTGCGCGCGGCCAGCGCGGCGAGCTGGTGGGCCAGCCGATCGCGCTGATCGGCCAGCGGGAGTTCCGGGTAGCCGGTCTTGGTGACGTTGTAGCCGTCCACGATCAGGTGCACGGCGGGCAGGCCCAACAACCGGTCCAGCGCGGCCACGTCGGCGACCACGCTGGCGACCGCCGTCTGCTCCCGCACCCGCCGCAGCACGTCGGCCGGGCGCGGACCGGTCCCCGCCGCGCCCAGCTCCCGGCGCAACCCGCCGACCGCGCCTTCCAGGGTTTCCAGCAGCAGCGCGAGCCGGACCTCGTCGCCCTGCCGCGCCTCCCGCGCGCTCTCCCGCGCCACCTGCACCTCGGCCGCGGCCCGGTCGGCGCGCTGCTTCTCCTCCTGCGCACGGGCGCGTTCGCGGTCCCGCTCCGCGGCGACCTCGGCGATCGCCGACTCCCGCGCCTCGTGAGCGCTCTCGAGCTCAGCCCGCGCGGCCTCGGCCGCGTCCTTGGCCTCCCGCAACCGCATCCCCTGCTCGCGCAGGCGTTTCCGCAGCCTGTCGGCCTCCTCGTTGCCCGCGGCCTGATCCGCCGACTCGCGCGCCTCGGCCAGTTCCGCCTTGAGCCGCTCGACCTCGGCGGCCAGGCGCTCGACCTTGGCCAGCGCGGAATCGCGTTCGGCCCGCAGCTGCCCCTGCTCGCTGCGGAAACCGATCAGCTCGACGTAGTGCGGGGCGATCGCGGCGCCCTGCAGCACGGCAGCGGCCCCGACCACCACCGGATCCGAGTCCTGCAACGACAGCGCGTCCGGGCGGTGGTTGCGGCACCAGTCCAGCACCGCCGTGCGGAACACCGAGGAGTCGCGCAGCGCGCTGAGCAGCGCGGGCTGACCGAGCTTCGCGCGCTTGGCCGGTGCGAAGCGCACCACCGGGCGCAGCGCCGCGGGAACGTCCGTCGATCGCATCTCGTCGAGAGCACCGGCGGCCAGCTCGGCCAGGCGAGCGCGCAGCGGCGGCGGCAGGTCCTCGGCATCGACAGGCGCAGCACCGGGAGTCTGCTGCGCACCGTCCACAGCGGACTCCTCAGGGGTGGGACCGTCCGGTCCCGAATTCGGTGTCGCCATTCCCACAGGCTAATCGCCACCACCCGCCGCACACGCACGCGCCGCAGTGTCGGTAGTGGGACGTAACGTGCCGATGATGTCCGCGCACCGCCAGCTGAGCTTCGACGAGATCGCCGTCAGCGACGAAATCCCGCTGCACGAAGCGACGTTCGTGGTCGTCGACCTGGAGACCACCGGTGGCGACCGGGAAGGCGACGCCGTCACCGAGATCGGGGCGGTCAAGGTCCGCGGCGGAGAGGTGCTCGGCGAGTTCGCAACCCTGGTGAACCCCGAGCGCGGCATCCCCCCGGCCGTCGTGTCGATCACCGGCATCACCGAGGCGATGGTGCACGACGCACCTCGCTGGGACAGCGTGCTGCCCGCGTTCCTGGAGTTCTGCCGGGGCGCGGTGCTGGTCGCGCACAACGCGCCGTTCGACATCGGGTTCCTCCGCGCCGGTTGCGAACGCCTCGAGCTGGAATGGCCGAAACCGCAGGTCGTCGACACCGTCCGGCTCGCCCGCCGGGTCCTGACCCGCGACGAGACCCCGAACCACAAGCTCGGCACGCTGGCCCGCGTCCTGGGCGCGCGCACCCAGCCCGTGCACCGGGCGCTGGACGACGCCCGCGCCACCGTCGACGTGCTGCACTCGCTGCTGGAACGCCTCGGACCGCTCGGCGTGCGCACCCTGGAGGACCTGCTCGGGCACCTGCCCGACGTCACCCCGCAGCAGAAGCGCAAGCGCGGCCTGGCCGACTCGCTGCCCAACTCCCCCGGCGTCTACCTCTTCCGCGGCCCCAACGACGAGGTCCTCTACGTCGGCACCGCCTCCGACCTCAGGCGCCGCGTGCGGCAGTACTTCACCGCCGGCGAGCGCCGGGCGCGGGTCAAGGAGATGGTCGGCATCTCCGAACGGGTGGACCACGTGGAATGCGCGCACCCGCTGGAGGCAGAAGTGCGGGAGCTGCGGCTGCTCTCGGCGCACCAGCCGCGCTACAACCGGCGCTCCAAGTTCCCGCAGCGCGCGTGGTGGGTCGTGCTGACCGACGAGGCGTTCCCCAGGCTGTCGATCGTGCGCGCGCCGCGCGAGGACGCGCTGGGGCCCTTCGGGTCCCGGCACGCGGCGAGCGCGGCCGTCGAGGCCCTGCAGTCGGCGACGTTCGTGCGGCGCTGCACCGAGCGCATCTCGCCGCGCAAACCCGGCCGCCCGTGCGCGCTGCACGAGCTCGGCCGGTGTGGCGCCCCGTGCGCCGGGCTGCAGACCAGCGAGCAGTACGAACCCGAGGTGATCGCCATCCGGGAGGTCGTCCGCGGCCGCAGCGCGGACCTGCTGGAACGGCTGCGCGACGAGCTCCAGCGCCTGTCCGACGCCGAGCGGTTCGAGGACGCCGCAGCGCACCGCGACCGGCTCGCCGACCTGGTCCGCTCGCTGGACCGCGGCCAGCGGCTCTCCTCGCTCGCGGCGGTCCCGGAGCTCGTGGCGGCCAGGCCCGACGGGCGCAAGGGCTGGCACCTGGCCGTCATCCGCCACGGTCGCCTCGCCTCCGCCGGAGTCGCCCGCCGGGGCGTCCCACCGATGCCGGTGGTCGACATGCTCCAGGCCTCCGCGGAAACGGTCCTCGACGGTCCTGGCCCCCTGCACGGCGCCACCGCCGACGAGGTCCGGGTCATCTACCGCTGGCTCACCACCGGCGGAACCCGTCTCGTCCGCACCACCACCCCCTGGACCGAACCAGCGGGCGCCGCGGGCTCCTGGCGAACCTGGCTCGACAAGGCCACCACAGGCAGAACCCCCTACGCAGCCATCAACTGACCCGACCCCTGCCTGGGGCTCCCGAACACTCCGGTGTTCAGACCACGGATTACCGCCGTAATCCGTCCCCTGAAAACCGCCGTAATCCGTCCACCACCCGGAAAACGGCCGTGATCGGGGGCCTGATTACGGCGGTAATCGGGGTTCGAGGCCGGCTCGGTCAGGCGGTCATGTCGAAGGCGGCGTTGATCTTGGTGGGGCGGAGGCGGACGACCAGTTCGCCGGGGACGCCGTTGCGGCGGCCGAACTCCTCGGCCTTGTCCGGGCCCATGTAGCGGGCGGCGATCGTCGTGGCCGTGTCGACGAGGTCCTGGGGATCCTCGGAAACCTCGGCGGTGCCCTGGACCTGCACGAAGGCGAACGGGGGCTGGGGCAGATCGACGCACAGCGCCAGCCTCGGGTCGCGGAGGATGGACTTGCCCTTGGCGGTGTCCTTGCCGGTGTTGAACACCAGCACGTCGCCGTCGACGACGAACCACACCGGCGCCACCAGCGGGCGCCCGTCGGCGGCCGTGAAGCCGAGCAACCCGGTGCGGGTGCCCAGGGAGAGGAACTCGCGGACCTTCGGATCCTGCAACGTAGCCATGACGGGAACGCTACCGATCGTCGAGATCCCGTGCCGGAGACGCGAAACGGCCCGGCACCCGCTCGGGGTACCGGGCCGTTCGGCTTTTCGGTGCTTACTCCGCCGACCGCGAGTGCTTGCCAGCGGTCAGCTGCGCGCGCTCCTCGGCTTCGCGGACCGCGTCGTCGTGACGGGCCTGCTCCAGCGCGGCGGTCTCCTCGACCGGGTCGGGCCGCGTCAGGCTGCCCGCGACCGGCTGACCGGCGGCGCCCAGCTTGTTCATCTTCTTCGGCACCGGAGCGCCCTGGTAGGCGAGCTCGTGCGGGTGACCGTGCTCGTCCACCGGGCCGAGCGGCTGGTGGACCTCGATGAACTCACCGTGCGGGAGCCGCTTGATGATGCCGGTCTCGACACCGTGCTCCAGGACCTCCCGGTCGCTGTGCTGGAGACCCAGGCACATGCGGTAGGTGATCCAGTAGGCGATCGGCGGCGCGACCAGCAGGCCGATGCGGCCGGCCCAGGTCATCGCGTTCAGCGAGATGTTGAACTCGAACGCGATGATGTCGTTGGTACCGGAGATCATCAGCACCATGAAGAACGTCAGCGCCATCGCACCCAGCGAGGTGCGTACCGGGTTGTCGCGCGGACGCTGCAGCAGGTTGTGGTGCGCGTCGTCGCCGCTGAGCTTGCGCTCGATGGCCGGGTACATGATCGCCGCCGTGAAGATCATGCCCATGAACAGCACGGTCGGGAAGAACACCGCCGGGATCGTGAACGGTCCCAGGTAGACCTCCCAGGCCGGCCACAGACGCGACGAACCGTCCGTCCAGATCATGTACCAGTCGGGCTGCGAGGCGGCGGAGATCTGCGAGGCGATGTAGGGGCCCAGGTTCCAGATCGGGTTGATCTGGAAGACACCGGCCATGATCGCGCAGACGCCGACGACCATCGCGAAGAAGGCACCGGCCTTGACCGCGAACACCGGCATGATCCGGACGCCGACCACGTTGCTCTCGGTGCGCTTCACACCCGGGAACTGGGTGTGCTTCTGGTACCAGACCAGCGCCAGGTGCGCCGCGACCAGACCCAGGATCAGACCCGGCAGCAGGAACACGTGGAACAGGTAGAACCGCGGGATCAGGTCGGTGCCGGGGAACTCGGCGCCGAACAGGATCCAGTGCACCCAGGTGCCCAGCACCGGGATGGACATCGCGATGCCGGAGGCGATGCGAACACCGGTGCCCGACAGCAGGTCGTCCGGCAGCGAGTAGCCGGTGAAGCCCTCGAACATGCCCAGGATGAACAGCGTGACGCCGATCATCCAGTTCGTCTCACGCGGGCGCCGGAACGCACCGGTGAAGAAGATGCGCATCATGTGCGCCACCATCGACGCCATGAACAGCAGCGCCGCCCAGTGGTGCAGCTGACGGGCGAACAGGCCGCCGCGGACCTCGAAGGAGATGTTCAGCGCGCTCTCGAACGCCCGCGACATCTCCACACCGCGCAGGTTCGTGTACACGCCCTGGTACTCGACCTCCTGCATCGAGGGGTCGAAGAAGAACGCCAGGTAGGTGCCCGTGATCAGCAGCAGGATGAACGTGTAGAGCGCGATCTCGCCGAGCAGGAACGACCAGTGCGTCGGGAAGACCTTGTTCAGCTGCCGCCGCATGCCGGGAGCGAGCCGGTAGCGCGTGTCCAGCTCGTCGGCCGCGTGCGCGACTTTGCCGTACAGCTTGCTCTCTCCCTTCGTGGGCGTGGTGATCGAACTCATGACTTACGCTCCCAGTACGCCGGACCGACGGGCTCGATGAAGTCGCCTTTCGCCACGAAGTAGCCGTCCTCGTCCACCGTGATCGGCAGCTGGGGCAGGGCACGCGTGGCCGGGCCGAACACCGGCTTCGCATAGGTGTTGACCACGTCGAACTGCGACTGGTGGCACGGGCAGAGCAGGCGGCCGGTCTGCTGCTCGAACAGCGACGTCGGGCAGCCCAGGTGGGTGCAGATCTTCGAGTAGGCGTAGTAGTCGCCGTAGTTGAAGTCTTCCTGCCCCTTGCGCTTGACCGGCTTGCTGCCGGGACGCAGCCGGATCAGCATGACCGGCGCGTCGCCCTTGCGCATCGAGGTGATCAGCTCGTGCTCGTCGTGCCGCCAGGCTTCGCGGAACGGGAAGACGGTCTCGAAGCCACCGGCGTCGATGTCCTCGGGCCGCAGCAGCGAGACGTCGTGCGGGTTGCCCGTGTCGCGACGCAGGTAGATCTTCTCGCCGGGGTGCTCCGGCATCCAGCCGGTGTGCAGCAGCGACTCCTGACCCTCCTCGGCCCAGGGGTTGCGCACCATGCCGCCGAGGGCGAACACGCCGGCGCCGAGGCCGAAGGCCCCCAGGCCGAAGCCCGCGGAACGCGTGATCATCTTGCGGCGGGCGATGCCGCTGCGCTCTCCGGCGTCGGCCAGGATCGCGGCGGTCGTCTGCCGGTCCACCTCGCTGGAGCCGTGGCCGTCGTGGCGCTGCTGCACCGCGACCTCGTGCGGGATGAACTTCTTCTGGTACTGCACGACGCCGATGCCCACGGCCAGGATCGACAGGCCGAGGAAGAAACCGATCAGCGGGTTGTACAGCGAGTAGATGAAGTGCTCGCGCGGCTCGGTCGAGGGCTGGTAGTCCCACGGCCAGAAGATGAACACCGCGATGAACGCCAGCGCGGACAGTCCGGCCAGGGCGAACCAGGCGGCGACGTTGCGCTCGGCCCGGCGCTCGGCGCGGGTGCCCTTGACCGGCCAGTTGTCCCGGTACTCGACGAGCTCGACGTCGTCGAGGGCGAGGCCCAGCCGCATCTTCTCGTCGCGGCTCATCTCGGCCAGTTCGGCCTCGGTGTAGTCCTTGTTCTCTTGGTCACTCATGCCCTGGCTCCGATCCACAGGGTGAGGCCGATCAGCGCGCCGAGTCCCACGACCCAGGCGATCACCGTCTCCGGTCCCGGCCCGTAGCCGCCGAGGTCATTGCCGCCCGGGTTGTTGTTCCCGTTGGTCACGGACTTGACGTAGGCGATGATATCTTTCTTCTCTTCCGGGGTGAGCTGCCGGTCCGAGAACTTCGGCATGTTCTGCGGCCCGGTGAGCATCGCGTTGTAGATGTCCTGCTCGGTCGCCTCGTGCAGGTTCGGGGCGAACTTGCCGGAGGACATCGCGATACCGCGCCCGGTGAAGTTGTGGCAGGAAGAGCAGTTCAGGCGGTAGAGCTCGCCACCGCGGGCGGGGTCGCCGCCCTGCAGCGCCTCACCGGACTGCTTCGGCGACTCCGGCCCACCGCCGTAGGTCTGCACGTAAGCGCCCAGCGCGTCGATCTCTTCCGGGGTGAACTTCGGCGGCTTGCGCATCGCCTGCGCTTCCTGGCGGACCATCGGCATGCGGCCGGTGGAGACCTGGAAGTGCACGGCGGCTTCGCCGACGCCCGTCAGGCTGGGACCACGGTCCTGCACGCCCTGCAGGTTGGATCCGTGGCAGCTGATGCAGGCGTTGTTGTAGAGCTGCTCGCCCTGCCTCACCAGCGCCGGGTCCGCTGCGGCGTGCGCGGTCTGCGGCTCGGGAGTCACGACGGTGTACAGCCCACCGGCACCCACCAACGCAATGCCCAGCGCCAGTACACCGGAGATCCGCCGCTTGAGCTTCGAGCCCGCGCGGTTCCGTTTCTTAGTGGTGGTCATGAGTGCGGCAACCCTTGCTGTCCGGTTCGGGGTGTTCGTTTCGGCCTCGTTCGAGCCAGGCGATCGAGGTTCCTCGCTGGAGGAGCGATCACGGGACGAGGTAGATCACGGCGAAGAGGCCGATCCACACGATGTCCACGAAGTGCCAGTAGTACGACACGACGATCGCTGCGATGGCTTGGGCCGGCGTGAACTTGCTGAGCTTCGTCCTGATGAGCAGGAAGACGAAGGCGACCAGCCCACCGATGACGTGCAGCCCGTGGAACCCGGTCGTCATGTAGAAGACGGTGCCGTAGGCCGACGACGCCAGCGTCGTCCCGTGCGCGACGAGCTGCGAGTACTCGTAGCCCTGCCCGAACACGAAGATCGTGCCCATGATCAGGGTGATCACGTACCAGCGGCGCAGGCCGAAGACGTCACCCCGCTCGGCCGCGAACACGCCCCACTGGCAGGTGAACGAGGACGCCACCAGGATGATCGTGAACGGGAGGGCCAACGGGAGGTTCAGGTGAGTGGGCGGTGGTGGCCACACGCCCTCGTTCTGCGCCTTCACCGTGAAGAACATGGCGAAGAGCCCAGCGAAGAACATCAGCTCGCTGGCCAACCAAACGATGGTGCCCACGCTGACCATGTTGGGTCGGTTCAGCGAGTGCACGCGTTGACTGATTGAGGGCGCTGCCGTTGTCACGCGACGCATTATGTCTTGCAGCTTTTCCCCTCGCGCTTTCGGGGCCTCCCCTACGACCGCAGGGTGATCGGATTGCGATCTGGAGGTAACTCAACGTGAAAGCTCTTCGGTCCGCTCTGGCGGCCGTCGGAATCGGTCGCCGGGACCGCCGCAAGCCCGTGATCAGCATCGATGATCCCGGACTGCAGGTGGTGGTGTGGTCCTACGACGACGCCGAGGCCGCTTCGACGGCACTGGCCAGGGCCACCGGGTGGAACCCGGACGACCCGGCCGTGCTGCGCCACCACCTGGCAATTCCGGGTGACGTGGTCGACACCGCGAGGGCCGTGCTGGCCCAAGATGACTGGGTTCTGCGCCCCGGAGGACGCGCTGATGAGCTCAGCGTGCCCGATTTGACCCCGTTGGTCGCGCTCCGTGTGCAGCGATTGGATGCGTTGCATTGCTCACAGGAGAGCTCTCGGATGGCCGGACTGGCCCAACGGCACGGCGGGCAGACCTACGGCTGGGACGCCCTGCAGCCCGGGGCCGAATGATCGAATCCGGCCGGGTGGCTACTGTCACACCCGCTCGGGCGGCTAGCATTCGGACCTGTTAAAGCCCCGTGCTGCGCAGACCGGGTGCGGGTGTCCCGCAAGCTCGCCGAGGAGCCAGTGATGAGCACCGCAACAACGAACGTTCTCGTGTTCAGCCACCGCGCCGAGGTCCGGGAGGCGATCATCAACGCCGTCGGGCGGCGCCCGGCCCCCGATCTGGACCGGCTGCACTACACCGAGGCGGGAACGGTCGCCGACGTTCTCAGCGAGGTCGACGCGGGCAAGGTCGACCTGCTGATCCTCGACGGCGAGGCGCAGCCCACCGGCGGCATGGGCGTGTCGCGGCAGCTCAAGAACGAGATCGCCCAGTGCCCGCCGATCGTCGTCTCCGTCCGCCGCAAGGACGACCGCTGGCTGGCCACCTGGTCGCAGGCCGACGCGGTCCTGGTCCACCCGCTGGACCCGCTGGCCTCCGCCGAGACCGTCGCCGAGGTCCTGCGCACCCAGGGCAAGCCCATCCCGGCCTGACCCGGACCGGCCGCTCCCGCGGAGACGCCGGTCGCCCTGCGCCAGATTTCAATGGATATCGAAACCACATTTCCGCTGGAATCGGGTCACCGCGCTGCGATCCACGCCATACCCGACGGATCAGGGGACGCGGAACGCGGCACGATAGTTTCTTTGGACAGGCGAACCGACGGAGTGGATCGTGGGAACGATGGCGGGAAGTTGGGCAGGGCTGCTGGGCAGCCTGGTCGCGGGTACGGACCTGTCCGCGGAGGACACCGCCTGGGCCATGAACCTGATCATGTCCGGTGAGGCGACCCCGGCCCAGGTGGCCGGTTTCGTGGTGGCGCTGCGGGCCAAGGGCGAGACGCCCGCCGAGGTGCGCGGCATGGCCGACGCGATGCTCGAGCACGCCCGCACCCTGGACATCACCCAGCGCGCGGTGGACATCGTCGGCACCGGCGGTGACCGCAGCGGCAGCGTGAACATCTCCACGATGGCCTCGATCGTGCTGGCCGCTTCCGGGATCACCGTGGTCAAGCACGGCAACCGCGCGGCCTCGTCGAAGTGCGGCACCGCCGACGTGCTCGAAGAGCTCGGCGTGGCGATCGACCTGCAGCCGGCGGACGTGGCGCGCTGCGTGGAGGAGGTCGGCATCGGCTTCTGCTTCGCCCCGGTGTTCCACCCCGCGTTCAAGCACGCCGGTGCGCCGCGCCGCGAGATCGGCATCCCGACGGCGTTCAACGTGCTCGGTCCGCTCACCAACCCCGCCCGCCCGGCCGCCGGCCTGATCGGCTGCGCGGACCGCCGGATGGCGCCGGTGGTCGCCGAGGTCTTCGCCGCCCGGGGCAACACCGCGCTGGTGGTGCGGGGCGACGACGGCATGGACGAGATCACCACCACGGCCGCCAGCACCGCGTGGGTGGTCAACGACGGCATGGTCCGCGAGGACGTGCTGGACCCGCAGGACTTCGGCATCGCCCGCAGCCGCGCGGAAGACCTCCAGGGCGGCGACGCCAAGGACAACGCCAAGGTCGTCCGAGACCTCCTGGCGGGAGCGAAGGGACCGGTCCGCGACGCGGTCCTGCTCAACGCCGCCGGCGCCTGCGTCGCCTACGACGGCCCAGGAGCGGACCTGCAGGCCCAGTTCAACGCGTGCCTGGCCCGAGTGGCCGAGGCCATCGACTCGGGCGCCGCAGCAACCCTCCTGGACCGCTGGACAGCCTTCAGCGCAGAGCTCCGCTGACACGAACCGCCAGGCGAGCGTCGCGGTCGCGTTCTTCGACGACCGCGACCTCAGGAATCAGTCTTCGAGGCCGATGGAGAAGGCTGCTTCCGTGTCCTCGCGGGAGTAGGAGCGGAAGGCGATGTGGGTGTCGGTGTCCAGGACGCCGTCCACCTTGTTGATCTTGCCCGGGACGATGTCGGCCAGGTCCTCGTGCTTGGCGACGCGGAGCACGGCGATCAGGTCGACATCGCCCGCGCAGGAGTAGACCTCGTCGACACCGTCGAGGTCGGCGATCTCCTGAGCCGCCTCGGCGAGGCGGTCGGCGGCGGTCTGGATCAGCACGATCGCGGTGATCACGAGGGGAAACCTCCTGCTTGTGGTAGTTCGACGGACGAGATCCTAGACGCGAAAAGGCCCCTCGGTCGCAACCGAGGGGCCTTTCGAGTTCTGGCGTCAGTGGCTGCTCTGGCCGGTGTGGTACTCGAACACCAGCCCGGCGACCATGATCAGCAGGAAGCCGACCGCGAGCACGATCATCCAAACGTGGAAGAACGCCAGGGCGATGCCCGCGAACGCCGCACCGGCGGCCAGGCCGACTGGCCAGTAGCTGCCCGGGCTGAAGAAGCCCAGCTCACCGGCACCGTCGCTGATCTCCGCGTCCGGGTTGTCCTCGGGTCGGTCCTCGATCCGGCGAGCCACGAAGGAGAGGTAGCTGCCGATGATCAGGGACAGACCGCCGACCAGGATCAGCGCCACGGTGCCCACCGGCTCCTTGGCCCAGAGCCCGTAGACGACTGCGGACAGGAAGAAGAAAACGGTGATGATGTTGAAGATCTTCGCTTCGACCTTCATGGAGTCCTCGCTCTCACGCCGTACGCCCTGTCGAGGGCACCCCTAGCTGTTCGTCCCGATGCCGGAGGGCACGCCACCGGTGCGGTCGGTGTTGAACGGCACACCGGTCACCGCGTGCGGCGTGCACAGCTCACCGCAGTTCATCGCGCCGAGCGCCTCAGCGGCCGTGTACGGCTGACCCGTCTGCGGGTTCACCTGGGTGCGCAGCTGCATGTACCGGTCGAACTTGTCCTGCGACAGCGCGCGGACCTCGAAGTTCATCATCGCGTGGTAGGTGCCGCACAGCTCGGCGCACCGGCCCACGAACGAGCCTTCTCGCTCAACGGTGTTCTGGAAGACGTTGTCCTGGTTGTTCTTCTCCGGGTACGGGAAGGTGTCCCGCTTGAAGTGCCACTCCGGCACGAAGAACGAGTGGATCACGTCGGTGGAGCTGATGTGGTATTCGACGCGCTCGCCGACCGGCACGACCAGCAGCGGGATCTCGCTGCTGCTGCCGACGGTGCGCACCGGCTGCCCGTCCGGCGTCTTGTAACCGGGGTAGTTGAACTCCCAGTTCCACTGGAACGAGACCACGTTCACGGTCTGGTCCGGCTTGGCCGGCTTGGCCAGAACCGTGTTCTGCGTGACCGCCGTGAAGTAGAACAGCACGACCACCAGCACGAACGGAATCGCCGTGTAGATGAGCTCGAGCGGCAGGTTGTACTGGAACTGACGCGGCAGTTCCTCGTCGTTCTTCTTCTTGCGGTGGAAAGCGACCGACCAGAAGATCAGCCCCCACACCAACACACCGACCGCGAGTGCTGCGATGACCGACCAGGTCCACAGGTTCCGCATCGCCTCGGCCTGCGGGGTGACACCCTCTGGCCATCCGAACCGCAGGACCTCGTCGGTCGTGCAGCCAGTGGCCGCGACACCAACCAGGCCGATCAGACCAGCGACCTTGACCAGCCGTGGCACTCGGGTCCCCTCCTTCAGGCCCACTGCGCGACGCCTCCTCGTGCAAAACTCACCGAAGCGGCTTGATGTAGACCCCCGCTCGCCCGCAGGCGACCGCGGATCCGCCGCCGGAATCCTGGGCAGACTCTAGCCCAGGTGTAGCCGCGATACTGCTCCGGGGGCAGAGATCACGCCCGCACCACGCGCGTGCAGCGCGCGAGCGGAGGTTCTGCATACTGGAGCCAGCCTTTTCCCCCCGACTCGGAGAGGTGCACGAGACGCGTGTGCGGCCTGCTTGGACTCATCTGTCCCACCGAAGAAACTGCCGGTTACAGCGTGAACGCCGTGGCCAACGCGCTGCCGTGTCAACGCCACCGGGGCCCGGACGAGAGCGACACGTGGCAGGGCGGTGAGGTCGTCCTCGGCTTCAACCGGCTGTCCATCATCGACCTGGAGCACTCCCACCAGCCGCTGACCTGGGGTCCGCCGGAGAACCCGCAGCGGTACACCATCACCTTCAACGGTGAGATCTACAACTACCTGGAGCTGCGCGCCGAGCTCATCGAGCAGTACGGCGCCCGCTTCGGCACCGACGGCGACACCGAGGTCATCGTCGCGGCCTACCACTACATGGGGCCGCAGTCCGTCGGCCGGTTGCGCGGCATGTTCGCGTTCATGATCTGGGACAACGAGCGCAAGGTCGTCTACGGCGCCCGCGACCCGTTCGGCATCAAGCCGCTGTTCTACGCCTCCGGCCCTGGCGGGACGGCCTTCGCCAGCGAGAAGAAGAGCCTGCTCAGCCTGGCCAGCACGCTGAGGATCAGCGAGGAGATCGACCACAAGGCGCTGCAGCACTACTTCGTGCTGCAGTACGTGCCCGAGCCCGAGTCGCTGCACCGGCAGATCCGCCGGATCGAGTCGGGCACCTCGTTCACCGTCTCCCCCGGCGGCCAGCTGGTGACCGAGCGGTACTTCCAGCCGAACTTCCGGCCGCGCCCGGCCAACACCGACGCCGACGTGCGGCGGCTGCAGAACGAGATCGTGGATGTGATGCGCGACTCGGTCGCCAAGCACATGCGCGCGGACGTGACGGTCGGCTCGTTCCTGTCCGGCGGCATCGACTCCACCGCGATCGCGGCGCTGGCCAAGGAGCACAACCCGAACCTGATCACCTTCACCACCGGCTTCGAGCGGCAGGGCTACTCGGAGGTGGACGTGGCCGCCGAGTCGGCAGCGGCGATCGGCGTCAAGCACGTGGTCCGCACCGTCTCCGCCGAGGAGATGATGGAGGCGCTGCCGCTGATCACCTGGTACCTCGACGACCCGGTGGCCGACCCGGCGCTGGTCCCGCTGTGGTTCATCGCCCGCGAGGCGCGCCAGCACGTCAAGGTCGTGCTCTCCGGCGAGGGCGCCGACGAGCTGTTCGGCGGCTACACGATCTACCGCGAGCCGCTGTCGCTGGCGCCGTTCGAGAAGGTGCCGGGCGCCCTGCGCAAGGCGATGGGCAAGGTCTCCAGCCGCATCCCGGAGGGCGTGCGAGGCAAGGACCTGCTGCGCCGCGGGTCGCTGGACCTGGAGGAGCGCTACTACGGCAACGCGCGGATCTTCCGGGACGACCAGCTGCGCAACATCATGCGCGCGTTCGACCCGGGCGTGTCGCACAAGGACATCACCGGCGCTCCGTACAGCCTGTCGAAGAACTGGGACCCGGTGACCCGGATGCAGCACGTGGACCTGTTCACGTGGCTGCGCGGCGACATCCTGGTCAAGGCCGACAAGATGACGATGGCCAACTCGCTGGAGCTGCGGGTGCCGTTCCTGGACCCGGAGGTCTTCCGGGTGGCCAGCACGGTGCCGCTGGAGCAGAAGATCACCAGCGAGACCACCAAGTACGCGCTGCGCCAGGCGCTGTACCAGGTCGTCCCGGCGCACGTGCTCAACCGGCGCAAGCTCGGCTTCCCGGTGCCGATCCGGCACTGGCTCAAGGACGAGATGCACGACTGGGCGCGCAACATCATCCAGCAGTCCCAGACTGATCACCTGCTGGACCGCCGCGCGATCCTGCAGCTGCTGGAGGAGCACCGCTCCGGCGTCCTCGACCACAGCCGCCGCCTGTGGGCGCTGCTGGTGTTCATGCTCTGGCACGCCATCTTCATCGAGGGCCGCCTCTCGCCGGAGGTCCCGGAACCCCACTACCCGGTCCGCCTCTGACCCGAGAACCACGAAAGCGGCCGGTCCACCTCGCGGGAGGTGGACCGGCCGTTTTCACGTCCTGGGGTCAGCAGTTGTTCTTGCTGGTGAAGGGGGTGTGGCCGTAGTAGGGGACGGCTTCGCCGTTGAGGACGACCTTGCGGTCGGCGCCGTCGAGGATCTGCTCGTAGTGCAGGTGGGGTCCGGTGACGCCGCCGGTGGCACCGGCCTCGCCGATCTTGCCGCCGGCCGAGACCTTGTCGCCGACCGAGACCGCCTGGCTGGACAGGTGGGCGTAGCGGGTGCGCCAGCCGTTGCCGTGGTCGAGCTCGATCCACCGGCCGTAGCTGGTGTCGCCCTCGTTCTCCGACCTGGTCACGGTGCCGCCCGCCGACGCCAGCACCGCCATGCCGGTGATGCCGTCGCGCTGGAAGTCGACCGAGTTGACCGGGCTGTGCCCGCTGAAGGTCGCGGCCGTCACCTCGACCCCGCACTTGAAGGGCACCTGGAAGTTCGGCGCGGCCGAGGCCGGCGCCTGGAAACCGACCACGGCGACGGCGGCCAGCACACCCGCTGCCGTGGTCGTCCCTAATCGTCGCAGCATGCGAATCACCTCCGCGTTGTTGGTGATTCACATGTGACCACGTTCAGTTGGGCGGAAATAGACCCACTTCTCGTCAACTTTTCCCAGTTTTGAGCCACACCGCGGTGTTCGGCGGCAACTCCCCCGTCCAGGACTCCGCGCCGTCGCTGCGAAGCACCAGGTCACCGGGCAGGTCGAGGACGACGGGGGCGTCACCGAAGTTGGTCGCGCAGGTGAAGCCCGGCTCACGGGCGAACGCCAGCACGTGCTCCGGACCGTCCAGCCAGGTCATCTCGCCGTCGCCGAGCTCGGGCAGCTCGCGGCGGCGGGCCAGCGCCGAGCGGTAGAGGTTGAGCACCGAACCGGGCTCCGCGCGCTGCGCCCCCACCGTGGACGCGGCCCACTCCCCCGGCGCCGGAAGCCAGCCCCCGCCCGGTCCGAAGCCGAACGGCGGCCGCTCACCGGACCACGGCAGCGGAACCCGGCAGCCGTCGCGGCCGACGTCGGCGCCGCCGGAGCGGGTCCAGATCGGGTCCTGGCGGACCTCGTCGGGCAGCTCCAGAACCTCGCGCAGCCCCAGCTCCTCGCCCTGGTAGACGTAGACCGAACCGGGCAGGGCGAAGCTGAACAGCGCGGCCGCGCGGGCGCGCGCCAGGCCGGTCTCGCCGTCGCCGTAGCGGGTGACCGGGCGCCGGACGTCGTGGTTGCCCAGCACCCACGTCGTGGTCGCGCCGACCTGAGCGGTGGTGGCCAGCGACTCGGTGACGACCTCGCCGAACTCGGCCGCCGACCAGGGGGCTTCCAGCAGCGCGAAGTTGAACGCCTGGTGCAGCTCGTCGGGCCGGACGTAGCGGGCCAGCCGCTCCTGCGTCGACGCCCACGCCTCGGCCACGCCGATCCGTCCGCCGGAGTAGGAGTCGAGCAGCGCGCGCCAGTCGCGGTAGATCTCGTGCACCTCGTCCTGGTCGAAGTAGGGCAGCTCGCCGCGTCCCAGCAGGGAGATCTGCTCGGCCAGACCGGTGTCGGGCAGGTCGGGGTGCTTGATCATGCCGTGCGCGACGTCGATGCGGAACCCGTCGACGCCCCGGTCCAGCCAGAACTTGAGGACCTTGCGGAAGTCGGCGCGCACCTGCGGGTTCCGCCAGTTCAGGTCGGGTTGCTCCGGGGCGAACAGGTGCAGGTACCACTGGCCGTCGGGCAACCGGGTCCAGGCGGGACCGCCGAAGATGGACTCCCAGTCGTTCGGCGGCTCGTCGCCGCGCCCGTCGCGGATCAGGTAGCGGTCGCGCTCGGCCGAGCCGGGCTCGGCGGCCAGCGCTTCGGCGAACCACGGGTGCCGGTCTGAGGTGTGGTTGGGCACGACGTCGACCAGCACCCGCAGTCCGGCCTCGTGGGCTCGGGCGAGCAGGTCGTCGAAGTCGTCGAGGTCGCCGAAGAGCGGGTCCACGCCGCAGTAGTCGGCGACGTCGTAACCGCCGTCGGCCATCGGCGAGGGGTAGAACGGGGTCAGCCAGATCGCGTCGACGCCCAGCTCCACCAGGTGCGGCAGCCGCTCGCGCACGCCTGCCAGGTCGCCGATGCCGTCGCCGTCGGAGTCGGCGAAGCTGCGCACGTAGATCTGGTACACCACGGCGTCACGCCACCAAGACATACTGCTTCCCTTCCGGAGTTGGGCAGTTCTGGTCTGAGCTGTCCGGGCACAAGACCTTCGATCACGAGCGGTTCTGGAGCGCACCGCCCTCACCGCTACCGGGTGGACTCCCGGACGATCAGGTTCGGGCGGAACATGCGGCTGAAGCTCGTCGAGCCGCGCTCGGCGCCGTCCGGGTCGAGCTGGCGCAGCAGTTCGTCGACGGCCGCGGCGGCCATGTCGCGGATGGGCTGGGCCAGCGTCGTCAGGGCCGGCTGGCAGTAGGCGGCCATCGGGATGTCGTCGAAGCCGACCACCGAGATGTCCTCCGGAGTGCTCAGCCCGCGCCGCTTGGCCTCGCCCATCGCACCCAGCGCCATGACGTCCGAGGAGCACAGCACCGCCGTGGGCTTCGGGCCGTCGAGCAGCCGGGCCATCGCGTCGGCTCCGCCTTCTGCGGAGAACGACCCGTGCGCGACGAGTTCGGCGTCGGGTTCGACACCCGCTTCTTCCAGCGCAGCCGCCCAGCCGGCGCGCTTGAGCCGCGACGGCAGGGCCCGCGAGGGACCGCTGACGAAGCCGATCCGCCGATGCCCCAGCTCCAGCAGGTGCCGGGCGGCGGTGTGGCCGGCGAGGTGCTCGTCGACGGTGATGTCCGGGACGTCGAGGCTCGGGGCGCCGCCGTTGACGAACACCATCCGGACGCCCTCGCGGCCCAGCTTCTCGTAGTAGCCGCGGGTCCGGCGCTCGTCGTTGTCCGGGTTGGCGATCTCCGGCGACACGAAGATCATCCCCTCGACGCCGCGCGCCTGCAGCATCTGGACGTACTCCCGCTCGCTCATCGCCGCCCGCGTGTTGCACAGCAGCGACGCGTAACCCGCCTGCGAGGCGCGGCTTTCCAGCGCTTCGGCGAAGGCCGGGAACACCGGGTTGGACAGCTCCGGCACCAGCAGGCCGATCACCCCGGTGCGCCGCAGCGCACCGACGCCCCGGGCGGTGTGCGGCAGCTGGTTGACCACGTCGAGCACGCGCTGCCGGGTCTCCTCGGCGATGCCGGACTTGCGGTTGAGCACGCGGCTCACCGTGGACACGCTCACCCCGGCCGCTTCCGCGATCTCGGCCAGACCCGCCAACGCCAGACTCCCTCCGCTGCAGATGTTGCTGACACGATCCTGCACGCAGTAGCAACAATTTGCAATGACCATCCATTACCGATTGCCGGAACGCTGTCCAATTCTGCTCGCATACCTTGACGACAACTGCGTTCTAGGTATGCAATCTAACGCCAGGTGTTCGCAAAAATTTGCAAATCGGGAGGTCTGGAAATGAGACCCAAGGCCACGGTCACTGCTGCCCTGGGCCTGGTCGGCGCCCTCACCCTGGCCGGGTGCGGCGGATCGACCGGCGACGCGAACCAGGTCGTGTACTGGGACACCAGCGGTTCAGCGGAAAGCGCGGTGTTCGGCGAGATCGCCCAGGAGTGCGGCCGCACCGGCGGCTACCAGGTGCGGGTGGAGACGGTGGCCTTCGACCAGGCCTTGAACAACTACAAGACCGCGGCCCAGGGCGGGCAGGGCCCGGACGTGCTGCGCGCCGACGTCGGCTGGGTCTCGCAGCTCGCGCAAGCGGGACTCATCCAAGACCTCTCCGGCACCCCGCTGGTCACCGACACCGCCGACTTCCTGCCGAACACGCTGGAATCGACGAAGTTCGAGGGCAAGACCTACGCGGTTCCGCAGGTCACCGACGCGCTCGCGCTGTTCTACAACAAGCGCAAGCTCGACGCCGCCGGGGTGAAACCGCCGCAGTCCTGGGACGAGCTCAAGGCCGTCGCCCCGAAGCTGGGCGGCGAGAACGCCCTGTTCATCAACAACGACGAGTACTACGCGCTGCCGTTCATCTACACCCACGGCGGCGACCTGGTGAACCCCGGCGCGCGGATGATCACCGTGAACTCCCCGGAGACCGCGCGCGGTGTGCAGGTCGCCAAGGACCTCCTCGACGCCAAGGCCGCGCGCACCTCGCTCGACCAGCCGAACTCCTACACCAGCATGAAAACCGCCTTCACCACGGGCGAAACCGCGATGGTCATCGACGGGCCGTGGGCGGTCACGGAATTCACCTCCTCCCCCGAGTTCGCCGATCCCGCCAACCTCGGCATCGCGCCCGTGCCCGGTTCGGCCACCCCCTCCCCCGTCGGCGGCCACGACTACGTGATCCGGCAGGGCAGCGACGCCACCGAGGCCTCGCAGAAGTTCGTGGCGTGCATGAGCAGCAGCGCGAACCAGGCCAAGGTCGCCGCCAAGCTGGGCCTGCTGCCCACCCGCAAGTCCGCCTACGACGACCCGGCGGTCGCGGCCAACCCGATCGTCAGCGCGTTCCGCCCGCTGGCCGCGACCACGCACACCCGCGCGTGGATCCCGCAGAACAGCGAGCTGCTCGAACCCCTGCAGACCGCCTACGGCGACGTGCTGTCGGGCCGCAAGCCGACCCAGGCCGCGCTCGACGAGCTGGCGCAGACCTACCAGTCCACGATCCTCACCGACTACGCGAAGCGCTGATCATGCGGAACTTCCTCGCCCGCTACTGGTTCGGTTACGCGATGGTGCTGCCGGTGGTCGCGGTCCTCGCGCTGCTGGTCGTGCTGCCGCTGCTGCAAGGCGTGTACTTCGGGTTCACCGACATCAACGACACCAACATCGCCAACCCGGTGCTGGACCGGGAGGCGCGGTACTCCTTCGTCGGGTGGGACAACTACCTCAACGTGCTGTCCGGGTCGGCCGCGTTCGGATCGTTCTGGGCGACGCTGGTGCGCACCGTGATCTGGACGTTCGCGTGCGTGGCCTGCCACTACGGCATCGGGCTCGGACTGGCGATGCTGCTCAACCGGCGGATGCGCGGGCGCGGGCTGTACCGGGTGCTGCTGATCCTGCCGTGGGCAGTACCGGTGTTCATCAGCGCCTTCGCCTGGCGGTACCTGCTCAACGCCGACTACGGCCTGGTCAACTGGGTGCTGGAGGCCCTGGGGCTGCCCGGGCAGGTGTGGCTCGGGCAGTCGGACCTGGCGCTGGTGTCGGTGATCGTGGTCAACGTGTGGCTGGGCGTGCCGTTCATGATGGTCGCCCTGCTCGGCGGGCTGCAGGCCATCCCGTCGGACCTCTACGAGGCCGCCGAGATGGACGGCGCGACGCCCTGGCAGCGGTTCGTCAACGTGACGCTGCCGGGGCTGCGCCCGGTGTCGAGCAGCGTGGTGCTGCTCGGGGTGATCTGGACGTTCAACATGTTCCCGGTCATCTACCTGATCACCGGCAACAACCCGCACACGCGGATTCTGGTGACCTACGCCTTCGAGCGGTTCTTCTCCGGCGCCACCAGGGATTACGCGATCGCCTCCACCTACGGCGTGCTGATCCTGTCGGTGCTGCTGGTCTTCGCCGCGATCTACCGCCGCGCGATGGCGCGGCAAGGGGAGGTGCTGTGATGAGCATCGACGCAGCGTCCCTGCGGGCGTCCTCGGCCGCTGCCCGGCCGCGCGGCCGGGGCCGGCGTTCGACCCTGGCGAGCATTGGTTTGCACGGCGCGCTGATCGTGGCGTCGCTGATCGCGGTGTTCCCGGTGTTCTGGGTCGTGGTCGTGTCGTTCAAGCCGGACGCGAAGGCGATCGAGGCGACGCCATCGCTGGTCAACGACTCCAGCTTGGACAACTACGCCGACGTGCTCACCGGCGCCAAGGGCTCGTTCCTGGCGTGGTTCGGCAACTCGGTGCTGATCGCGGCCCTAACGACCGTGCTCGGCGTGCTGCTGGCGGCCACCACCGCCTATGCGCTGAGCCGGTTCCGGTTCCCCGGCAGGCACTGGCTGCTGCTGTCGTTCCTGGTGGTGCAGATGTTCCCGTTCGCAGTGCTGATCGTGCCGCTGTACAACATCCTGCTCACGCTCGGGCTGCAGGGCAGCGCGCTGGGGTTGGTGCTGGTCTACTGCAGCACCGCGATCCCGTTCTGCACGTTCATGCTCAAGGGCTACATCGACGGCATCCCGGCCGACATCGACGAGGCCGGACGGGTCGACGGGCTGTCCCCGCTCGGGGTGTTCTGGCGGCTGGTGCTGCCGCTGGCCAGACCGGGGCTGGCGGTGACCGGGTTCTACTCGTTCATCGTGGCCTGGAGCGAGGTCGCGTTCGCCTCGGCGTTCCTGTCGGCCGCCGACGAGTCGAAGACCCTGGCTGTCGGCCTGCAGGTGTTCGTCCAGCAGAACCGGGCGGAGTGGGGGCACCTCGCGGCGGCGTCGGTGCTGGTGGCGATCCCGGCGGTGATCGTGTTCTACGCCGTGCAGCGCTTCCTGGTCTCGGGGCTGGCGGCGGGCAGCGTGAAGGGCTGACCGCTCGAATTTCGCGCGAAATTCGAGGCCGAACTTCCGGCGTCGAACTTCGCGCGAAATTCGGATCTCCCCACGCCGGGTTTCGAAGCGGTCTGCGTTGTCGAACACCACTACGCTGGACGGCATGCGGGAATTCAGGGTCGATCAGCCGTTGGTGCTCGACGGTGGGTTGGCCACGGAGCTGGAAGCGATGGGCCACGAGCTCGCCGACGCCCTGTGGTCGGCGCGCCTGCTGGCGGACGCACCGGAGGAGATCGTCGCCGCGCACGCCGCGTTCTACCGGGCGGGCGCCGACGTCGCCACCACCGCCAGCTACCAGGCGTCCTTCGAGGGCTTCGCCGAGCGCGGCCTGGACCGGGCGGGGGCGGCGCGGCTGATGCGCCGCAGCGTCGAGCTGGCCCGGCTGGCCGGTGAGGTCGAGCCGGGCGAGCACCGGTGGGTCGCCGCCTCCATCGGCCCGTACGGCGCGACCCTCGCCGACGGTTCCGAGTACCGCGGTGACTACGGCCTGACCCCGCAGCAGCTGCGCGAGTTCCACCTGCCCCGGTTGGAGACGCTGGCCGAGGCGGCCCCGGACGTCCTCGCGCTGGAGACCATCCCGGACCTCGAGGAGGCGCGGGTGCTGGTCGAAGCCGTGGCAGGCCTGGGCATCCCGGCTTGGCTGTCCTTCACCGTCGAAGGCGATCGCACCAGGGGAGGTCAGCCGCTCTCCGAGGCGTTCGCCCTGGCCGAATCCGATGCGGTCACCGCCATCGGCATCAACTGCTCGGATCCCGAGGACGTCCTGCCCGCGCTCGAAATCGCCCGCGCGGCAACGGAAAAGCCACTGGTCGCCTACCCCAACAGCGGTGAGGGCTGGGACGCCGAGCACCACGCGTGGACCGGCGATCCCCGCCTGTCCCCGCGCCAGGCCCGCCGCTGGCGCGAAGCCGGCGCCATGCTCGTCGGCGGCTGCTGCCGCGTCCGCCCGGAGGACATCACCGCGGTGGCGGAAGCCCTCCTCGACCCGGAGTCCTGACGCGGCGGAAGACCGTTGGCCCCCAGGTTCGGTGCGTCTCACGCAGCTCTGACCCGCCAACGCGCGATCGCCACCTGGTGACCCCCACCTTGCCTCGCCTATCGTTTTTCGATAGATTCTCATCGTTGTTCGATCGAAGGAGTGGCGATGGGGAAGCTGGCGGTGCTCGCCTTGCGGGTCGTCCTGGTGGCGTTGCTGGCCGGGTCGCTGTTCGTGCAGGCGGTGATGGTGCCACTGCTCAACGCCGACCTGGAGGAGCTGAACCAGCACCACGCCTACCTGCGGGTGCCGCTGCTGGTGATCATCGTGCTCGGGCTGGTGGCCTGCCAGGTCGTGGTGGTCTGCGTGTGGCGGCTGGTCACGATGGTGCGGCGCGGAACCGTGTTCTCCCACGCGGCTTTCCGCTACGTTCACGTCATCATCGGCGCGATCGTGGCGGCGGCGCTCGACGTGTTCGCCCTCGCCTGCCTGCTGGCGCCCGGCGAGGCCGTCGCCCCGGGCGTCGTGCTGCTGATCTGCGGCGTGGTCGTGGCGATCCTGGGGGTCGCGCTGGTCGTGCTGGTGCTGCGCGCGCTGCTGGCGCAGGCGGTAGCCCGCGACATCGAGGCGACGCAGATGCAGGCCGAGCTGGACGAGGTGATCTGAGTGCCGATCGCGGTCGACATCGACGTCATGCTGGCCAAGCGCAAAATGTCGGTGGGCGAGCTCGCCGAGCGCGTCGGCATCACCCCGGCGAACCTAGCCGTCCTGAAGAACGGCCGGGCCAAGGCGGTCCGCTTCACCACCCTCGAAGCCCTCTGCCAGGCCCTCGACTGCACCCCGGGAGACCTCCTGCGCTGGGAACCCGAAGAAGGCGCGGGCGGACTTCCCACTGAAACACCCCACCGGCCGAGAACCAGCTGACCAGGCGAAAATCGGTGGTGACCCGCGGCGGAGTTCGGCACCGTGGTCGCCATGACCGATGGTGAAACCGCTGACGGCGACCCGGAATGCGACGCCGAGGGCCTGTTCGACGACGACTAGCTGCACTTCTACGGCCCGTTGATCGACGAGCGCACCCAGGCCGAGTCGGAGTTCGTGCGGCAGCTGCTCGAGCTCCCACCAGGTGATGAGCTCTTGGACCTGGCCTGCGGGCACGGCAGGCTGTCCAACCGGCTGGCCGCGATGGGCTGCCGGGTCACCGGCTTGGACAGCTCGGCCACGTTCCTGCGACACGCCCGCGCGGATGCCGCCGAACTCGGCGTGGAGGTCGCCTACGTCGACGGCGACATGCGAGAACTTCCCTGGCAGGAGCGCTTCGACGCGGTGCTGAACTGGTTCACCGCCTTCGGTTACTTCTCCGACGCGGGCAACCGCCGGGTGCTCTCGGAGGTCCACCGCGCGCTGCGGCCCGGCGGGCGCTTCGCGATGGAGCTGAACAACATCGTCGAACTGCTCCCCCGCTACCGGGCTCACGTGGTGCACGAGGTCGGTGACGACATGATGATCGACCACCACCGCATGGATCCGCTGACCATGCGCTCGATCGTCGAGCGGGTGGTCCGGGGCGGCCAGGTTCGCCGCATCCCCTACGCGGTCCGCATGTTCACCGCACCGGAGCTGCGCGACTGGCTGCACCAGTCGGGCTTCACCGACGTCTCGTTCCGCGGCGAGGACGGTGAAGCCCTCAACGCCGGACACAGCCGCATGATCGCGCTCGCCACCCGGGTGTGAGGGCGGTCCGCTCGGTGGGGGTGGCGGTCTCGGCCGGCTCTTCCACCCCCACCGAGCTCAGCTGTGCAGGACCGAGGTGGGGACCGCGTAGCCGCGGACTCGTTGCGGGTGGTCTCCGACGGGGATGCGGGCCGTCTCCTTGGCGCCGTTGAAGTCGACCACCGAGATGTCGTCGCTGTCGCTGTTGGACAGGAAGCAGTACTGGCCGTTCGGGCTGGTCGCGGCCCAGTACGGCTTCTTGCCGACCGGCACGATGGCGTCGGTGGTCAGCGACGGGACCGACACGATGGCCGCGTAGTCCGAGATCGTGCCCGCGTCGCAGAGCTTGGTGCCGTCGGCGTTGGCACTCAGGCCGTGGTGGGCGGAGTCCAGCGGGTAGTCCTCGCGCTTCATCTGCTGCGCGTCCTCGGACAGCGGCAGGTGCACGGTGCGGGTCACGCGCTTCTCCTCGAGGCTGTACTCGACGAAGCCGTTGTGGAACGACAGCTGCGCGTACATCGTCTTGCCGTCGAGGGTGACCAGGAACGGCCGGATGCCGACGCCGAAGTCGATGGTGTCGCGGACCTGCTGGGTCTCGGTGTCCACGATGGTCAGCTGCCGCTTGCCCTTGAGCGCGTCCAGCGCCGGGTCGTCGGGCATGACCACGCGCCCGATGGTGGCGTTGTAGAGCGTCTTGCCGTCGGCGGAGTAGCGGTTCTCGTGCGGGAAGTCGCCGGTCGGGAAGCTGCCGGTGACGCTGCCGTCGGCGGGGTTGATCAGCTGCACGATGTTGGCGGTGGTGGCCGAGACGGCCAGTTCGGAGCCGTCCGGCGACAGCGCCATGTGATCGGAGCGGTAGCCCTCGACGGGGGTCCGCCAGACCTGCTCACCGGTGTCGATCTCGTAGGCGGCGACGTCGCCGAGGCTAGGCCGCGAGACGTACATGGTCTTGCCGTCCGGCGAGACCGCGATGTCGTCGACGAGCTGGTCGTGCCCTTCCCCCGCGGTTTCGCGGATGACCAGCATGGCGGCGCGCTGATCGGGGGTCATCTCGCGCATCCGCTGGTCGAGGTCGGGGACCACGTTGATGCGCTGGTACTTGTCGAAGTCGGCGGCGTCGAGCAGGTCGACGGTGCCGTCCCAGTTGTTGCCGACGAACATCACGTCCCGGCGCTCGTCGGCCACCGCCGAGGCCGGTAGCGCCGCGAGCGCGACGAGCGCTGCCGCGCCGATCGCCCAGATCCTGTGTCGCATCCGAATCGCCCTTCTCCGCACATGTGGGATCAACCCCCCAACGAACATGAGATCAATTCGGATATGCCCGGCACGCAGGAGTTCGGCAAATGCATCCGAACAGCCCACGTGCCGGGCGTCGATCAGCCGAGCTTGGCTCCGGCGTGCAGCGCGACACCGGAGTTCGCGGCCACGGTCGCGGTGAACTTGCCGTCCTCACCGACCTCGACGGTCTGGCCGGTGCACGAACCGTTCGAGACCTCACCGGACATCACGTCGCAGTAGCTGGCCGCGGGCAGCGAGGTCTGGAAGGTCTGCGTCAGCTCGCCGCCTTCGCGGTTGATCACCACGAAGCCCTTGTCCTGGCGGCCGAACGCGATCTGACCGCCGCCGTTGTCCCACCAGTCGGTGAGGCCGGTACCGCCGACCGCGCCGTGGAACCCGGCCATCCCGGCGATGACCGGACGCCGGTGCTCGCACACCCACGCCTGGTCGTCGCAGCTCGCGGGCTTGGTCTTGCCATCGGCCTCGGCGGGCGGACCCGCCTCGGTGTTGTCGAAGGCGAAGCTGGAGATCAGCTGCGGCGTGCCGTAGGGGTAGGCCAGCTCGAAGGCCACGCCCAGGCCGTAGGCCGCGCCGTCCTTGTAGGTCAGCGTCGGCGAACTGCGCTGGGTGTCGTGGTTGTCGATGAACACCACGGCCTGCTCGCTGGGCAGGGTCATCGAGTCGCCCAGGTTCGCCAGCTGGGCCAGCGATCCGCTCTTGAAGGCGTCGCTGACCTTGCCGTGGTAGGCGAACTCGGTGACGTCACCGTTGCCGGTGTACTCCCCCGCCGTGGTGGTGGAGTCGGCGATGACCTCCTGGAACACGTACGGCTTCTGGCCGGTTCCGGGCACGGTGTCGAGCCCGCCGAAGATCGCGCCGATGTCCTCCGGCGGCATGTGCTTGACGCCGTCGACCCGGAACCCGGACACGCCCAGGCTGATCAGGTCGTTGAGGTACTTGATCTCGGACTGGCGGACCCAGTCGCTCTCGGTCTTGAGGTCGGCGAGCCCGACGAGCTCGCAATTGCGCACCTCCCACTTGTCGTTGTAGTTGGAGATGTCGCGGCGGCACTCGTGGAAGTCCGCGTCCGAGTAGGTGCCCGGGTAGTCGTACTTGGTGAACTCCGAGCCCGCGCTGCCCGGGTGGGCACCGTCCGAACCGGCCATGTGGTTGACCACGGCGTCGGCGTAGATCTGCACACCGGCGGCGTTGCAAGCCTTGACCATGTTGGCGAACTGCTCGCGGTTCCCGCGCCGGGTTTCGAGCTGGTAGCTGACCGGCTGGTAGTCCTGGTACCAGGGGTGACCGGCCTCGGGCAGCACGATGTGCTCCTGCGGCGGCGAGACTTGAACCGCGCCGAAGCCCTTCGGTCCCAGGGAACTGGTGCACTCGTTCGCGATCGAGTCCCACGGCCACTGGAACATCTGGATGATCGGCCCGGCCACCGGGGCGGTGGCCGGCGCCGGAGCGCGTTCCTGGCCGAACGCGGCGGGCACCAGGGCGGTACCGACAGCCGCTGCGGCCAGCACGAGCGCCGTCAATCGCATGACGTTCTCCTTCCCATCGCCTGTGATGAGCGAACGCCTACGATCACATTTTCTTGCGCGAGTTAAGTCAATACGCCAACAGATCCAGCATTTTACCAGGAATAACACTTCGCAAATATTTGCAGATCACTGCGAAACAAGGGGCGCGACGAACCTGTCGATCCCGGTCGTCGGTGCTCCTTACCGCAGCAGTGCCGTTGCCAGCTCGGCTGCTGCGTCCTCGCCGTAGGTGTCGGCGAGGCGCTTGCGGGCGCGGTCGGCGTCGAGGGTCCACTCCTGCGTGCCGGTCACCTCCAGCACGTGCACCGCGATCAGCGAACCGAGCTGCGCGGCGCGCTCCAGCGACAGCCCGCTCTCGATCGCGGCGAGGAAACCCGCGCGGAAGCCGTCACCGACACCCGTCGGGTCAGCCCTCGCCACCTCGGGAACCGCGGGGACCTCCAGCCGCTGCCCGTCGCGGTCGATGATCTCGGCCCCGTCGGCGCCGAGCGTGGTGACGCGGACGCCGACCTTGGCGCGCACGTCGTCCTCGCTCCAGCCGGTCTTCTGCAGCAGCAGGCCCCACTCGTAGTGGTTGGTGAACAGGTAGTCGGCGTCCTCGACCATCCGGCGGATCTCGTCGCCGCTCAGCCGCGCGAGCTGCTGCGACGGGTCGCTGGCGAAGCGGTAGCCGCGCTGCCGGCACTCGTCGGCGTGCCGGAGCATGGCCTTGGGGTCGTTCGGGCTGATCAGCACCAGGTCGGCCTCGTGCGAGGCGACGACCGGCGCGAGTTCGATGTTGCGGGCCTCGGTCATCGCTCCCGCGTAGAACGAGGCGATCTGGTTGAAGGCCTGGTCGGTGGTGCACACGAACCGCGCGGTGTGCGCGTACTCGGAGACGTGGACGCCCCCGCAGTCCACCCCGTGGCGCTCCAGCCACGACCGGTAGTCGGCGAAGTCCTCGCCCACGGCCCCCACCAGCACCGGGCGCCTGCCGAGCACCCCGAGCGCGAAGGCGATGTTGGCCGCCGCGCCACCGCGCCGCACCACCAGGTCGTCGACGAGGAAGCTCAACGAGACCTGCTGCAGGCTGTCGGCCACGAGCTGGTCGGTGAACCTGCCGGGGAAGTGCATCAGGTGGTCGCTGGCGATGCTGCCGGTCACTGCGACGGACACAGCGCGCCTCCAATTCACTACGGAAGGTGACGGAAGAGTCGAGCGTAGCGCTGTCGCCGAGGGCTGGCCCTGCCCCCACGCCGCGATCGGGGGTGGCGGCAGACAATGGAGGCATGCGCGATGTGGAGATCTCCGACGACATGATCCGGCTGGGGCAGCTGCTGAAGCTGTCCGGGCTGGTCGAGCACGGCGCCGAGGCCAAGGACGTGCTGGAGGAGGGCCTGGTCCAGGTCAACGGCGCGGTGGAGACCCGCCGCGGCCGTCAGCTCGTCGACGGCGACGAGATCGTGCTCGACGACGAGGTCGTCCGCGTCGTCAGCACGGGCTGAACAGCAACGAGGCCGGCACCCGAGCGGGTGCCGGCCTCCTGCCAGAACGGATTGCTCGTCGTCAGTGGAACGAGTCGCCGCAGGCGCACGAACCGCCCGCGTTGGGGTTGTCGATCGTGAAGCCCTGCTTCTCGATGGAGTCGACGAAGTCGATGACCGCGCCCTCCAGGTACGGGGCGCTCATCCGGTCGACGACCACGCCGAGGCCCTCGAAGTCGCGACGCGCGTCACCGTCGAGGCTGCGCTCGTCGAAGAAGAGCTGGTAGCGCAGACCGGCGCAGCCACCCGGCTGGACGGCGATGCGCAGGTGCATGTCGTCGCGGCCCTCTTGGTCCAGCAGGGCCTTGGCCTTCTGGGCAGCAGAGTCGGTCAACGTGACACCGTGGGCGGGCGCCTCTGTCTCGGTGGTGTTCGGGGCGGTCATGGACACTCCCTCGTGGTCTCGCTCTCCGATTCCGGCGTGACGTTCAACCACGTCCGGATCCGGGGTATTCCCGCGGGCGAACCCGGGGACGGTTTTGTCTCCTGACTACATGGTGGCATAACCACGGCCGGATCAGGTGTGACGTCTCATGCGCGGGACGAACCGGACGGTCTCCTGCAAGCCCGCTCGGCGCGTCGAATAACCTGGAGGGGTGAGGTTCCTTCGCCGCAGCAGCGCAGAGCAGACCGCAAGCACGGATTCCGAGAACGACGTCGAGGAGTCCGCGGAGGAGCGCGCGCAGAATCACACCCCCAAGAAGGGCAAGCCCACGCCCAAGCGGCGTGAGGCCGAGGGCAAGCGCCGCGGCCCCGTCCCGCCGCCGCCCATGACGCAGCGCGAGGCGATGAAGCGCGCCAAGGGCAACAAGGAGGAGCGCCGCAAGGCCGCCAGCGAGCGCCGCGAACGCATGATGCAGGGCGACGACCGCTACCTGATGCCCCGCGACAAGGGGCCGGTCCGCGCCCACGTCCGCGACCTGGTCGACACCCGCAGGCACCTGATGGGCCTGTTCATGCCGCTGGTGCTGATCGTCTTCGCCACCACGCTGGCGCAGAACATGCTCATCCAGCAGTACGCGACGCTGTTCTGCATGGCCCTGCTGATCATGATGGTCATCGAGGGGTCCCTGCTGGGCCGCTACGTCAACAAGCGGGTCCGCGCCAAGTTCCCGGACCACAAGGACCGCCCGTTCGCCCTGGGCTGGTACGCCTTCACGCGCGCGATGCAGATCCGCAAGCTCCGCGTCCCGCGCCCCCGCTACACCCCCAAGGACATCGCCAAGATCGGCTGATCCTCGCTTCGAGATGCGCCCCGCTCGTTCGTGAGCGGGGCGCTTTTTCGTGCCGACTCAAGATGAGACGTGCTCGCCCTGCAGCCGCGCGCGCAACGCTCCTACGCTCGGCCGATCCATCACCTCGTGCCCCGAAGGAGCGGCAACCATGACGATCCGCACGATGATCAGCCCCGGCCGGTACGTCCAGGGCAAGGGAGCGATCCACCAGCTCGGTCACCACCTCGCCCAGCTGGGTTCGAAGCCGCTGCTGGTCGCCGACGGCGTGGTGTGGGGGTTCGTCGGCCACGACGTCGAGGCGTCGCTGACCGAGGCCGGGCTCCCGGTCGACCGGCGGGACTTCGGCGGGGTGCCGAGCTCGAAGGAGGTGGACCGGCTCGTCGGCGAGATCACCTCGTCCGGCGCCGACGTCGTGGTGGCGATCGGCGGCGGCAGCACGATCGACGCGGTGAAGGCAGCCGGGCACCTCGCGGGGATCCGCTGGGCCAACGCGCCCACCGTGGCCTCGACGGACGCCCCGTGCAGCGCGCTGTCGGTGATCTACACCGACGACGGCGAGTTCGAGGCGTACCGGTTCTTCCCGCGCAACCCCGACCTGGTCCTGGTCGACTCGCAGGTCGTGGCCAACGCCCCTGCGGAGTTCCTCGTCGCCGGCGTCGGCGACGCGCTGGCCACCTGGCTGGAGGCCCGCGCCACCTCCCGGTCGGGCTCGAAGACGATGGCCGGAGGCCTGCCCACGCTCACCGGAACCGCGCTGGCGAAGCTCAGCTGGGACGTCCTGTGGGAGAACGCGCTCCCGGCCATCGACGCGGTCCGCGACAGCCAGGTGACCCCGGCGGTGGAGAAGGTCATCGAGGCCAACACGCTGCTCTCCGGCCTGGGCTTCGAATCGGGCGGACTCGCCGCGGCCCACGCGATCCACAACGGCCTGACCTCGGTCGCCGCCACCCACGGCCTCGCGCACGGCCAGAAGGTCAACCTCGGCTCGGTGGCCCAGCTGGTCCTGGAGGGCGCTACCCCGGCCGACCTGCGCGAGTTCATCGAGTTCACCACCGCGGTCGGCCTGCCCACCACCCTCACCGAGGTCGGCATCCGCCCCGACGACGCGGAGTCGGTCCACGCGGTGGCCACCGCTGCAGCAGCCGAGGGCGAGACGATCCACTCGATGCCCTTCGAGGTCACCTCCGACGACGTCGCAGCCGCCCTCACCTCCATCGACCGCCACGCCACCCGAATCCGGGAAAGCGCCCACCTCCCGGCCCCGAAGCCGTACGCGGCGAAGCACTAGCGGGACGGCCGGTCGGTGCGCGCCGGGACGTACCGACCGGCCCGACGGCTCGGCGTCATGCGGGAGGAAGCAACGCGGAGCCGGAACTTTCAAGCCGTCGAAGGCCAGGAGTGGGCTCCGATCCGGTGAATGATGCGGGACACGGGTGGGGTCTTGACCGGTTGGTTTGCGGGTACGGTCTCGGCGGTTGTTGATCGGGGAGGTTTCGTGCGGACTTTGGTGCTGGGTGGGGCTCGTTCCGGGAAGTCGGCGCACGCCGAGGGGCTGGTTCCCGAGGACGCGGCGGTGATCTACGTGGCCACCGCGCGGCGGGATCCTTCCGACGCCGAGTGGAACGAGCGGATCGCCCGGCACGTGGCGCGGCGACCTGCGGGCTGGCGGACCGTGGAGGCGCCCGATCCTGGTTCGCTGCGGCGAGTTCTCGCCGAGGCCGGCGACGGTGACCACGTGCTGGTGGATGATCTGGCCACCTGGCTGACCGGGGTCCTCGACGACGCGGGGGCGTGGGAACGCGACCCGGCGGCGCTGGAGGTCGTCGCCGAGCACTGCGACGCGCTGGTCACGGCCGTGGCGGGGAGCGCGGGCCGGGTCGTGCTGGTCTCGGCCGAGGTCGGCCTCGGCGTCGTGCCCGGGACCCGGTCTGGAAGGCTGTTCCGGGACGAGCTCGGCTCGCTCAACGCCCGCCTGGCGGCGGTGTGCGACGAGGTGCTGCTGCTGGTCGCCGGCTGCCCGCTGCGCGTCCGGTGACCGATCAGGGCCTTGCTGAGCTGCGGTTTTTCAACACGGAGGTTTTCGCTTGTCCACCGAACAGAACGAACCCGGCATGATCGAGTTCCCGCCGGTCCCGGCACCCGACGAGCAGGCCTCGCGGGAAGCCGTGGCGCGGCAGGCGCAGCTGACCAAGCCGGCCGGTTCCCTGGGACGGCTGGAGGAGCTGGGCGTGTGGTTCGCCGGACGGCAGGGCACGTGCCCGCCGCGCCCGCCCGCACGCGCGCGGGTCGTGGTCTTCGCAGGTGATCACGGCGTCGCGCAGCACGGTGTCTCCGCGTACCCGCCCGAGGTGACCGGGCAGATGGTCGGCAACTTCCTCTCCGGGGGTGCCGCCGTGAACGTGCTCGCCTCGCACGCCGGGGCGACCGTGCGAGTCGTGGACATGTCGGTCAACGTCGACACCCCGCCGGTGGTCAGCGCGCACAAGGTGCGGCGCGGCTCCGGTGCGATCGACCGCGAGGACGCGCTGACCGACGAGCAGGTCCGGGCCGCGATCCAGGCCGGGCGGACCGTCGCCGACGAGGAGGTCGACTCCGGCGCCGACCTGCTCATCGCCGGTGACATGGGCATCGGCAACACCACGCCCGCCGCCGTGCTGATCTCGCTGCTCACCGGCACCGAGCCGGTCGCCGTGGTCGGTCGCGGCACCGGCATCGACGATCAGGCGTGGATGCGCAAGACCGCCGCGATCCGCGACGCGCTGCGCCGCGCCCGCAAGGTCCACAACGACCCGGTCGCGCTGCTGCGCACCTCCAGCGGTGCCGACATCGCCGCGCTCGCCGGTTTCCTCGCGCAAGCCTCCGTGCGCAAGACCCCGGTTCTGCTGGACGGCGTCGTCGTCGGCGCGGCGGCGCTGGTCGCCGAGGAGTTGGCGCCCGGGGCTCGGCAGTGGTGGCTGGCCGGGCACCGCTCGGCCGAGCCGGGCGGCCCGCTGGTGCTGCAGCACCTCGACCTGGAGCCGGTGCTGGACATGCAGCTGCGGCTGGGCGAGGGTTCCGGCGCGCTGACCGCGCTGCCGGTGCTGACCGCCGCGGTGAAGGTGCTGGCCGAGATGGCCACCTTCGACGAAGCCGGGGTCGCCGGCGAGGCCGGGGCGTGATCGACGGACTCCGGCTGGCGGTTTCCTGGCTGACGGTGCTGCCGGTTCCCGCAGGTCAGGTCGACGACCGCTCGTGCAGGCAGGCGATCTCGTTCGCCCCGCTGGTCGGCGCGCTCGTCGGCGGGATCGGGGCGCTGGCGCTGTGGGGCCTCAGCGCGCTGGGCGCTGCACCGCTGCTGGCCGGACTCCTCGTGGTGGCGCTGCTGGTGCTGGTCACCAGGGGCATGCACGTGGACGGGCTGGCCGACACCGTCGACGGGCTCGGCTGCTACGGACCGCCGGAACGCGCGCTGCAGGTCATGCGCGACGGCGGCGCCGGCCCGTTCGCCGTGGTCGCCCTGATCCTGGTGATCGGGGTGCAGGCGGTCGGCATCGGTGACCTCGCGCAGACCCCGTGGGCGCTGGTCCTCGCCTGCGCCACCGGCCGCGCCGGGTTCGTGCTGTGCTGCCGCAGCGGCCTGCCGCCCGCCCGTTCGGAAGGCATGGGCGCGCTCGTCGCGGGCAGCCAGCCGCTCTCGCTGGTGATCGGCTGGTGGCTCGCGGCGGCCCTCGCGGGCGTGCTGATCAGCCCCGCCGCGGCGGTCTCGGTCCTGGTCGCCGCGGGCGCGCTGGTGCTGTTCACCCGGCACGTCCGCCGCCGCTTCGGCGGGATCACCGGTGACGTGCTCGGCGCGGCCTCGGAGCTGGCGACGACCATCGTCCTGGTGGGTGCGTCCCTCGGCACCGGGCAGTTCTGACTGGAACTGCCCTCGGGTTAGGCTCCCGCGAGGCGGTGGGCGCTGGGAGTGGTGCCGCGGATCCGCTTGAAGGCCGCGCTGAAGCTGAAGGGATCGCCGTAGCCGACGGTGCGAGCGACCTCGGCGATCGTCCTGGAGGGCTCGGCCAGCAGGTCCGCGGCGAGCGTCATGCGCCACCGGGCCAGGTAGGTCAGCGGTGGTTCCCCGACCAGATCGCTGAAGCGCTTGGCCAGCGTCGAGCGCGACACCCCGACTCGACCGGCCAGCGCGGCGACCGTCCACTGCGCCGCCGGTTCGGCGTGCAGCAGTCGCAGCGCCTCACCCACCACGGGATCCCGCTGGGCCGCCCACCAGGCAGGAGGTTCACCGCCCGGGCGGTCGAACCACTCGCGCAGCGTGCACACCAGCATCCAGTCCAGCAGCCGGTCCAGCACCAGCTGCTGGCCCGGCGCGTCCACCGCGACCTCGACGGCCAGGTGGTCGAGGACCGGATCACCGGTGCCGCCGGACTCCACGCGCAGCACGACCGGCAGCGCTTCCAGCAGCCTGCGGCTGATCTCGCCGCGCAGCGGGTAGGCGCCGGTGATCAGCGTCGTCCCGCTCCCCTCCCCCGGGTCGTGCCAGCCGAGCCGGTGCCGCGTGCCGCCCTGCTCGGGGACCGAGCAGAACTCGCCGCACGCCAGCGGTTCCGCCGAGGTGCCCAGCTCGTCGACGAACGTGAACGTCGCAGGTCCACGCACCACGACGGTGTCCCGATCGCGCAGCGGCTCGGGCTCGCCCCGCTCCGGCACGATCCAGCCCTCGCCGTCGAGGACGGTGCACAAGGTCAGCGGGGCGCCGTCCACGAAGTGCAGCGACCACGGCGGGGTCAGCGTCGAGCTGCCGAACAGCGAGCCTTGGGCCCGCAGCCCGCGGAAGAGGTCACCGAACGCGTCCACACCACCGAAGCTAGACGATGACGCAGGTGATCCGGCTCCTCACCCATGTGCTCGTCCGGCAACGAGCGGTTGGATCGGTGCCATGAGCACCCTGACCACCCAGGACCTCGAACTCCTCCGACGCCCGCTGCACGGCTTCCTGTCGGTGGCCGCCGGGCCCGTCCCGCCGCAGCCCCGCCCGGTGTGGTTCGAGGCCACCGACGAGGGCACGATCGAGCTGTTCACCGACCCGGCCTCGCCCAAAGTCCGCCGCCTGCAATGCGATCCGCGCGCCTCGCTGGTCGTGGCCGCGCCAGCGACCGAACGCGAGCGCTGGGTGTCGGTCACCGGGCGGACCACCGTGGACACCGACGACGCGCGTGAGCTGGTCGAACGCCTCGCCGCCCGGTACTGGGACCTCGCCGACCCGACTCGTGCGCGAGACCTCGCCGAGCTCCGCGCCGGGACCTGGCTGCGCATCGTCCTCCACCCGGAGAAGATCGCCCGTCTCGAGTTCTGACACGACGGCGCCCCCTGCGGACGAACCGCAGGGGGCGCCGCGAGCCAGCGGGTCAGCCGAGCTTGGTCATCCAGCCGTGGGTGTCCTCGACCGTGCCGTACTGGATGCCGGTGAGGCGCTCGCGGAGCTTCATGGTCACTTCGCCGGGCTGCCCGTCGGCGATGCCGAACTCGCCGTCGCGGTGCTTGACGTGCCCGACCGGGGTGATCACCGCGGCCGTGCCGCACGCGAAGACCTCGGTGAGCTCGCCGGTGGTGGCGGCCTTCTCCCACTCCTCGACGGTGATCTTGCGCTCCTCGACCTGCATGCCGAGCTCCTTGCCCAGTTCCAGCAGCGAGGACCGGGTCACGCCGGGCAGCAGGCTGCCGCTGAGCGCGGGGGTCACCAGCTTCGCGTCGGCACCGGAGCCGAACACGAAGAACAGGTTCATGCCGCCCATCTCCTCGACCGTGTGCCGGTCGCAGGCGTCCAGCCAGACCACCTGGTCGCAGCCCTGCTCGACGGCCTGCGCCTGCGCCAGGAACGACGCCGCGTAGTTGCCCGCGAACTTGGCCGCACCGGTGCCGCCGGGGGCGGCGCGCACGTACTCGTGGCTCAACCACACCGTCACCGGCTTCACGCCACCGGCGAAGTAGGACCCGGCCGGCGAGGCGATCAGCGAGTACAGGTAGGTCTTCGACGGGTGGTTCACGCCCAAGCCGATCTCGGTGGAGACCATGAAGGGCCGCAGGTACAGCGAGCTCTCACCGGTGCTGGGAACCCACTCGCGGTCGACCGCGACCAGCTCGCGCAGCGATTCGACGAACAGCTCCTCGGGCAGCTCGGCCATCGCGATCCGCTTCGCTGAACTGCGGAAACGGCGGGCGTTGGCGTCCGGGCGGAACGCCGCGATCGAACCGTCGGGCTGCCGGTAGGCCTTGAGGCCCTCGAAGATCGCCTGCGCGTAGTGCAGGACCGACGTGGCCGGGTCGAACTCCAGCGTGTGGTACGCCTCCAGGCGGGCGTCGTGCCAGCCCTCGTCCTCGGACCACTTGATCGTCACCATGTGGTCGGTGAAGAACTTGCCGAACCCGGGATTCGCCAGTACCTCCGCGCGGCGCTCGGCTGAGGCCGGTTGCGGGTTGGGGGTCCGGGTGAAAGACAGTTCTCCGTTCATGCGCGTACGGTATCGCGTGCGCTGGAGCAGTGAAAACCGGCTTGTCGTCAGTTGGTCATCCAAGTATCGGCGACCCGCGGAAACGGACGGCGGGATTCTGCTGTTTCGTCCCCGCGGAATGCATATGATGTCCTCATGACCGAGGTCCAGAACACGCCCGCGCCCACCACCGTGCAGCAGGACGTCCGCGCCGGTGTGGTCGCCGCGCTGATGCCGTTCGGCGCGGGCATGTTGCTCACGCTCGGCTACGCGTGGATCGGCATCTTCGGCATCGTGCTGGCCGCGCTGGGCGTCGCGGGCTGGGGCTTCTGGTGGCGCAGCAAGCACCAGCAGTGGTTCCCCGAGCAGGTGACCACCGGTTCCGTGGTCGCCCAGACCGTCCTGGTCGCGGTGATCACCTTCCTGCTCTTCGTCACGATCAGCTGATCAGCGGAGCAGTCGCGCGGGAAGCGCGGGCAGGGGCCAGGAGGGGTCCGGGCGCGCGTCGCAGTAGGTGCCGTCGAACGGGAACGCGCTGTCCTTGGCCAGCGAGATCATGTCCTCGCCCTCGGCGCGCAGCTTCGCCAGTTCGGCGTTGCTGAAACGGCCTGCGGCGAGCGCGTCCTCGAGCTCGTCCTCGTCCTTCCAGGACCAACTGCCGTCGGGCATGACCTCGACGTCCAGCACGCCGTCGACCCGGCGCACGCCGTGCTCGTCCCGGCCGCGCGGGATCTCGAGGTTGACGTACCAGTTCCGGAACTCCCCGGAGGGTTCGAAGAACCACCACACCGACGACCAGCGGTTCTCGTGGACCAGCCGCAGCGTCGAAGTCCCCCGCCACGTCGAGCGGGCGGGCACGCGCGGGCCCGAGAACCGCTCCGCGAGCGGCATTTGGCGCGGACTCCGCCCGTCCGGGGAGGTCGTGATCCGGATCGGGGTGTCCGGCAGCACCCAGCACAGCAGGTCATCGCCGTCGTCGGAGACGACGCGGGCCGGGTGCACGGTGCCGAGCGAGCCGTCCAGGCGCCAGAAGCTGTAGAGCACCTCGTCGCCCGAAGACCACTGGTGCCGCCGAGAATCCCTGGTCAAATCGTCCACAATCGCGTTGGGCATGACCGCCTCATTTCCACCGGCGCGAAACCACTCCCGCCAGCAACGGACCGACAACAACCACACCGAGCGTTGTCAGCATCGCAGAAATCGGCATGCTCATCGCCAGCACGACCGACAAACCCATCCCAAGGCACGCACCCCGCATCGGCCAGGTGGGGCCATCGGAGAGCAGCAAACGGGCGCCTGCGTTGGCGAAAGCGTAATGCAGCAGCAGCGCGCAGGCCGCGAACGACATCAACGCGATCTGGTCGACCAGCTGCGAGACGATCACCGCGGCGACCCCGGTGATCAGGTCCAGCACGTACGGCGTCCCGGACGGGCCGGTGCGGCCGAGGACTCCCGGCAGCTCACCGTCGCGGACCAGCGCCAGCCCGGTCGAGCGCGCCGACTCCAGCGCCCCGAGCAGCACCGGCAGCAGCGCGACGGCCGCGCCGACGCACACCAGCGGCACCAGGTCGGCGGCAGCGGCGGCGGTGAGCACGTCGCGGATCGGCATCGGCGACAGCGCCAGCCGCTCCCAGCCCAGCTGGTAGGTCAGCGCCGCGATCATCAGCCCGAGCAGCACCGCCACCGCGACCAACGAGATCTTGGTGGCGCTCCGGACCGAGGCCCACGGCGCGCGGTCGCCGTCGTCGGCGGGGGCGGCGGGCCGCTCGAAACCGGTGAACGCGAAGAACAGCACCCCACCAGCACCGATGATGCCGACCGCGCTGTCCGGCGAGGCACCGGGATCGACGTGCGCGGGCAGGCCGCCCACCGGGGCGATCGCGAAGCAGATCGCCACCACCAGCGCGATCACCACCAGGCTCAGCCCGAGCCACAGCCACGCCGCGACACCGCGGATCCGCAGTCCGGTGGTCGCCGCGAGCACCACCAGCAGGATCACCGCGCCGGCCACCAGTGCGCTGGCCGAGGGCAGGAAGAACTCGCCGATCACGCGGGCGATCGCGGCCATCGCGGCGACCTGCGCGGCGAGGTGGGCGGAGGCGCCGACGCGGGCGGGCAGCAGCCCCATCCGCTCGCGCACGCACGTGTAGGCCGCGCCGGGACCGCGGTGGGCTCTGCCCTGGTAGGCGGTCGCGGAGGCCGCGCACACCGCGGCCAGCAGCGCGACCAGCACTCCCAGCGGTGCCCACGGGCCCGCCGCCGCTGCCGCCGGGCCCGGCCCGAGCAACACGCCGATGCCGACCATGCCGCCGAGCGCGAGCGGGAGCGCGTCGCGACCGGTCGTCAATCGACCGTCCGATTCAACCTGTCGGGTCACCGGCCCACCCTTGCAGACGAGTGCGGGGACATCAGCCGCCTGTCGGCTGACTCGTGGCGAGGGCCCCTCACTGAGCGTATGACGGACGTGTTGACCTCCCGCCATCGCGCCACGCCCACGGTGAACACGGCGATCGCCGGACAGCGCGGCGTTCTAGAGTGCGGGAAGGCTCTGGGAGAACCACAGCACCGATCCGGAGGATGACCACGTGACGACCCCGAAACTCGCCCTCACCGACACCGCGGTGGCCAAGCTGAGCGCGGACGCGCTCGTCATCGGCACCGTCGCCGGCGCCGAAGGCCTGCAGCTCGCGCCCGGTGCTGAGCCGGTCGCCACCGCGTTCGACGGCGACCTGGTGAAGGTGCTGACGTCGCTGGGTGCCAGCGGCAAGGCCGATGAGGTCGTCAAGCTGCCCGCCAACGGCCTGGCCGCGACCGTGCTGGTGGCTGTCGGCCTGGCCAAGGCGGGCGATGACGGCCCGAGCGCGGAGGCAGTGCGCCGCGCGTCCGGTGCCGCCGCCCGCGCGCTGTCCGGCGTCGAGCACGCCGCCACCACGCTGCCGGCGGCTGACCTGCCCGCGGCGGTGCAGGGCACGGTGATGGGCGCCTACGGCTTCACCGAGTACAAGTCGAGCAACGGCGACGGCCCGGTGGCCGCGGTGGACTTCGTGGTCCCCGACGCCAAGGCCGACACCGCCACCCACGCGCTCAAGGGCGGCACCGCGATCGGCGAGGCGGTCAACATCGCCCGCGACCTGATCAACACCCCGCCGAACGACCTGTTCCCGGCGTCGTTCGCCGAGCGCGCCATCGAGCTGGCCAAGTCCGCGGGCCTGGAGGTCGAGGTCCTCGACGACGCGGCGCTGCGCAAGCAGGGCTTCGGCGGCATCCTCGGCGTCGGCGCGGGCTCGTCCCGCCCGCCGCGCCTGGTGCGCATCCGGCACAAGGGCCCGAAGGCGGCGAAGAAGGTCGCGCTGGTCGGCAAGGGCATCACCTTCGACACCGGCGGCATCTCGCTGAAGCCGGGCGCGGGCATGGAGAACATGACCTCGGACATGTCCGGCGCGGCTTCGGTGATCGCGACGATGGTGCTGGCGGCGAAGCTGAACTACCCGCTGGAGATCACCGCGTGGGTGCCGATGGCCGAGAACATGCCCTCGGGCACCGCCTACCGGCCTGGCGACGTGCTGAAGATGTACGGCGGCAAGACCGTCGAGGTGCTCAACACCGACGCCGAGGGCCGGTTGATCCTGGTCGACGCGATGGTGCGGGCCTGCGAGGACGAGCCGGACTACCTGATCGAGACCTCGACGCTGACCGGCGCGCAGGTCGTGGCGCTGGGCAACCGAACCCCGGGCGTGATGGGCGAGGACGGCTTCCGCGACCGGGTGGCGAGGCTGTCGCAGGCCGCCGGTGAGGGCGGCTGGCCGATGCCGCTGCCCGACGAGCTGCGCGCCGACCTGGACTCCAAGCTCGCCGACCTGGCCAACGTCACCAACCACCGCTGGGGCGGCATGCTCGCCGCGGGCATCTTCCTGCGGGAGTTCGTGGCCGACGGCGTGCAGTGGGCGCACATCGACATCGCCGGCCCGGCGTACAACACCAACTCGCCGTGGGGCTACACCCCGAAGGGCGGCACCGGTGTCCCGGTGCGCACGCTGGCGGCGGTGCTGGCCGACATCGCCGAGAACGGCTGACACCCTGCGTTGCCGGGCCGGGGTTCCTGCGGGAGCCCCGGCCCGAATTATGTGACCCGGGTCACGAAAAGGTCACCACTGCGGGGTGCCCCGGTGTCACGATGGGTGCATGACCGAATCGCAACCGGCCACGCTGACCGCGGCCAGGCACGACTATCAGGTCGACGTGGTGTGGACCGGCAACACCGGCCAGGGCACCACTTCCTACCGCAGCTACGAGCGCACCCACGAGGTGCGCGCGGTCGGCAAGGACTCCATCGACGCCTCCGCCGACCCCGTCTTCCTGGGCGACGCGGACCGCTACAACCCCGAAGAACTGCTGGTCGCCTCGCTGTCGCAGTGCCACATGCTGTGGTTCCTGCACCTGGCGGCCGACTCCGGAGTGGTGGTCACCGGCTACCACGACCGGGCTCGCGGCATCCTCGCCGAGAACTCCGACGGCACCGGTCAATTCGAAGCCGTCGAGCTCGCCCCCGAGGTCACCGTCTGCGACCGCGCGACCGTCGACGTCGCCGAGGCGCTGCACGAGCGCGCCCACGAGCTCTGCTACATCGCCAAGTCCGTGACGTTCCCGGTGCGTTGCACACCGACGACGCGGGTCGCGAACTGATTCCCGGAGAATCGATTCAGCCGCAGCGCGGCCGTGCACGCGGTGAATCCGCGAAAAACGCGTGATCGCGCGTTCACGGCCGTTCGTCGGCGGCGCGCTGCGAACGGCGGCGAAGAATGCGCTGCCGGGCCTGGTAATCGCGCATCCGCTGCGGATATCCGACTTTCGCGACCTCGTAGAGCGGAATGCCGAGTTTGGCGGTGAAGCGCCCAGCAGCCGCCGGGGACGCCACGCGCCGCCGCGTCCACTCACCGTCGTGCGCGATGAGCAGCAACGTCGTTTCGGTGACCAGGGTGCGCGGTTCCAGGTAGCCCTCGACGCCGCGGCGCTGCGCGGCCCAGTCCCGGAGGTGGTCGGTGTCCGCGGAGGTGGCTCGTCTCCCGGTGCCGGGACGGCGGTTGCGGAACCGGTCGAATAATCCCACCGCACTCCCTCCCCAATGCCGATTCGGGCCGGTTGAGTTCGATTTTGCCACCGCGAACATGTGCGGAGTGTGAAAACGAGCTGAGAATGCGCGGCACCGAGTCCGCCGCAGGCGTCGAATGCAGCACAGATCACCCGGCCCACCGCGCATCGGCCGGTCGGGTGGTGACAAGATGGCCGGTGGTGTGCATGACCACCAGGTCACGCAACCGACTGCAAGTCAATGACGCCCTGTCGAGGAGTGCGAAGTGACCGACACGTCCGCCGATCTGGTCATTCTCGGCGGCGGTTCGGGCGGCTACGCCTGCGCTTTCCGCGCGGCTGAGCTGGGCCTGTCCGTCGTCCTCATTGAAAAGGACAAGCTCGGTGGGACCTGCCTGCACCGAGGTTGCATTCCGACCAAGGCCCTGCTGCACGCGGCCGAGGTCGCTGATTCCACCCGAGACGCCGACCAGTTCGGGGTGCGTGCCGCCCTGGAAGGCATCGACATCGACGGTGTCAACAAGTACAAGGACGACATCGTTTCGGGCCTGTACAAGGGTCTGCAGGGCCTGGCGAAGGCGCACAAGGTGACGTTGGTCGAGGGTGCGGGCACGCTGGTGGACGCCCACACCGTGGAGGTCAACGGCACCCGCTACACCGGTGAGAACGTGGTGCTGGCCACCGGTTCCTACTCCAAGTCGCTGCCCGGTCTGGAGCTGGGCGGGCGTGTGATCGCCAGCGAGCAGGCGCTGAACCTGGACTTCGTCCCGAACAAGGTCGTCGTGCTCGGCGGCGGTGTGATCGGTGTGGAGTTCGCCAGCGTCTGGGCCTCCTTCGGTGCCGAGGTCACCGTGGTGGAAGCGCTGCCGCACCTGGTGCCCAACGAGGACGAGTTCGCCTCCAAGCGCCTGGAGCGCGCCTTCCGCAAGCGCGGCATCAAGTTCAAGACGGGCGTGAAGTTCACCGGCGCCACCCAGAACGACGACGGGGTGTCGGTCAGCCTGGAAAACGGCGAGACCTACGAGGCGGACCTGCTGCTGGTGGCGGTGGGCCGCGGCCCGAACACCGCCGGGCACGGTTTCGAGCAGGTCGGCATCACCATGGAGCGCGGGTTCGTGCGCACCGACGAGCGGTTGCGCACCAACGTGCCGGGCGTGTTCGCCGTCGGTGACATCGTGCCGGGCCTGCAGCTGGCGCACCGCGGTTTCCAGCAGGGCATCTTCATCGCCGAGGAGATCGCGGGCCGCAACCCGCAGCCGATCGACGAGGCCGGCATCCCGCGGGTGACCTACTGCCACCCCGAGGTCGCCTCGGTGGGCCTGACCGAAGCCGCCGCCAAGGAGCAGTACGGCTCGGTGGAGACCTTCACCTACGACCTGGCCGGCAACGGCAAGAGCCAGATCCTCAAGACCCAGGGCGCGGTCAAGCTGGTCCGCGCGACCGACGGCCCCGTCGTCGGCCTGCACATGGTCGGCGACCGCGTCGGTGAGCTCATCGGTGAGGCGCAGCTGATCTACAACTGGGAGGCGCTGCCGGAGGACGTCGCTCCGCTGGTCCACGCCCACCCCACCCAGACCGAAGCCCTGGGCGAGGCCCACCTCGCCCTGGCCGGCAAGCCGCTGCACGTGCACGGCTGAACACAGCCCCACGCGACAGCAGCGAGAAGACAGCCGCACCCCGCCACACCACGAGGAGTCAGCAACAGATGGCCTTCTCCGTTCAGATGCCGGCGCTCGGCGAGAGCGTCGCCGAAGGCACGATCACCCGGTGGCTCAAGCAGGAGGGCGAGACCGTCGAGGTCGACGAACCCCTGCTGGAGGTCTCCACCGACAAGGTCGACACCGAAATCCCGTCCCCGGCCGCCGGTGTGCTGCAGCGCATCGTCGCGCAGGAGGACGACACCGTCGAGATCGGTGGTGAGCTCGCGATCATCGGCGACGCCGGTGAGGCGCCCGCGGCTCCGGCCGCCGAGCCCGCTCCGGCCGCTGAGCCCGAGCCCGCCCCCGCCGCCGAGGCTCCCGCTCCGGCCGCCGAATCTGCTCCGGCTTCCGCCGCCGCGGCCCCGGCCGGTGGCGCGCAGGGCACCGACGTGACCATGCCCGCGCTGGGCGAGAGCGTCGCCGAGGGCACGATCACCCGGTGGCTCAAGCAGATCGGCGAGTCCGTCGAGGTCGACGAGCCGCTGCTGGAGGTCTCCACCGACAAGGTCGACACCGAGATCCCGTCGCCGGTCGCCGGCACGCTGCTGGAGATCACCGCAGGTGAGGACGACACCGTCGAGGTCGGCGCGAAGCTCGCCGTGATCGGGGAGGCCGGCGCCTCCGCGCCCGCCGCTCCGGCTTCCGAGCCCGCGCCCCCGGCCCAGTCGGCCCCGGCCCAGACCGCTCCGGCCCCGGCCGCCGCTGCTCCGGCTCCCGCCGCGCCCGCCGCTCCGGCCCAGTCGACTCCGGCCGCCCCGGCAGAGGAAGAGGCGCCGGCGAACAACGGTGGCGCTCCGTACGTGACTCCGCTGGTGCGCAAGCTGGCCAACGAGCACGGCATCGACCTGACCTCGATCAAGGGCAGCGGTGTCGGCGGCCGGATCCGCAAGCAGGACGTCCAGGCGGCCATCGACGCCGAGCAGGCCCCGGCCCAGACGGCTCCGGCCGCCCCGGCCGCTGCCGCCGCGAGCCCGGCCCCGGCCACCGCAGTCGAGCCGTCGGAGGAGGCCAAGGCGCTGCGCGGCACCACGCAGAAGATGTCGCGCCTGCGGCAGCTGCTGGCCCGCCGCATGGTCGAGTCGCTGCAGACCGCGGCGCAGCTGACCACGGTGATCGAGGTCGACGTCACCCGCATCGCACGGCTGCGCGAGCGTGCCAAGGGCAGCTTCGAGGCGTCCGAGGGCGTCAAGCTCTCGTTCCTGCCGTTCTTCGCCAAGGCCGCGGCCGAGGCGCTGAAGCTGCACCCGAAGCTCAACGCCTCGATCGACGAGGAGAACAGCTCGGTCACCTACCACGGCGCCGAGCACCTCTCGATCGCGGTGGACACCGAGCGAGGCCTGGTCTCGCCGGTGATCCACGACGCCGGCGACCTCAACCTCGGCGGCCTGGCCCGCAAGATCGCCGACCTGGCGGCGCGGACCCGCAACAACAAGATCAAGCCTGACGAGCTCTCCGGTGGCACTTTCACCATCACCAACACCGGTAGCCGCGGCGCGCTGTTCGACACGCCGATCCTGAACCCGCCGCAGGTGGGCATGCTGGGCACCGGCACGGTCGTCAAGCGCCCGGTCGTGGTGGCCGACGAGAACGGTGGCGACACGATCGCGATCCGTTCGATGGTGTACCTGGCGCTGTCCTACGACCACCGCCTGGTCGACGGCGCCGACGCCGCCCGCTTCCTGACCACGCTCAAGCAGCGCCTGGAAGAAGGAGCCTTCGAGGCCGATCTCGGCCTCTGATCGTTCGAGCAGGAGCGACCGCTCACCGGATTCGGTGGGCGGTCGCTTTTTTCGCGTCCGATAGGTTCGCGTGCGTTCAGCCGGTGGGGGACGATGCCGGGCATGCGCGTCGTCGTCGCCGGTTCCTCGGGATTGATCGGTACGTCACTGGTGGCCGGGCTCCGCCAGGGCGAGCACGAAGTGGTGCGGCTGGTCCGCCGACTGCCCGCCGCTCCTGACGAGCGGGGGTGGGACCCCGACGCCGGGCGGCTGGACGCCGACGCCCTGGAGGGCGCGGACGCGGTGGTCAACCTCAGCGGTCCGGGCATCGGCGACAAGCGCTGGAACCCGGAGCGCAAGCGACACCTGCTGCGGGCGCGCGTGCGGGCCACCGAGGTGATCGCGAAGGCGGTCGCCGATTTCGGCGTTCCGGTGCTGGCCAACGCCTCGGCGGTCGGGTACTACGGCGACACCGGGTCGCACCCGGTCACCGAGTCCTCCCCGTCAGGATCGGACTTCCTGGCCGGGCTGTGCCGGAGGTGGGAGGCGGCGACGGCACCGGCCGCCGACGCGGGAGCCCGGGTGGTGCTGCTGCGCAGCGGACTGGTGATCTCCCCTTCCGGCGGTCTGCTCGGCAAGCTCAAGCCGCTGTTCTCGCTGATGCTGGGCGGTCGGCTCGGTTCGGGGACGCAGTACATGCCGTGGATCTCGCTGGACGACGAGGTGGCCGCGATCCGGTTCGCGCTGGAGAACCCCGACATCTCGGGGCCGGTGAACCTGACCGGACCGGCGCCGGTGACCAACGCCGAGTTCACCCGCGCGCTCGGCGAGGCGCTGGGACGTCCGGCGCCGTGGATCGTGCCGGGTTTCGCGCTGCGGATCGGCATGGGCGAGCTGGCCGACACGGCGCTGACCGGCCAGCGAGCGATGCCCACGGTGCTGGAGGCCAACGGCTTCGCGTTCCAGCACCCGACGCTCGTCGCGGCCCTGGCCGCAGCTACCGGGAAGTAGCCGACCTTCGGCTGCCAGGCTGTTCAGGAGGCGTAGCCTGACGCCGTGAGTCGTGCCAATTCTTCCTGTCGCGCGTCGTCCGAGCCGATGACCGTGCGGCACCTGGGAACCATCGATTACCTGGACGCCTGGGACCTGCAGCGCGAGCTGGCCGACGGCCGCGTCGAGGGCCAGAACCCGGACACCCTGCTGCTGCTGGAGCACCCGTCGGTCTACACGGCGGGCAAGCGGACTCAGCCGGAAGACCGCCCGTCGGACGGCACGCCGGTCATCGACGTCGATCGCGGTGGCAAGATCACCTGGCACGGTCCCGGTCAGATCGTCGGCTACCCGATCGTGCAGCTGTCCGATCCGATCGACGTCGTGGACTACGTGCGCCGCCTGGAGCAGGCGCTGATCCACGTGTGCGACCAGCTCGGTCTGGAAGCCGGCCGGGTCGAGGGGCGCAGCGGCGTGTGGCTGCCCGCCGCGGACGGCCGACCGGAGCGCAAGATCGCCGCCATCGGCATCCGCGTGCAGCGCGGTGTGACGATGCACGGCCTGGAGCTCAACTGCAACGCCGACCTCAGCGAGTTCGACCGCATCATCCCCTGCGGCATCGCCGATGCCGGAACCACGTCGTTGTCGGCCGAGCTGGGCCGCGACGTCCCGGTCGACGAGGTGTACCCGCTGGTGGAGCAGGCCGTGCAGGACGCGCTGGACGGCCGGCTGGAACTCACCGAGCGCAACATCCCCCGCGACCAGCCCGCCGCCGCGGGTGTCACGCTGGCGCTGGATCCGAGCTTGCGCTGACAAACCCGACTCCACTCCTCTAGTATTCCGGAAATACGGACTACTGGAGGAGTGGCATGTCGCTGTCCCGCCGAAGCCTGCTCGTCGCAGCCGGAGCCACCGCTCCCCTGCTGCTGACCCGCCCCGCCCTCGCCGCACCGCCGGACCTGAGCACGCCCGAGGGCTGGCTGACCTGGATCGCCGCCCACCGCGACGGACTGGGCCTGGTCCTCGACGACGGTCGCGGCGCCCGCCTGAGCCATCGCGCCGACGTGACGCAGCCGCTGGCCTCGGCGGTCAAGGTGCTGCACCTGGCGGCCTACGCCGACGCCGTCGCGGCAGGCCGGCTCGACCCGCGCGAGCAGGTGCGGGTCGGGGACTGGGAGCGCTACTACGTGCCCACCGACGGCGGCACGCACCCCGCGAGCCTGCGCCACCTCGGCGTGCCCCTCGACGAGACCGGGCTCCACGCGGCCGATCCCGAGCACCGGGTACCTCTCGACGACGTGGTCGCGGCGATGATCCTGTTCAGCGACAGCGCCGCCCCGGACCTGCTGCGCGATCGGCTCGGCGCCGACGCAGTGGCCCGCGCCGGGGCTGTGCGCGGCTGGCCGGACGCCGACGTGCGGTCGTTGTGCGCGGAGTACCTGTTCCTCGCGCTCCCCGAAACCGCGCCCCCGGCAGGACTTCCGGTGGCCGCGCGGCAGGCGTGGGGGTTCGCGCTCGAACGGCGCCACCGCGACGGTCCCGCGCTGCGGCAGGAAGTGCTGCGACGGCTGCAGGCGGGCACGCCCGGATACCCCGCGCAGGTGGCGTGGGCGTCGGCGACGGCCGCCGGATCAGCGGAGCGGTTGGCCGCGGTGCACCGCGCGCTCAGCGCCGAAGGCGGGCTCGCGCGCGAGCACCTGGAGCGCCCGACGAGCTCGCCGCCTCCGGGACTGGTCGGCGTCGGCATCAAGGGCGGCAGCCTGCCCGGCGTTCTGACCAGCGGAATCTCGGTTCGTCGAGCGGACGGAACGCTCGGCTGGGGCGCGCTGCTGGCGCACGGGGACATCAGCCCCGAGCAGCTGAGCACCGGCGATCCGGCACTGCCGCTGCTGCTGGCGCTCCTCGACGCGCGTTGGCGGGACCGGCTGGTGGCGGCGCTGGGCGGCTGAGGCAAGCTCGTCGCGTGGACTTGCAACAGCGCGTCGAAGCCCTCGAAGCCCGCGTGGCCGCCCTGGAGTCCGGACGCTCCGCCGAGCCCGAGCCCGCCGAGCCCAGCGGCGGCCACCTGCGCTACGAGGGCCACCTCGCCGAACCCGCCGAGCTGAACTGGAACATCCACGTCGACCCCGCACGGGTGCTCGAACTCCCCGACGGACCGCGCACCGACGTCCTGGCCGCGCTCGGGCACCCGGCGCGCGCCGCGATCGTCCGCCACCTGGCCACCGAGGGCCCGCAACCGGCGACCGCCCTGCAGGAGGCGGCCGGCCTCGGTTCGACGGGCCGCCTCTACCACCACCTCAAGGCGCTCACCGCGACGAACCTCGTCGAGCAGGACAAGCGCGGCTCCTACCGCCTCCGCCCGAACGCCACCATCCCGGCCCTGGTCCTGCTCACCGCAGCCTCCGACATCGCCGACCAGCTCCGCTGATCCCGCTCCGACAACGCCCGTCACCAAGGGACCTCTGGTGAGTTGATCACGGGCGATCAGAACTGCCGCGGGGCCCGCAGTTCCAGCGGAAATTGCGCACCCCGCGGGACAGCTCAGAGCTGCGGGGCGACCTGGTCGGCGACGACGTCGAGGTGATCGAGGTCGGCGAGGTCGAGGACCTGCAGGTAGAGGCGGGTGATTCCGGTGCGCTCCCGCCAGGAACCGATCTTGTCGACGACCTCGGCCGGGGTCCCGGCCAGGCCGTTGGTGCGCAGCTCGTCGACCTCGCGGCCGATGACCTCGGCGCGGCGGGCGATTTCGCCCTCGTCCTTGCCCACGCACAGCACCATCGCCGCGGACCGGACGATCTCACCGCCGTCGCGGCCGATCGCCTGGCAGGCGGCGTCGACGCGCTCGAACTGGGCGGCAGCGGTGTCGACGTCGACGAAGGGCAGGTTGAACTCGTCGGCGAACCGCGCGGCCAGCTCCGGGGTGCGCTTCTTGCCCCCGCCACCGATGAGCACCGGCGGACGCGGCCGCTGCGCGGGCTTGGGCAGCGCCGGGGAGTCGGTGAGCTGGTAGTGGCTGCCGTCGAAGGAGAACGTCTCACCGTCCGGGGTGTCCCACAGCCCGGTGATGATCTCCAGCTGCTCCGCGTAGCGGTCGAACCGCTCCTTCAGCGAGGGGAACGGGATGCCGTAGGCGGTGTGCTCCTCCTCGTACCAGCCGCTGCCCAGACCGAACTCGACGCGGCCGCCCGACATCTGGTCGACCTGCGCCACCGAGATCGCCAGCGGCCCGGGGAGCCGGAAGGTCCCGGCCGTCATCAGGGTGCCCAGCCGCAGCCGGCTGGTCTCGCGGGCGAGGCCGCCCAGCGTCACCCAGGCGTCGGTCGGGCCGGGCTCGCCGGTGACCTCCCCCATCTTCAAGTAGTGGTCGGAGCGGAAGAACGCGTCGTAGCCGGTGTCCTCGGCGTGCTTGGCGACGCGGAGCAAATCGTCGTAGCTGGCCCCCTGCTGGGGCTCGGTGAAGATCCGCAACTTGAAGTTCTCTGTCACGGTCTCCGAGGCTAGTGGTCCGGACCTCGCCCCGCCGTAGCGGTCACGACACCCGGAGTCCGTTGAGGACGCGCTCGACGCACACCGCGATGTCGGCGCGCTCCTGGATCGGCGAGGCGGACCCGGCGATCGCGGTCGCACCGGCCGACAGGGCGCCGAACATGATCCGCGCGAGCGCGTCGACCGGCAGGTCGTCACCGATCTCGCCGGAGGAGACCAGGTTGGCCACGACCGCGCGCAGGACGCCGAAGGTGTAGGCCTCCTCGGCTTCGCGCCAGCGGTCCCAGCCCATCACCGCGGGCCCGTCCTGCACGACGATGCGCTGGTAGGAGGGCTCCAGGCAGACCTCGAGGAACGCCCGGAGGCCGGAGCGGGTGGCCTCCCACGGATCGCCGGAGTCCGACACGACCTCCGACAGGCGCGCGACGACACCGGCTTCCACGGCGCTGAAGGCCGCCTCGAACAGCGCCTGCTTGCCGCCGAAGTGGTGGTACAGCGCGCCTTTGGTAACCCGCGCCCGCTTGGCGATCTCGTCCAGCGACGTCTGCGAGTACCCGTGCTCGGTGAACAGGTCCACGGCCGAATCCACCAGGGCCTGCCTGGTGGTTTCCGAGTACTCGATACGCCGGGGACGAGCTGTAGCCATGTTCACAACCCTATGACATACCGTCGGTACGACGCCGTGCTACTGTGGGTACAGCGACATACCGACAGTATGTCGCGCACCTGGGGTATCCCCGATTCCTGGAGAGCGCCATGAGTTGGAACGACTTCTACCAGCGGCAACAAGCGTTGGCCGAGGTCCTCGACAGCGCTCGTCGAGACCTCTCAGCGGCCTTCGAAACCGTTCCAGGCCCGTTCCGCGACACCGATGAGCTGCTCGCCGCGCTGCACCACAAGTGGATGTTGCAGCTGACCGGGCGGGTCGAGGTCGCGCTGGCCGACACCGAGAACGCACCGCACGGCGACCGCGTCGAAGCGGTCACCGAGGCGTGGCGCCGCGCCGCCAGGGACAACCCGGGCCTGCGCGCCGCGCTGGACGTCCACGCGGGCAACCCGGCGCTGGAGGAGGCCACCGCTCGCGAGCACCGGATGCTCGCGGTCGCTGCCGGCCTCGCGGAGGACCACGAACCGCCGCGCGACCAAGCTCGCGTCGGCCGCGCGTTCCTCCAGCTCTTGCGCGCGGCACCGGCCCCGGACCAGCACACCCGGCCCGGACGGCTCCGCAAGCTCATCCCGAGCCTCTGACCGATCCGCGGTCGCGGCACCGCGAGTCCCGCACCCGCGCAGGTGCGGGACTCAGCCGCGCGCGGGCTCGACAGCTGTGCAGTGTGCCCGGATCCGGAGCGCCGCGAGCAGCATTCCGCACAGCTTCCGAGCACTGGGTGACAGCGGTCACCACCTGCGAAGATATTCGCTGATCAGCCGCACACCCTTGACCAACACCGGGGGTGGGAGGCGTAGCCTGGGCGCGTGACTGTGGCGCCTGAGGGTCGCAAGCTGCTGCGGTTGGAGGCCCGCAACAGCCAGACTCCGATCGAGAAGAAGCCGTCGTGGATCAAGACCCGCGCGCGGATGGGTCCTGAGTACAAGGAGCTCAAGGGCCTGGTCAAGCGCGAGGGGTTGCACACCGTCTGCGAGGAGGCGGGTTGCCCGAACATCTTCGAGTGCTGGGAAGACCGCGAGGCCACCTTCCTCATCGGTGGTGACCAGTGCACCCGGCGCTGCGACTTCTGCCAGATCGACACCGGCAAGCCTGCTGCGCTGGACACCTCCGAACCGCGCAAGGTCGCCGAGTCGGTGCAGGCGATGGGTCTGCGCTATTCCACGGTCACCGGTGTGGCCCGCGATGACCTGGACGACGGTGGGGCGTGGTTGTACGCCGAGACGGTCCGCCAGATCCACGAGCTCAACCCGGGCACTGGTGTGGAGCTGCTCATCCCGGACTTCAACGCCGAGCCCGACCAGCTGGCCGAGGTGTTCGGTTCGCGGCCGGAGGTGCTGGCGCACAACCTGGAGACGGTGCCCAGCGTGTTCCGGCGGATCCGGCCCGGTTTCCGCTACGAGCGGTCGCTGGAGGTGATCACGATGGCGCGGGATGCGGGTCTGGTCACCAAGTCGAACCTGATCCTGGGCATGGGCGAGACCCCCGACGAGGTGCGTCCGACGCTGCAGGACCTGCGTGACGCGGGCTGCGACATCATCACGATCACCCAGTACCTGCGCCCGAGCGCGAGGCACCACCCGGTGGACCGCTGGGTCAAGCCGGAGGAGTTCGTCGAGCACACCCAGGCCGCCGAGGAGATCGGCTTCCCCGGTGTGATGGCGGGTCCGCTGGTGCGTTCCAGCTACCGCGCGGGCCGCCTGTTCGCCAAGGCCACGGTCCACCGCGGCATGCCGCTACCGGACAACATGGCCCACCTGGCCGAAGCGGGCACAGCAGCCCAAGAAGCCAGCACCCTCCTCAACCGCTGAAAGAGGGGGCGCTCCAGAACAGGAGCGCCCCACTTCTTTCGTCAGGCAAGCGACGGAGTCGCTTTCTCAGCACCCGCCTAGGGCACTGGCATCGCCGCGGGTTCTGAGCGGCGCTGTGGCGAGCACGCCGTGACGCCGTGTATTGGACCGCGGCGCACGGAGTCCACAGCGCCGCTCAGGTTCCGCGACCCGCACCGCTGAGCAAAAAGACCGCAGAGTCCTGTCGGTGAACTCGGCCCACCACTCACCGGAACACATCTCGATCACGCCACCGAGGACGCGCCTACAACCTCAACAAGGAGAGCCGTATCCTGAAGGGCATGGCCAAGCAGGACAAGGCCGCTAAGAAAGAGGCGGCCAAACAGCGACGTCAGGCTTCGGTAGGCCGCGTCAAGCAGATCTTCGAGGCGTTCAAGATGCAGCGCCGGGAGGACAAGCTCCTCCTGCCGCTGATGCTCGCGGCGTTCCTCGGTGTGACCGTCGTGGTCTTCCTGCTGGGCATGATCTGGGGCCTGCACTGGGTGTTCCTCCCGGTGGGCCTGGCGTTCGGCCTGCTCGCGGCCGTGATCATCTTCGGTCGCCGGGTTCAGTCGACGGTGTTCCGCAAGGCCGAGGGGCAGCCCGGTGCGGCCGGCTGGGCGCTGGACAACCTGCGCGGACGCTGGGTGGTCGCCCAGGCGGTGGCCGGCACCCAGCAGCTCGACGCGGTGCACCGGATCATCGGCCGCCCGGGCATCGTGCTCGTGGGCGAGGGCTCGCCGGCCCGGGTGAAGAGCCTGGTCGCGCAGGAGAAGAAGCGCGTGGCGCGCCTGGTCGGCGACACCCCGATCTACGAGATGATCGTGGGCAACGAGGAAGGCCAGGTCCCGCTGCCGAAGTTGCAGCAGCGGATCATGAAGCTGCCGCGCAACATCGGACCGGCGCAGATCGACAACATCGAGAACCGCTTGTCGGCGCTGGCCAGCCGCGGCAACGCGATGCCCAAGGGCCCGGTCCCGCAGGGAGCGAAGATGCGCAACGTCTCGCGCGCGATGCGCCGCGCCAAGTAGTGCGCAGCGGCACGATCGACGAAGCGGGCCCCGGGAACGAGTTCCCGGGGCCCGTTCAGTTCCGTCGCAGGTCAGCGGCGCAGGACGATGGTGCCGCTGATCCGGTCGTGCCACGAGCGGCCGTCGAAGTTCCAGATCACGGCCGGGATGATCAGCACGGTGAGCAGGCCGCGCAGCACGGCGCGCAGCGGGCCGACCATCTTGGTGGAGTCCACCCGCGCGACCCAGATCTTGGTCAGCGCCATGCCCGGGGTCGCGCCGAAGAACGACACGGGCACCACGGTGATGACCAGCCAGGTCAGCAGGCTCCAGTCGCCGGGGTAGGCCGGTGCGGTGAAGGCGGCGGTGATCAGCGCGGCGAGCACGAGGTCCACCACGAACGCCAGCAGCCGCTTGCCCAGCGAGGCGGCCGAGCCGGGTCCGGTCTCGGGCAACCCGAGCTTCTCGCCGCGGTACGCCGGCCGGTTTTCATGGGCCTGGTCACGCGCGTGGTTCAATGCGCTTTTCGGGCCATCCAGCCACGAGCCGAGGACATTTCGCACGTCATCCAGGGTACGCACCGGGTGCGCCCGGCCGGGCGGAGCATCGGGTTCGGCCGCGAAGTGTAACCGGGGCCACCCGTTCAGGTGGCAGTTAACGCCCGCGAAACATTCAGGAGACGCCGAGGCAACACCGGTGACATACCGTGAGCTTCGAGCCGGCGGCGACCAATCGACGTGGCACCGGTGAGCTGTACGACTGCGTGAAGGAGCCACCGAGCTTGTTCAAGAATCCAGACGAGGTCCTCCGCTTCATCGCCGATGAGGACGTGAAGTTCGTCGATGTCCGGTTCTGCGACCTGCCGGGCATCATGCAGCACTTCACGGTGCCCGCCAGTGCGTTCGACGAGGACGCGTTCACCAACGGTCTCGCCTTCGACGGCTCGTCGGTGCGCGGCTTCCAGTCGATCCACGAGTCCGACATGCTGCTGCTGCCGGACCCGTACACCGCGCGACTGGACCCGTTCCGCGAAGAGAAGACGCTGATCCTCAACTTCTTCGTGCACGACCCGTTCACGCTGGAGCCCTACAGCCGCGACCCGCGCAACATCGCGCGCAAGGCCGAGCAGTACCTGGCCGAGTCGGGCGTTGCGGACACCGCGTTCTTCGGTGCCGAGGCCGAGTTCTACATCTTCGACTCGGTGAAGTTCGGGGAGGCCCCCAACAAGACCTTCGCCGAGGTCGACTCGATCGAGGGCTGGTGGAACACCGGTCGCGACGAGGAGGGCGGCAACCGGGGTTACAAGACCCGGATGAAGGGCGGCTACTTCCCCGTCTCGCCGTACGACCACTTCGCGGACCTGCGCGACAAGATGGTGACCCAGCTGCAGGACTCGGGCTTCACCATCGAGCGCGCGCACCACGAGGTCGGCACCGGCGGCCAGGCCGAGATCAACTACAAGTTCAACACGCTGCTGCACGCGGCGGACGACTTGCAGCTGTTCAAGTACGTCATCAAGAACACCGCCTGGGCCAACGGCAAGACCGTGACGTTCATGCCGAAGCCGCTGTTCGAGGACAACGGTTCGGGCATGCACACCCACCAGTCGCTGTGGAAGGACGGCAGCCCGCTGTTCTACGACGAGGCCGGTTACGCCGGTCTGTCGGACACCGCGCGCTACTACATCGGCGGCATCCTGCACCACGCCCCGAAGCTGCTGGCCTTCACCAACCCGTCGGTGAACTCCTACCACCGTCTGGTCCCGGGCTTCGAGGCCCCGGTGAACCTGGTGTACTCGCAGCGGAACCGCTCCGCCTGCATGCGCATCCCGATCACCGGCTCGAACCCGAAGGCCAAGCGCGTCGAGTTCCGCTGCCCCGACCCGTCCGGCAACCCGTACCTGGCGTTCGCTGCGATGATGATGGCCGGTCTGGACGGCATCAAGAACAAGATCGAGCCGGCCGAGCCGATCGACAAGGACCTCTACGAGCTCCCGCCGGAAGAGGCCAAGAACGTGCCGACCGTCCCGAGCTCGCTGGCCGAGGCCATCGACAACCTGGAAGCCGACCACGACTTCCTGCTCGAGGGTGGCGTGTTCACCCCGGACCTGATCGAGACCTGGATCCGGTTGAAGCGCGAGGAGGAGATCGACCCGATCCGCCTCCGCCCGCACCCGCACGAGTTCTCGCTGTACTTCGACGTGTGAGTCGATGACCAGCCAAAACGGCCCGCCGGTTCGCCGGCGGGCCGTTTTGTCGTTCATGCCCGCCACTGCTAATAGCCAATGATCACATCCCCTGCCAGGGCGTCAGCGGGGTTCCGGTGACCCCGGGGCGGAAGCGCAGCAGGGCTCCTGCGTAGGGGTCCGTGGTGAAGGCCGGTTCGTCGTAGCCGAAGCAGGCCGAGGTCACGTACAGCTCCTCCAGGCGCGAGCCGCCGAAGGCCAGGCCGGTGACCCGCCTCGTCGGCGCCCACAGCACCGTCTCCAGGTCGCCGGTGGGGGCGTAGCGGTGTATGCGGCCCGACCAGTGCATCGCGACCCACGCGCAGCCGTCCGAATCGACCGCGATGCCCTCCGGGTTGCCCTCCGTCTCCGCGCACACCACCCACTTGCGGCCGGCGAACGCGCGGGCGCGCTGCACGTCGTAGTCGTAGATCCAGATGGTGCGCAGGTCGACCACGTACATCCGGCTCCCGTCCGGGCTCCACGCCACCCCGCCGGGCGCGGTCAGCCCGTCCACCAGCAGCCGGGCCCGGGTGCCCTCCAGCACGTAGCACCCGCTGGCCCGCAGTTCGGAGGAGTGGGTCAGGGTGCAGGCCACGAAGCGGCCTGCCGGGTCGCAGCCGCCGATGCTCATCCGATCGCCGTTGCGCACCTGCACCACCGGCTCCAGACCGGAACGACCGAGGTGCACGCGGGAGTAGCCGCCGTCGGCGGCGGCGACGAGCTGCCCCTGCCGCGTCGCAGCCAGCGCGGTGACCTTGCCCGGCAGCACGCGGACCTCGTCGACACCGGTGTCGCGGTAGAAGGTGTGCAATTCGCGGCGCAGCAGATCAACCCAATACACGCAATTCTGGGCGGACATCCAAAGCGGGCTGGTTCCGCAAAGCGCCTGCCGGTCGACGAGCAGCTCGAACTCCTCGGACATTTTCCAGTCCCCTTATCCCCGACCGCGGTGCATTGATCAGGTTAAGGAGCCATTCCCGCCCCGGGGGACCGCCGACCGGCGGGTTTCCGGCCCGGCGAGGTCCGGCCCACTCGACCGGCCGACTCACCTCTGCTCTTCATTCCGGGTCCCGTTCTCGGTCACCGGAACCGAACAACTCCGGAAATCACGCTTCGTAGAAGACCCGCTCGACGACGCTCCTGGCCCGGCGGGTGACCCGCAGGTAGTCGTCGACGACCTCGCCGGTGTCGACATCCGCCGAATACCCCAGCGCGGCCGCCACCGCGACGCGTTCCTGCGCGTGCTTGGGCAACTGGTCGCCCGGCTTGCCGCGGACCAGCATCACCGCGTTGCGGAACCGCGTCGCCAGCGTCCACGCGTCGATGAGCTCCTGCGCATCGGATTCACCGAGCAGCCCGGCCTCGGCCGCCGCGCGCACACCGTCCAGCGTCGAGGTCGTGCGCAACTGCGGCACCTCGTGGGCGTGCTGGAGCTGCAGCAGCTGAACCGTCCACTCCACGTCGGCCAGACCACCCCGCCCGAGCTTGGTGTGCGTCGCCGGATCGGCGCCGCGCGGCAGGCGCTCGGCGTCCACGCGCGCCTTGATCCGGCGGATCTCCCGCGCCTTGGTCTCGTCGAGCCCGCCCTCGGGGTAGCGGATCGGGTCGATGGCGCGGCAGAACCGCTCCCCCAGCTCCGCGTCACCGGCCACCGCCCGGGCCCGCAGCAGCGCCTGGAACTCCCACGCCTCGCCCCAGCGCTGGTAGTACGACACGTAGGAGTCCAGCGTCCGCACCAGCGCTCCCTGCTTGCCCTCCGGGCGGAGGTCGATGTCGACTTCCAGCGGCGGGTCCTGGCTCGGCGCGCCCAGCAGCCTGCGGACCTGCTCCACCACGGTGCCGGCGAACTTCAGCGCGGTCGCCTCGTCGGCGTCGCCGATGGGTTCGCACACGAACATCACGTCGGCGTCCGAGCCGTAGCCGAGCTCCGCACCGCCCAGCCTGCCCATCCCGATCACCGCGAGCCTGGCCGGCACCTCTCCTTCCCAGCGCGAGGCGGTGTCGCGGACGGACACGTCCAGCGCGGACTCCAGCACCGCGACCCAGATGTTCGACAGCGCCTGGCACACGGTGCCGAGCTCCACCAGGCCCAGCAGATCCGCGCTGGCTATCCGCAGCAGCTCGTGTCGCCGCAGCGAACGCGCCGCCGCAGCAGCTCGCTGCGGATCGGTGTAGCGGCCGACCGTGCTGCGCAGCGAGGTCGCCGCCTCCTGCGAACCCCGTTCGGCCAGCGCGGGCGTGTCGGCCAGCAGCCGCAGCACCTCGGGTGCGCGGATCAGCAGCTCCGGCACCAGCTTCGAGGTGCCCAGCAGCTGCGCGAGCCGTTCGGCGACGACACCCTCGTCCCGCAACAACCTCAGGTACCAGGGAGTTTCGGCCAACGCCTCGGAGACCTTGCGGTAGGCCAGCAGGCCGCCGTCCGGATCCGGGGTGTTGCCCAGCAGGTCCAGCAGCACCGGCAGCAGCGCGCCCTGGATGCTCGCGCGGCGCGACACACCCGCGGTCAACGCCTCGATGTGCCGCAGCGCGCCCTGCGGCGAGGTGTAGCCCAGCGCCGCCAGCCGCTCGGCTGCTGCCGAGGTCGTCAGCCGCATCGCCTCGGTCGGCACCTTCGCCACCGCCTCCAGCAGCGGGCGGTAGAACAGCTTCTCGTGCAGCCGCCGAACCCGCTTGGCGTGCCTGCGGAACTCGGCGACCAGCGCCTGAACAGCCGTGTTGCGGCCGCTGGAGCGGAACCCGACCGCCCGGCCCAGCACGCCCAACGCCTCGGCGTCGTCGAACTCCGGGAACAGGTGGGTGCGCCGCAGCTGGCGCAGCTGCAGGCGGTGCTCGACGGTCCGCAAGAACCGGTAGGAATCGATGAGATCGGCGGCGTCGGCCCGCCCCACGAAACCACCGTCGCCGAGCGCCCGCAGGGCCTCCAAAGTGGACGAAGAGCGCAGCGACTCATCGCTGCGCCCGTGCACCATCTGCAGCAGCTGCACCGCGAACTCCACGTCCCGCAGCCCACCGCGCCCCAGCTTCAACTCCCGCTCGGCCAGGTCCGACGGCACGTGCTCCTCGACCCTGCGGCGCATCGACCGCACGTCCGCCACGAAGTTGTCGCGCTCGGCCGCCGTCCAGACCATCGGCCGCACCGCGTTCAGGTAGCGCAGCCCCAGCTCGGCATCGCCGGCCACCGGGCGCGCCTTCAGCAACGCCTGGAACTCCCAGGTCCGGGCCCAGCGGCGGTAGTAGTTCAGGTGCCCGTCGAGGGTGCGGACCAGCGCACCCGCCTTGCCCTCCGGGCGCAGGTTGGCGTCGATCTCGAAGAACGCGGGCCCGACGATCCGCATCATCAAGCTCGCCAAGCGGGTTCCCACGGCGACATCGGCCTCGCTGTCGGCGACGAACACGACGTCGACGTCGCTGACGTAGTTCAGCTCCCGGCCACCGCACTTGCCCATCGCGATGACCGAAAGCCGCGGCACCTGCTCGATTCCGGCGCTGCGCAGCTCCGCCACCGCCACCGACAGCGCCGCCTTGAGCGCCGCGACGGCCATGTCGGAGAGCATCTCCGCGATCTCGTCGTACGGCACGGTCGGCAGACCGGGTTCGGCGATGCTGCCCATGTCACGGGCCGCGACGTCCAGCAGCAGCGCCCGGTAGGCGGCGCGCAGCGCGCGCACTGCTTCCGGTCCGTGCAGCTTCGCGACCGGGCCGCCCTCCGTACCCGGCTCGCCGTCACACTCGGCGCCCACCGCCTCCAGCAGGGCGGCGGCCCACTCGTCGATCGTCTCCGGCGGTGTCGCGTCCGAAGTCAGGCGAACCCAGTCACCCGGGTGCGCAACCAGGTGATCGGCGAAAGCGGTGGAATCACCGAGAACGCTGAACAAGCGACCGCGGAGCCCGACGTCCTGCCTCAGCGCCTCGGCCAGCCGGGTCCACTCCTCCGGGTCCGACTCGTGAAGCCGGTCCAGCGAGTGCAATGCCAGATCCGGATCGGGGGTGCGCGACAACGCGGCCACCACCGGCTCGGCGTCACCAGGACCGCGATCCGACCACCAGCCCGCTCGTCTCAACTGCTCCTCGGAGCGTTCAGCGTCGCTGAACCCGTACCGGGCCGTCGACGGCACCGAACCAGACCTCGACGAGTTGCTGTTGGCCATGACCGAACCGTAGCCCGCTGAGAACTCCTCCGTGGACCCACCTGCGCGAGGTCACGCCAGCGGGAGGAACCTGCTCGCCTTCCGCTCTTCCGGCGGGGTGGCGACGATGCGCACGAAGCGCTCCGCCACCGGCTGCCACGTCTCCGCGAGATCGGCGTGGAACTCCGCGAGGTGCTCGGGATCGAGCTGACCTGGACGCGCCGTGTCCGCCATCTCCGGCGACATCCGCGCCCACTCCAACACGACGTCCGGCGAGGTCTCGATGTGGAACTGCAGGCCGTAGGCGCACTCCCCCAACCGGAAGGCCTGGTTGTCGCACTTCGGAGACGACGCGAGGAGCTGCGCCGCCGGAGGGAGGCTGAACTCGTCGTTGTGGAACTGGAGCACGTCGGGAGTCAGCGGCAGCGGGCCGAGCAGCGGATCCTCAGCGGCCGAGTCCCGCTTGGCCACCAGCAGGGTGCCGACCTCCGGTCCATTCCGGATCTTCCGGACCTGGCCACCGGTCGCCGCGGCGAGCAGCTGCGCCCCCAAGCAGATCGCCAGCACCGGCACCCGCTTGGCCACCGCACCGCTCAGCACCTGCCGCACATCAGCCAGCCACGGGAAGTCGATGTCGTCGTAGGCGCCCATCTCACCGCCGAGCACGACCAGTGCGTCGTAGTCGTCCAGAGCCGGGAGCTCTCGCTCCGCCGGCAGAACGACGTCGAGTTCGGCGCCGGCGCCGGTCAGCCAGTCGCCCAAGGCGCCCGGAGGATCAGAACGCGACGGCTGCAACACCAAGATCCGAACACCGCTCATGCACCGAGGCTACGTGCGCGCAGTTCCATTTCTCAACAACAAAAAGCGGGGCAGGTTGATCCTGATCGGATCTAACCTGCCCCGCTTCGTAAGGTATGTGTCGGCGGTGTCTTACTCTCCCACACCCTAGCGAGTGCAGTACCATCAGCGCTGGGGAGCTTAGCTACCGGGTTCGGAATGGGACCGGGCGGACCCTCCCCGCCATCGCCACCGACAACCCTGAACCCACCCGCAGGCGGGAAATCTCTGGGCGTCAATCTGCGTTGACACAATATTCTGTTCACAACAACCGTGGGTTGTTG